>CANBXZ010000053.1 GCA_947373495.1 Acetobacteraceae bacterium
CCAGCATCGGCAGCCGCCGGCGGGTCACCTCCAGCACCAGGCGCAGCAGTTCCCGGAAGCTGGCCACGCGTGGCCCGCCCAACTCATAAAGCTGGCCGCTGGCGGCGGGGATGGTGGCGGCGGCCAGCACGGCGTCGGCCACATCCCCCACATAGACCGGTTGGAACTTCGTGGTGCCGCGCACCACCGGCATGAAGGGCAGCAGCGTGGCCAGCCCGGCGAAGCGGTTGAAGAACTGGTCCTCCGGGCCGAACACGATGGAAGGCCGCAGGATGGTGGCGCCGGGGAAGGCCGCGCGCACCGCCGCCTCGCCGGCCGCCTTGCTGCGGCCATAGGCGCTGGGGCTGGCCGGGTCGGCGCCAATGGCGGAAACCTGTACCAGCCGCGCCACCCCGGCCGCCGCCGCCAGCCGTGCCACCCGCCCGGCCCCCTCGGCATGCACGCGCATGAAATCGCCCGGCCGGCGTTCGGCCAGAATGCCCACCAGGTTCACCACCAGGCCGGCGCCGGCCACCGCCCGCGCCACGGCGGCCTCATCCCCCAGGCTGGCCGCCATCGGCACCACCTGGCCCACCCCGCCCTGGGTTTGCAGGAACAACGCCTGCGCCGGGTGCCGGCAGGCCACGCGCACCACCCAACCCTGCCGCACCAGGCGCTGCACCACGTAGCGGCCAATGAAGCCATGGCCACCGAACACCGTGGCCACCTGGGCCTTGCCTGAATTCCGCATCACCGCCTCCGCCGTCGCTGGCTGCAACTTAAGTGTAAAAACCTGCATTTCACCCGCTTGACGGCCGGAGGGGCTGCCCATAAAAGACCGCCACTGCCGCAATACTCCGCAGCCAAAGCCCAGGTGGTGGAATTGGTAGACGCGCTGGCTTCAGGTGCCAGTGACCGCAAGGTCGTGAAGGTTCGAGTCCTTTCCTGGGCACCACCTCCCTAGCCGGGAGGCACGCCGTGATGGCAAACACTACTCTCTTCCAGGGGAAATCCATGATCCGTTTGTATCGGCATGACCTGCCGGACGGCTTGGACCTTGGCAAGCTGGTCGCCATCGACACCGAGACGATGGGCCTCAACCCACATCGTGACAGGCTCTGCCTGGTTCAGCTCTCCTCGGGCGATGGTAACGCACATCTGGTGCAATTGATCCCGGAAAGCCTCGGCGGCCAGGGCTATGCGGCGCCGAACCTGAAGCGCCTGCTGACCGACCCCTCCTGCACCAAGCTGTTCCACTTCGCCCGCTTCGACTGCGCCGCGCTGTATCGCTGGCTGGGCGTGCGCGTGGCCCCGGTGGCCTGCACCAAGGTCGCCGCCAAGCTGGTACGCACCTTCACCGACCGCCATGGCCTGAAGGACCTGCTGAACCAGTTGGTCGGCGTGGACATCTCCAAGCAGCAGCAGAGCAGCGACTGGGGCGCGCCGGAACTCAGCGTGGACCAGCAGACCTATGCCGCCAGCGACGTGCTGCACCTGCATGCGCTGTGGGCCCGGCTGGAAGCGCTGCTGATCCGCGAAGGCCGGCTGAGCCTGGCGCAGGATGTGTTCCGCTTCCTGCCCGCCCGCGGCGAGCTGGACCTGCTGGGCTACGAAGACCCCGATATCCTGAGCCACTGAGGTCGCCCGGCCCTGGTCCACGCCGCAGCAGGCGTTGCGCTGGGCCTGGGTGATTGCCTTGTTGCGTGCTGCACGCCCGGCGGCAACACCACCTCAGGCGGTCGCGCCGGCATCCGGCTGCGCCAGGAAGCCGCGCACCAGCGCCAGCAATTCGGCTTCCAGCACCGCCGTCGCCGGCGCCTCCGCCGCCATGACGGCGCCGTGCAGCACGCCCATCACCGCCCGCGTCAGCACGAATAATCGCGCCGGGCTGGTGGCCTGCCGCGCCAGGGGCTGCATCGCCGCCGTAAGCGCCACGGCCAGTTCAGGATGCAGGCCCGGGCTGAACACGGTTTCCGCCAACACCCGACGCAATTGGCAACGCCCGGCGAAATGACCGACCAGCGCGCGCGCCACGGCGGACGCCACCTCACCCGGCGGGGCCACCGCCAGGGCCGCGGCCACGGCCAGGCGGGCCTGGGCGATATCGCGCTGGCCCATTTCCAGCAGCACCGCCTGCTTGTGCGGAAAATACTGGTACAACGTACCGATCGACACGCCGGCCTGCTCGGCGATGCGGTTGGTGGAAAGTCCGGCCAGGCCATCCCGCTGCAGAATGCGCTCGGTGGCGCTGAAAATCGCCGCGCAGCTGGCCTGCGCCCGCTGCTGGCGCGGAATACGGCGGTCCAGGTCCGGCGGTAGCGGCAGACGAGCCATCGGGGTCCTCGCTGCGGCAAACGCTGAGGCGTCGCGGCGCCATCCCCCTATGTGCCGCCGCACCGGGCGCGGCAACTGACAGTGGCGGGAGCCGGCGCCACGGCCACCTGCCGCGACACGGCTCCCGTAACCTTGTCCTCGCCGCCGGGCCGAGATGGCCGGCACGACCCGGGCGGTTGATGCGTCGCGCGCTTCCGCCTCAAAGCGCGATCCACCCAGGTGGATCACGCTTCAGGCTTTGTTTGAGCGACCGATTCACCGCTCCGGCGATACCGCCTGCACCGACCCCTGGGTTCTGTCAGACGCTCACGTCAGCATCCGACAAACTCCAAGCCATTGTTCGAGCAGCTGATGCACGCCGCCGGTGATTCCACCTCAGGCGATCCCGCTCTAGCCAACGGGCGCGTCGATCCAGCCGACATGGCCGTCCTCGCGCCGGTACACCACGTTGAGGGCGCCGTTGCCGCTGTTGCGGAACATCATCACCGCGCGATGCTCCAGGTCCAACCGCATCACCGCCTCGCTGACGGTCAGGCGCAGGATCTCGGTGGTCTGTTCCGCCACCACCACGCCATGGCCATTGGCGGCCGGGGCGGCGGCCTCGGTCTCAACCTCCGGGTCCTCGTGCTGTTGCAGCACCACCTGGCGGGCTTCCTCGGCCGGGGCCACGTCGCGCTGGGCCGCCAGGCTGCGCGCGTGGTCGTTCACCCGCCTTCGATAGCGACGCAACCGCTTGCCCAGGTGTTCGGCCGCCACGTCGAAGGCACGATGCGCGTCCACCCCCTCACCTTCCGCCCGCATGAACACGTTGCGGCCGGCCTTCAGGTTGATGTCGCAGCAGAAATGCGCGCCGGGCCTGGCTTTCTGGTCGTGGTGGAAGGTGACGTTCGCTTCCAGCGCATGGTCGAAATATTTGCCGGTGATGGTGGCCAACCCGTCCTGGACATGGACACGGAGGGCTTCCCCGGTTTCGACCTGCTTGCCGGCGACGGTGATGTGCATGAGGCTTCGACCCTTCTTTCCCCAAGTGGGGAAGGGTCCGCCCGGATCACCGGCGGAGACCCACGGGGACTATGGCCGATGGTCCCGAAGGATCACGACCTGCGCCCGAGGGGCGCGCGGCTCAGGCCGGAACGGCCTTCTCCCGCTTGCGCTGCACGGAGGATGGAATACGCAGCGCCTCGCGGTATTTCGCCACGGTTCGGCGGGCAATGTCCACGCCTTCCTTGCGCAGCCGCTCCACAATCGCATCATCCGACAGCACGTCGTTGATGTCCTCGGCCTCGATCATGCCGCGAATGCGATGCCGCACCGCTTCCGCGCTGTGGCTTTCACCACCCATGGTGCCGGCGATGGCGGTGGTGAAGAAATACTTCAGCTCGAAGGTGCCGCGCGGCGTGGCGATGTACTTGTTCGCCGTCACCCGGCTGACCGTGCTCTCGTGCATGGCCACGGCCTCGGCCACGTCGCGCAGGATCAGCGGGCGCAGATGTTCAACGCCATGGCGGAAGAAGCCGTCCTGGCGGCGCACGATCTCGGCCGCCACCTTGATGATGGTGTTGGCGCGCTGTTCCAGGCTTTTCACCAGCCAGGTGGCGGTTTGCAGCCGTTCGGCCAGGAAGGCCTTCTCGTCCTTGTTCTTCGCGCCAACGATGGCACGGGCATGGAAGCCGCGGTTGACCAGCACGCGCGGCAGGGTTTCCGGGTTCAACTCCAGCAGCCATTCGCCGTTCGGGGCGCGGCGCATCAGCACGTCCGGCACCACCGCCGGCGCCGGGGACTGGTCGAAGGCGGCGCCGGGCTTGGGGTCCAGCCGACGCAGCTCGGCCACCATCTCGGCCATGTCCTCGGCGTCCACGCCGCACAGCTTCATCAGCGTACGGGTGTCGCGCCGGGCGAGCAATTCCAGGTTGTCCAGCAGCGCCTGCATCGCCGGGTCCAGTCGGTTGCGGTCCGCCAGTTGCACGCCCAGGCATTCGCGCAGGTCGCGGCAGAACATGCCCACCGGGTCGAAGCGCTGCATCAGCAGCCGCACCTTCTCCACCTGGGCGGTGGCGCAGCCCATGGCGCGGGCGATGATCTCGCTTTCGATCGCCAGCCGCCCGGCAGGGTCCACCAGCGCCAGCAGTTGCGCGGCGATCAGCCGGTCCTTGCCGTCGTGGAAGGTCAGGCGGATCTGTTCGCCCAGGTGCTCGCGCAGCGTCTTGCCGGCGGCGGCCAGGTCGTCGATGCCCGAGAGGTCGTCGTCGAAGTCGCGGCTGCCGCCGCTGCCATGGCTGGGGGTGAAGGCGGCGTCGCTGTCATGCACGTTGGACCAGTCGACATCCAACGGCGCCGCGGCCTCGCTGGGCAGGCTGTCGCCGCTGGCGGCGCTGGCGGCGTCGGGCGCCTCGGCCTGGGCCGGCAGCGGGTCGGTGCCGCGACCGGCATCGGGGCCGGGGGTGCTGCGCTCATCCCACTCCAACAGCGGGTTGCGCTCCAACTCCTCCTCGACGAAGGCGGTCACCTCCATGTTGGAGGATTGCAGCAGCTTGATCGCCTGACGCAACTGCGGCGTCATTACCAGCGACTGCGATTGCCTGAGGTCCAGGCGCGGTCCCATCGCCATGGTCAGGCCGCCATACAGGGGCTGGATGCGGCCGTCATGCTGCGGTCACAGGCTGAAGCGTTCGCCCAGGTACACGCGGCGCACACCCTCATGCGCCACGATCTCGTGCGGGCGGCCTTCCATCATCACCTGGCCGTCGTGCAGGATATAGGCGCGGTCGATGATCTCCAGCGTCTCGCGCACGTTGTGGTCGGTGATCAGCACGCCAATGCCACGGTCCTTCAGGTGCTTCACCAGGTCGCGGATCTCGCTGACCGCGATGGGGTCGATACCGGCCAGCGGTTCGTCCAGCAAAATATAGCTGGGGTGGGTGGCCAGGGCGCGGGCGATCTCGCAGCGCCGGCGTTCACCACCCGAAAGCGCCAGCGCCGGGGCGCGGCGCAGATGGGCAATGCCGAATTCGGCCAGCAGCGCGTCCAGCATCTGGTGCCGGCGGTCGCGTTCCGGCTCCACCACCTCCAGCGCCGCCAGGATGTTGTCCTCCACCGAAAGCCCGCGGAAGATGCTGGCCTCCTGCGGCAGGTAGCCCAGGCCCAGGCGGGCACGGCGGTACATCGGCAGGGTGGTCACGTCGTGGCCATCCATCATCACCCGGCCTTCGTCGGGCTGCACCAGGCCGGTGATCATGTAGAAGGTCGTGGTCTTGCCGGCGCCATTCGGGCCCAGCAGGCCCACCGCCTCGCCGCGCTTCAGGTTGATGCTGACACCGCGCACCACGGGCCGCTTCTTGTAGCGCTTGCCCAGGCCGATGGCGACCAGGCCGCCCTCTCCGTTGATGGTCTGCAACTGCGGGACGGGGGCTGGCTTGTTCATGGCGCGCGCCGTTCCGGCGGCCGCGGCTGTGGCGCCTGCGCGCCCGGCCGGCCTTCCTGCTGCGGCACGATCAGGCCCCGCACCCTTTCGCCCCGGTCGCTGGAAGCGACCAGACGGGCCACGCCGGTCCGCAGGTTCACGATGGCTTCCCGCCCATTGATCTGATTGTCACCACGGGTGATGCGCACATTGCCCAAAATCCGGGCCATCCCGGTCGCAGGGCTGTACACCCCACGGTCGCCGCGCACCACTTCCGTCGCGGTGCGGATCTCGACATTTCCGAACGCCTCCACCCGGTCCACCTTGCCGGCGCCGGGCGCATCCGCCGGGGCGGCGCGGCCCGAGGCAGCCGCGGGGCGGGCCGCCGGGGCCGGGGTTGGCGCGGGCGGCGGAGCGTCTTCCGGCAGCAGGTAGGAAACCAGCGTGTCGGCGCCCACCCGGCGGCCTTCCTGGCTGTCCACCGCCACGGCATTGCCGCGGGCCACCGCCATGCGGCGCTGGCTCCAGTATTCCAGGCTGTCCCGCGCGGTCAGCACCTGGCTCGGCGTGGCCAGCGAAAGCTCCCGCCCGGTCAGCACCAGCACCGCCTGGTCCATGTCGTACACGGCGCGGTCGCCCTTGGCGGTGTCCGTGGTGGTGCGGATGACGACATGGCCCTCAGCCTCAAGCCGCCAGATCTCATTGCTGCCGCCGGCCGGATTCTCCCCCAGCACCGGGGGTTGGCCGGCGGGGCGGGCGGGCTGCGCCTGGGCGCCGCCGGCGGGGCGATAGCGCGCCATCAGCCGGTCGCTGTCCACCGTCACCGTGTCGCGCACCGCGCGGGCATTGCCGCGGGCGACGATCACCTGTTCCACCTGGCGCCATTCGATGCCATCCGTGGCGGTGACATCCACCGGGCCACCGCCGGAAAGGTCGATGCCCTGGGCCCGGGCCGGCGCCATCGGCAGCGCCAGCAGCAGCGCCGCCAGCAGGGGGGCGGCCATCAGGTTGGAACGGGTCATTTGCCGCCGCCTTCCAGCACCGCATGCGCCCGGCCGGTGAACACCACCACGGCGCCGCGTTCGCGCAACTGGAAGCCGGCGGAGGTCAGCGTGCCGAAGGGCCCCTGCGCCGCCACCGGCATGTCGCCGTCGCCGGTGCCGCGGGCCAGGTCTATCGCCGCCTGGTCGGTGCGCAGCATGGTGCCGTTGTCGTGGAAGATCGTCACCGCGCCCGCCAGGTCCAGGTGGTCACCCGGACGGTCGTAGCGGCCGGATTCGGACTGGAGGTAGATCCAGCTGCCATCGGTCATCAAAATGTCCGCGCGCGGGGTGGTCAGGTCCAGCACCTCCTCGCTGCCCAATTGCTGGGCCAGGTCGGCGGTGACGGTATAGGGGCGGTTCAGGTCGTCGATGCCCTGGTAGCGCGGCGCGGTCACCCGCAGCGCCTCGGACCGCGGCTGCATGCTGCGGCGGAAGGCATAGCGGGACCGATCCTCCGAACGTTCGAATTCGGGCCACAGCACAATGGCCGCCAGCAGCACCAGCGCCAGCACCGGCAGCACCCGCTTGGCCAGCCGCACCGCCAGCCGGCGCCGCGCCATCTGGCCCGTGGTCAGCGCCGTGCGTTCGCGCGACGGCGCCAGCATCTGCCGGTGCTGCAGGGCGGCGGGCGGCGGCGCGCCCGGCTTGCCGCTGGCCAGCAGGGTCATGCCACCCCCGCGCGCAGCAGGTCGTGCAGGTGCAGGATCCCCACCGGCCGGCGGTCGGCATCCACCACGAACAGGGTGGTGATGCGCCCCGCCATCACGTGCAGCGCCTCGGCCGCCAGGGCGTCGGGGCCGATGGTGCGCGGATTATGGGTCATGACCTCGGCGGTGGTCAGGTTCAGCAGGCCATGGCGCGGCGCCGCCTGGCCGGGTTGCAGGGCACGGCGCAGGTCGCCATCGGTGATGATGCCAACCAGCGCGCCGTGCTGCACGATGCCCAGGCAGCCGAAGCGCTTTGCCGTCATCGCCACCATGGCGGCGTCCATGCGCATATCCGGCCCGGCCAGCGGCATTTCATCGCCGGCATGCATGAACTCCCGCACCCGGGAAAGCTTGGCGCCCAGCTTGCCGCCGGGGTGGAACACGCGGAAATCGGCGGCGGAAAACCCCTTGCGGGTCAGCAGCGCCACCGCCAGCGCGTCGCCCAGCGCCATCTGCAGCGTGGTGCTGGTGGTGGGCGCCAGGCCGTTCGGGCAGGCTTCCTGCGCCCGGGGCAGCACCAGCGCCACGTCGGCGGCGCGGGCCAGGGTGCTTTCGTCGCGACCGACAATGCCCACCAGCGGCAGGCCGAAGCGCCGGGTATGCGCCACCAGGTCGGCCAGTTCCGGGGTCTCGCCGGAATTGGACAGCGCCAGCACCGCGTCCCCGGCCATGATCATGCCCAGGTCGCCATGGCTGGCTTCGGCCGGGTGCACGAACAGCGCCGGAGTGCCGGTGGACGCCATGGTTGCCGCGATCTTGCGCGCCACATGCCCGGATTTGCCCATGCCGGAGACGACAACGCGCCCGCTCGCCCCCGCCAACAAGGTCACGGCGGCGCCGAAGCGCGCATCCAGCCCGGCCGCCAGCAACACCAGCGCCTCGGCCTCCAGGGCCAGGACGCGGCGGGCTACGGCTAGGTCGTCCGCCGCTAGGAGGGCGGTATCGGGCAGGGGCAAGTCCACGAGGCGATGTATGGGCTTCACGGCGGCGGGGGTCAACGCGAACCGCGCGCGACGGACAAGAATCGTGCCAGGGTGAGGCGTTTGGTCGGCGCCGGGCGGGCCGCCAACGCTGCCCTGGCCCGGCCGCGTGGTGGCCTCAGTGCACCAGCACCGGCGCCATTTCGTGTTCCACCACCGCGGCCGCGGCGGCGGCGATGTTCGGCGCGGCGCCGATGCGGGTGCCATCGGCGGCATGGATCGAGACGGCCAGGACGCCGTCCATCAGCATCGGCCGCAGGTAGGCCACCTGCTGCAGGCCGAAGCGGGCCCAGTCCATCGGGGAGAGCTGGCCCAGGGCGATGGCGGGGATGATCTGGTTGTTGGTCATGACATCTCTCCGTTTGGCGCCGCCGAAGGGCCGGCGCCGGTTGCGGGCGCCCGGGTTATTCGCTGGCGGCGCGCCCATCGACGACAGGCTTCACCCCGCCGTTGGATTTCTTGCCGATCTGGATGGTCTTGACCCGGACTTCCGGCTGCGGCCGTTCGAGTTCCACGTGCAGCAGGCCGTTGTCCAGCCAGGCGCCTTCCACATCGATACCCTCGGCCAGCACGAAGGCGCGCTGGAACTGCCGGGCGGCGATGCCGCGATGCAGGAAGATCCTGCCCTCGCTGTCGTCCTTCTGCCGGCCGCGGATGACCAGTTGGTTGTCTTCCTGCGTAATCTGCAGGTCATCCATGCTGAACCCCGCCACCGCCAGCGTTATCCGCAGGCGGTTGGAGCCGATCTGTTCGATGTTGTAGGGCGGGTAGCCGTCGGCATTCTTGGCCACCCGGTCCAGCATCTGTTCCAGATGGTCGAACCCCAGGAACAGGGGCGAGCCGAAGACGGGTGAGCGGGACATGACCGATGGGCCTCCTCAACGAGAGCGAAGCAAAGCCGCCGGGCCCGAAGCACCCTTTGGCGAATACTGATGTTGTCAGTCCTGGCCATGGTTGCAAGGGGGGGCGCGCTGGCGCTATCCCGCTTGGCATGAGCGACGAATTGCTGCCTATCGAATTGCTGCCGATCCTGATCGTGCCCGACGCCAAGCTGCGGCAGAAGTGCCGCGCCGTGGGCCCGGGCGACGCCGATATGGTGCGCGCCCTGGCGCCGCGCATGCTGGCCACGATGTACAAGGCCCCCGGCATCGGCCTGGCCGCGCCCCAGGTGGGGCAACTGCTGCGCATGGCGGTGGTGGACATCCAGAAGGAAGACCAGCGCGAGCCGCTGGTGCTGGTGAACCCCGAGATCGTCGCCGAAAGCGCCGACACCTTCACGCGGGAGGAAGGTTGCCTTTCCCTGCCCGGCCAATACGCCGATGTCACCCGCCCGGCGCGGGTGAAGCTGCGCTACCTGGACCTGGAAGGCACCAAGCGGGAAATCGAGGCCGATGGCCTGCTTTCCACCTGCATCCAGCATGAGTTGGACCATCTGGACGGCGTGCTGTTCGTGGACCACCTGAGCGCGCTGAAGCGCAACATGCTGCTGCGCAAGCTGGCCAAGGACATGAAGCTGCGCCAGCGCGAGGCCATGTAGCGGCCGCCTGCCCTCTCCAACCGGGGTTCCGAACCATGCGCCTTGCCTTCATGGGCAGCCCCGATTTCAGCGTGCCGGCGCTGCAGGCGCTGCACGCCGCCGGGCACGACATTGCCGCGGTGTACTGCCAGCCGCCCCGCCCGGCCGGACGCGGGCAGAAGGAAACCCCCTGCCCGGTGCATCAGGCCGCGCTGGCGCTGGGGCTGCCGGTGCGCACCCCGGCCCGGGTCCGCAAGGACACCGCCGAGCACGCCGCCTTCGCCGCGCTGGGGCTGGATGCGGCGGTGGTGGCGGCCTACGGGCTGATCCTGCCGCCGGCCATGCTGGAGGCACCGAAGCGCGGCTGCCTGAACATCCACGCCTCGCTGCTGCCGCGCTGGCGCGGCGCCGGGCCGATCCAGGCGGCGATCTTGGCCGGGGATACGGCAACCGGCATCACCATCATGCAGATGGAAGCGGGGCTGGACACCGGGCCGATGCTGCTGCGCGGCACGGTGCCGATAGGCCCGCGCACCACCATGCCGGCGTTGCACGACGCCCTGGCGGCCATGGGCGGCGCGCTGGTGCTGCGCGCCCTGGCCGAAAACCCGCCCGCCGTGCCGCAGCCGGAAGCCGGGGTGACCTATGCCCCCAAGCTGGCCAAGGCGGATGGCAAGCTGGACTGGACCCAGGACGCGGCGCAGCTGGACCGCCAGGTGCGGGCGCTGAATCCCTGGCCCGGCACCTGGTTCCAGGCCGGGGAGGAAACCCTGCGCCTGCTGGCCGCCGAACCGGCCGAGGGCGGCGGCCCGCCCGGCACCGTGCTGGCCCCCGGGCTGGTGGCCTGCGGCCAGGGTGCGCTGCGCCTGCTGCGGCTGCAACGCCCCGGCCGTGGTCCGATGGCGGCCGCCGACCTGCTGCGCGGCTATGCCCTGCCCGCGGTGCTGGCGTGACCACCTATGCGCTGACGGTGGAATACCTCGGCACGCCCTTCGTCGGCTGGCAGCGGCAGGATAACGGGCTTTCGGTGCAGCAGGTGCTGGAGGAAGCCGCCGCCATGCTGAATGACGGGGTGGTGCCGACCAGCACCGCCGCCGGGCGGACCGACGCCGGGGTGCATGCCGAAGGCCAGGTGGTGATGCTCGACCTGGCCCGCAGCATCGCGCCCGACAAGCTGCGGGAGGCGCTGAACTTCCACACCAAGCCGCACCCGGTTTCGGTGCTGCGCGCCGCGGTGGCGCCGGAGGGCTGGAACGCCCGCTTCAGCGCGGTGCATCGCGGCTACCGCTACCGTATCCTCAACCGCCGTCCGCGCCCGGCACTGGACGAAGGGCAGGTCTGGCACCTGCCGCAGCGGCTGGACGTGACCGCCATGCATGCGGCGGCGCAGGGCCTGCTGGGCCAGCATGACTTCTCGGCCTATCGCGCCGCCGCCTGCCAGGCCAAGTCGGCGCTGCGCACGCTGGACCGGCTGGCGGTGTCGCGCCAGGGGGCGGAGGTGGTGGTGGACGCCGAGGCCCGCAGCTTCCTGCATCACCAGGTGCGCAACCTGGTGGGCACGCTGGTGGAGGTGGGGCTGGGCAGGAAAGGCGTGGAATGGCCCCGCCGGGTGCTGGAAAGCCGCGACCGCACCAAGGCCGGCATGACCGCGCCGGCGGAAGGGCTGTGCTTCACCTTCGTGCGCTACCCGGCCGAGCCCGACTGGGCCTGACCACTGGCCTGACAGTTGGGCCTGACCGTTGCGGCCGCCGGTCTAGCCGCCGGTCAGCTTGCCGACGAAGCCGCCGATGAACACGCCCAGCAGCAAATCCAGCAGCACGAACACCGCGGCGCGGCCGCCGCTGACCCGCAATGCCTGCCGGGCGATGAACCATTCCAGCCACAGCGCATAGCCGAACGCCGCCAGCCCCAGCCCATAGGCCAGCACGTCCGGCAGCCCCAGCGCCGCGGGAAGCGTCAGCGCCACCAGCACGGTGTACTGCACCACGTTGCCCCAGTTCCAGGCGGCCAGGAAATGCGCCCATTCCTTGCCGCGCCCCGCGGCCTGGGCCAGCGGCAGACTGGCCAGGGCGAAGCCGACCCAGGCGATGGCATAGCCGATGAACTCGGCCGCCAGCCCGAACACCACCCCGCGCGGCGGCCCGCCGGTGGCGGACCACGCCAGCAGCCGCAGCGCCAGGAAGCCGGGCAGGCAGATCGCCGCCGCCCAGAAGCTGCGCCGGGCCCCCAGCGCGGTGTCCTCCACCAGCATCAGCCCATGCGCCTGGCCGCGCGCCAGCATGAAGGCACCGCGCAGCCCGGCCTGGATCACCAGGCGCAGCGGTGGCGGCGGCAGCGGGGACATCTGGCCGCTCAGCGGAAGGTTTCCTCAAGCACGGTGCGGTACACCCGCGCCAGGTCGCGCAATTCCGCCACCGGCACGGCCTCGTTCACCTGGTGCATGGTGCTGCCGACACCGCCCAGTTCCACCACCGGGCAGTAATTGGTGATGAACCGCGCATCGGAGGTCCCGCCGCCGGTGTCCAGCTTCGGCTCCTGCCCGGTAGCGGCCTCCACCGCGCGCTTCAGCGCATCCACATAGGCGCCGGGCCTGGTGACGAAGCTTTCGCCGGAAACGCTGATACGCATCTCATACTGCGCATCCTCGGCCCGCAGCGCGGCGTGCAGGTGTTCGCTGATGCTGGCGCTGGTGTGCAGGTCGTTGAAGCGGATGTTGATCATGCAGCGCGCCGCCGCCGGGATGATGTTGTTGGCGGCATTGCCGACGTCGAAGCCGGTGACCTGCAGGGTGGTCGCCTCGAACCAGTCGCTGCCGGTGTCCAGCGGTGTCGTGGTCAGCCGGTGCAGCACCCGCACCAGCCGATGGATCGGGTTGTCGGCCCGCTGCGGGTAGGCGCTGTGGCCCTGGATGCCCTGCACGGTGATGTAGGCGGTCATCGACCCGCGCCGGCCGATCTTCAGCGTATCCCCCAGCACCACCTTGCTGGTGGGCTCCCCCACCAGGGCCAGGTCGGGCACCTGGTTGTTGGCGGCCATCCATTCCAGCACCTTCTTGGTGCCGTCCACCGAAGGGCCTTCCTCGTCCCCGGTGATCAGCAGGCTGATGCTGCCCTGGTGGTTCGGGTTGGCGCGGACGAAGTCGCTCATGCCCGCGACGAAGGCGGCGATGCCACCCTTCATGTCGCAGGCGCCCCGGCCATACAGCACGCCGTCGCGCACCTCGGCGGCGAAGGGGCTGCCATGCCAGGCCGCCTCGTCGCCCACCGGCACCACATCGGTATGGCCGGCATAGCAGAAATGCGGCGCCCCGGTGCCACGGCGGGCGAACAGGTTCTCCACCTCGGCGCCCGCGGGACCGAACTTCATCCGGTGCAGGGCGAAGCCGAGCGGCGCCAGCGCCGCCTCCAGCACGCCCAGCGCGCCGGCATCGGCCGGGGTGACGCTGGCGCAGCGGATCAACGCCTGCGCCAGCGGCAAGGGGTCGGTGGGCAGGTTCGACGGGTCGGCGGGTCGAGTCACGCTTCGAGCCTCTGTGGTACCAGGTGATCGGTCGCGCGGCCGGCTTGGGGCAGCGGCCAGGCCGCGCCCCTCCCCTTCCACGGCAGGGTGCCGCGGCCGGGCCGCATCAATCGCGCAGCAGCTCGTTGATGCTGGTCTTGGCGCGGGTCTGCGCGTCGACGATCTTCACGATCACGGCGCAGTACAGGCTCGGCCCCGGGGTGCCGTCCGGCAGCGGCTTGCCGGCCAGGCTGCCCGGCACCACCACCGAATAGGCCGGCACGCGGCCGATATGAACCTGGCCCGTCGCCCGGTCGATGATCTTGGTCGAGGCCCCAAGGAACACGCCCATGCTCAGCACGGCGCCACGCTCCACCACCACACCCTCGGCCACTTCGGACCGGGCGCCGATGAAGCAGTCATCCTCGATGATGACCGGGTTGGCCTGCAACGGCTCCAGCACGCCGCCGATGCCGACGCCGCCCGAAAGATGGCAGTTCTTGCCGATCTGGGCGCAGCTGCCCACGGTGGCCCAGGTGTCCACCATGGTGTTGCGGTCCACATAGGCGCCCAGGTTGACGAAGCTCGGCATCAGCACCACGCCGGGGGCGATATAGGCGCTCTTGCGCACCACGGCGCCCGGCACGGCGCGGAAGCCGGCGTCCTTGAAGCGATTCTCGCCCCAGTCGGCGAACTTCAGCGGCACCTTGTCATAGGCGCCCGAGGCGGTGGCCATCGGCGCGCTGTCGGTCAGGCGGAAGCTCAGCAGCACCGCCTGCTTCAGCCACTGGTTCACCTGCCAGGTGCCGGCGGCATCCTTTTCGGCAACCCGGGCCTTGCCCGAATCCAGCAGTTCCAGGGAAGCCTCGACAGCATCGCGGTCGTCGCCGCGGGTGGCGGAGGAAATCCCCTCGCGCCGCTCCCACAGGGCGGTGATGCGGGTCTTCAGCGTGGCAGCGTCCATCTTGTTGGTCCTGGCAATTCCGGCGGCCGGACCATGCCGATGCCGCCGCCGGAATGTCAACGCCGTGGCATTCACCTGGGATTCATCCCGGGCGGCGGATGATCCCCGGCATGGATCTGGCGCCCCACCCTGGCCGAGACGGCCCCGTCTCCGCGGCCGACACCGCACGGCTGGACAGCCGGCTGCGCGGTGCCCTGCTGGAAAGCCGGCAACGCTGGCGCGACTTCGTGGTGCTGGCCGCCGACCTGGTGTTTGAAACCGACGCCGAAGGCCGCTTCACCTTCCTGGCGCCGGACCGGGTGCTGGGCCGGCCGGTGGAAACCCTGCTGCACCGCCCGGCGCGGGACCTGCTGGTCTCGGACGCCGCCGACCCGTTCAGCCTGCGCGGCCCGGCCCAGGGCATCAAGGCCTGGCTGCGCGGGCAGGACGGCCAGGCCACCTGCTTCAGCTTCAACCTGGCGCCGCTGGCCAATGCCGCCGGCCGCTTCGGCGGGCTGCGCGGCACGGCGCGGGACGTGACCGCGGAGGAGGCCGCCGCCGAGGCCCAGGCCGTGCTGCTGCGCCGCGCCGGCGCGCTGGAGGTGCTGGTGCGCCGGGTGCGGCAGGAGGTGCTGGCGCCGCGCATGCTGGCCGCCACGCTGGAATCGCTGCCGCCGGTGCTGGGCTGCGCCGGCGCCGCGGTGCTGGAATTCGCCCCCGATGGCACGCCCCAGGTGGTGCTGCGGCACGGCGCCGACCCTGCCCCGCTGCTGGCCGCGGCCCAGGCGCTGGACCGGCCCGACGCCAATTTCGGCCCCGGCCCGCTGGGTGAGCACCTGGCGGTGATTCCGCAGCCGATGCGCAGCGAACCGCGCCACGCCCTGCTGGCCTGGCGCGCCCCCACCGCCCGCGGCTTCGACGCCGAGGAGCGCACGCTGATGGTCTCCCTGACCGACCTGGTGTTCGTGGCGCTGGGCAACCAGGCGCTGCAGCGGGAACTGGAATTGCAGGCCCGCACCGAGGCCCTGACCGGCCTGCTGAACCGCCGCGCCTTCCTGGCCGACCTGCGCCGCCGGCTGGACCGGCATGACCGCGCCGGGGCGGAAGCCGGGCCGGCCGGGGCGCTGCTGTTCATCGACCTGGACAATTTCAAGCCGATCAACGACCTGCTGGGCCATGAGGCCGGCGACGCCGCGCTGGTGGCGGTGGCCAACCTGCTGCGGGACATGGTGCGGCCGCTGGACCTGGTGGCGCGCATCGGCGGCGACGAGTTCGCCATCTGGCTGGAAGCGGTGGACACCCAGGCCGCCGCCGCCCGGGCGGAGGCGCTGACCTGGGCTGGCGCCAATACCCTGCCGCTGCTGCTGCGCAGCGGCCCGGTGGCACTGAGCTTCAGCATCGGCTGTGCGCCGCGCCTGCCGCATCTGGCGGAAACCCCGGAACAACTGATCGCCCGGGCCGATACCGCGATGTACCAGGCCAAGCGCGGCGGGCGGAATTGCTGGCGCATGGACGGCGTGACCCCTCCGGAGAGCCAACCGGCATGAGCCTGACCCTGGACGCGGCCGACTACGAGCAGGCCCGGATCGTCGCCTTCCGGGGCGACGCCGAGGCCCGCGCCTGCCTGGCCGCCGCCGCCGGCACGGCGCCCGAGATTTTGTACTACCTGGCCAGCGACCAGGCACCGCAGGTGCGCCAGGCGGTGGCGGCGAATGGCGCCACGCCGCCCCTGGCGGACCAGAAGCTGTGCCTGGACGAACAGGCCGAGGTGCGGGTGCTGCTGGGCCGCAAGCTGGCCGCGCTGGCGCCCGGGCTTTCCCTCCACGAACACGACCGGTTGCGGCAGCTTTCCTGGGATACCCTCTGCACCCTGGTGGAGGACACCGCGGTGCAGGTGCGCGCCGCCATCGCCGATTCGCTGAAGGAAATGCCCGACGCGCCGCGCACCCTGATCCTGAAGTTGGCGCGGGATGCCGAGATGTGCGTGGCCGAACCGGTGATCCGGCTCTCACCCCTGCTGAACGACGACGACCTGCTGGCGCTGGTCACGGTGCCGCCGGTGCCGGCCTCGGTGGCCGCGGTGGCTCGGCGGCCCTACCTCTCGGAAGCCTTGTCGGACGCCATCGTGGCCACGGCGGATGCGGGCACGGTGGCGGTGCTGCTGGAAAACGCCTCGGCCTCGATCTGCGAAGCCACGCTGGATGCGCTGATCGCCAATGCCGCCGTGCATACCGCCTGGCAGGAAAAGCTGGTGCATCGGCCTTCGCTTTCGGCCCGCGCCGCCCGCGCGCTGGGGGAGATCGTGGCCGAGCAGGTGCTGGCCCTGCTGGCCGCCCGGCCGGACCTGGACCCGGAGGTGACGGAAACCCTGCGCGCCAAGCTGGCGGACCGCCTGCCGGGCGGCGAGGTGCCAGCCCTGGCGGGCACCGAGGCGCAGTTCCGTGCCGCCGGCGAACGCGGCGACCGCGGCGAAATGGCCGCGCTGCTGGTGGCCG
>CANBXZ010000054.1 GCA_947373495.1 Acetobacteraceae bacterium
CAGCAGCAGCGGCGGGACGGCGCGGTAGGGCACGTGGGTAAGCTTGACGCCGGCGGTCTGCTCGAACTGCGTGCCGGCCAGATGCTGGCTGCTGCCATTGCCGATGGAGCCATAGGTCAGCTTGCCATCCTGCGCGCGGGCCTGGGCGATGAACTCGGCCACGCTGCGCACCGGCAGCGCGTTGCGCACCACCAGCACATTGGGCACCCGGATCATGCCGATGACCGGGGCGAAGTCGCGCAGCGGGTCGTAGCCGACATTGCGGTACAGCGGCGGGTTGCTGCCATGGGTGCCGCTGGAGGCGATGACGAAGGTGTAGCCATCCGCCGCTTCGCGCGCGACGTAGGCGGCGCCGATATTGCCGCCGGCCCCGCCGCGGTTTTCCACCACCACGCGCTGGCCCAGCAGCGGCCCCAGCCGGTCCGCCAGAATACGGGCCACGGCGTCGCTGATGCTGCCGGGCGGGAAGGGCACCACGAAGCGTACCGGCCGGTCTGGCCAGGCGGCCTGCGCCCGCGCCCGGCCGGTGGCCAGCAACGGCAGCGCCAAGGGCAATGCCAGCGCGGCGCGGCGGCTAGTCGAGGGTGATCGGCGCATCGACATACCCCTTGTAGCTCTGGCTCTTCGGCTTGCTGCGATCTTCCTCCCGCACATAGGCGATGGAGGATTTGCCCCGCAGCGCCACCGGCAGCAGCATGACCCGGATGAAGCGGCTGGGGCGGTTCGCCGCCTGGGCGAAGACCGGCTCGGGCCCGGCCTCGAACCAGGCGCTGCCGGGGGCATGGCTGGTGGAATGGCCATCGGTGTCGATGCGGATGCCGCCTTCGATCAGGCAGCGGATGCCGGGGCCCTGGTGGGTGTGCAGCAGGGCGCAGCCGCCGGCGGGGAAGGCGACGCTGTCGCAGCGCATCAGCATCTCGCCGGCCAGCGCGACCGGGGCGCTGAGCTTCAGCAGCGTGCGGCCTTCGCAGGGGAATACCGCGCGGCCGTCATGCACCAGTTCGAACCGCCACAGCGCGGCGCCGTGCGGGCCGGCCAGCAGCGTGGCGGCGCCCTTGCCGTGCCAGGCGCTGTCATCGGCGAAGCTCTCGCCGCCGACGCTGACGCTGCCATGCACCACGTAGCAGACGCGATTGTACACGTCCGGCGCGGGCAGGGTGAGGCTGGCGCCGGCGGCCAGCGTGTCTTCCAGCAGGCGAAGTTCCCAGGCCATGGTCAGTTCCCCTGGCTCAGCCAGATGGCGCCCGGGTGCAGGATGGTGGCGTTGCGCGCCTCCTCCACGCTGCGCACGCCGGATTGCGCGAAGGTGCCGCGTATTTCCTCCAGGAAGGCCGCGGTCTGGTGGTCGCCGCCTTCTTCCCCCAGGGCCGCCACGGCCCACAGGAAGGCGCGGCCGGCGAAGCAGAAGTCGGCCCCGGCGGCCAGCGCGCGGGTCACGTCCAGCCCGCTGCGCACGCTGCTGTCCAGCATCACCGTGGCGCGGCCCTGCAACTGCGCGGCACTGGCTGGCAGCGTGTCGATCGAAGCCGGGGCGGCGTCGAACTGGCGGCCGCCATGGTTGGACACCACCACGCCGTCGCAGCCCAACTGCACCGCCATCTCGGCATCCTCCGGGTGCTGGATGCCCTTCACCATCAGCGGGCCCTGCCAGATGTCGCGGATCTGCGCGATCACTTCCCAGGTCAGGCCGCTGGTCATGTTCTGCTGCACGAAGGCGGCGATGTCCTGCGCGCCCGGGTTGTGGCCGGCATAGGGCGCCAGGTTGGGGAAGCGTGGCTGGCCGTAGCGCAGGCTGCGCAGCGCCCAGCGCGGATGGCGCATGATCTCCAGCACCACGTCGGGGCGGAACCTGAACGGCACCACCAGGCCGTTGCGGATGTCGTGCACGCGCTTCTGCCGCGCCGGCACGTCCAGTGTCAGCATCAGCCCCTGCGCGCCCACCGCCTGGGCGCGGCGCACCAGGTCGAAGGAAATGGCGTGGTTGTCCCGCGGGACGCCGTAGAGCTGGTACCAGAACACGTCCGGCGCCAGGCTCGCCAGGCGTTCCATCCCCACATTGGCCACGGTGGAGGAGACGTAGGGGATGCGCGCCTTCTGCGCCGCGCTGGCCAGGATGGCATCCATCTCCGGCCAGATCATGCCGATATTGCCCATGGGCGCGACGCCTACCGGCATGGCGTAGCTGCGGCCGAACAGCGTGGCCGTGGTGTTCACCTGCGACACATCCACGCCGTAGCGCGGCACGATCCGCACCGCGTCCATCGCCGTGCGGTTGTGTGCGTGGTTGGGCGCGCCGTCGCCGGCACCACCGGCGGCAAACCAGTAGGCGAAGCTGGGGGTGCGGCGTTCCGCGTGTTCCTGCAATTCCCGGAAGGTCGGGAAGCGCCGGCGCAATTCCGCCGGCCGGCCGCTCAACCCGCCGGCGCCCCAGCCACCGGCAGGCTTGGTGTCGCCGGCAGGCCTGGTGTTGGTGTCGCTCATGCCTCTGTCCCCCTCACAGCCTGTCTCGCCAGCCGGTGGCCGCCCCAGCCTCCAGCACGTCCTGCAAGCGCACCGCGTCCTGGCCTGGCACCGCGATGCGCTTGAACTTCAGCGGCGGCGCGGTCAGTGGCCTGGTGGCGTCCAGCCCCATCTTGGCGCCCAGCCCGTCCTCGGCGGAAGGGTCCAGGCGCGAGCCCTGGCTGTGGCCTACCACCAGCAGGTCGCGGTCGGCCTGGAAGCGGGTGGCGATGGCCCATTCCACCTCGGTGGGGTCGTGGATATCCACGTCCTCATCCACCACCACCACCTGCTTGATGTCGTAGTGGCCGGCGAAGGCACCCATCATGATGTTCTTCGCCTCGCCCTCGCTGCGCTTCCTGATCTGCACCGCCAGGTGGTAGCGCATGACGCCGCCGCGGCCGAGATGCACGTCCAGCACGTTGGGGAAGCTGCGCTTCAGGTGGGACAGCATGGAGGCTTCGCGCGGGATGCCGCCCAGCAGCAGGTGTTCCAGCCCGCCGCCGACGATGGTGTGGAAGATCGGCGCCTGGCGGGTGGTGACGCAATCCACCTGGATGACGTGCCGCTTGGCGCGCTCGCCGTAGTATTGCGGGAACTCGCCGAACGGGCCTTCCTCCTCGCGCGCCTCGCGCAATACCCGGCCCTCGATGACGATTTCCGCGTGTGCCGGCACCCGCACCGCATTGGTCAGGCACTTCACCACCGGCATCGGCGCGCCGTGCAGGGCGCCGGCGATCTCCATCTCATCGGCGTCCAGCGGCGCGATCGCCTGGCTGGCCAGCAGCGTGATCGGGTCGACGCCGATGACGATGGCCACCTCCAGGTCCTGGCTCATCTCCTCGGCCATCTGCAGGTAGCTCATGGTGTGGCGGGGCAGGATCAGCACCCCAAGCCGGTCCGGCCCGTTCACCTGCAGGCGATGGATGGCGACGTTCTGGATGCCGTTGTGCGGATTGCGGCTGAGGCAGAGCCCGGCGCTGATATAGGCGCCGCTGTCCAACTCGTTATGGGTCGGGATCGGCAGCAACCGCATCAGGTCGATACCGTCGCGATGCACCACCTGCTGCACCGGGGCCGTGGTGACCTCGGCGCAGGGCAGCGGGTTGGCGGCGGCCTGTTGGAAGCGCGCCAGCAGGCCGGAAGGGGTCACGCCCATCGCCTCGGCCATCCAGTTGCGGTCGCTGGTCAGGCCGGAGACGACCGGCATGGCATGCCCGCCCGGGCGCGGGAACAGGCTGGCCTTGTGGCCGTCCAGCCGGTTCGCCACCGCGGCCAACTGGTGCACCAGCCCCACGCCCGGCCTGGCCACGGCCAGGCGGTCGGTGGCCGCCAGGCGGTCCAGCCAGTCGCGCAGCGTGGTGATCGGCGCCATGGCCGTTCCTCTCCCGTTTCCTTGCCCCCCAGTCTACACGCCGTGCGGGATTGAGCCAGCCGGCGCCACGGGCCTAGAGTGGCGACAAATGAGGGAAGGAGCGGACCATGGATCTTGATCTGGTCATCCGCCGCGGCACCGTGATGGACGGTACCGGCGGCGCGGCGCGGCAAGCCGATGTGGCCATCGCCCAGGGGCGCATCGTGGCCGTCGGCCAGGTCAACGGCCGTGGCGCCGAGGAGATCGACGCCCAGGGCAAACTCGTGACGCCGGGCTTCGTCGACATCCACACCCACTACGACGCCCAGGCGGTATGGGACGACCACATGGCGCCTTCCGCCTGGCATGGCGTGACCACGGGCGTGATGGGCAATTGCGGCGTTGGCTTCGCCCCCTGCAAGCCCGGCGACCGCGACAAGCTGGTGGAACTGATGGAGGGGGTGGAGGACATCCCCGGCGCCGCCCTGCATGAGGGGCTGGACTGGCAGTGGCAGAGCTTCCCCGAGTACCTGACGGCGCTGGAACGCCGGCCGCGCGATATCGACCTGGGCGCGCTGCTGCCGCATGCCGCGGTGCGCGTCTTCGTGATGGGCCAGCGCGCACTGGCGCTGGAGCCGGCGACCCCGGCCGATATCGCCGCGATGCAGGCGATCACCACCGAAGCGGTCAAGGCCGGTGCCTTCGGTGTTTCCACCAGCCGCACCATTTCCCACAAGACCCTGGCCGGTGACTACACGCCCACATTGCGGGCACTGGAGGCGGAACTGACCGGGCTGGCCCGAGGCGTGGCCGCCGGCGGGCGCGGCTTTGTCGAGATCGTTTCCGACTGGCTGCAGCCGGACCCGGCGGGCGAGTTCGCCATGATGCGCCGCATCCACGACGCCAGCGGCCGGCCGATCGTCTTCTCCATGACCGCGCGGCACGACCGCACCGAGGTGTGGAAGGAATTGCTGGCGCTGAGCGATGCCGCCGCCGCCGAGGGCAAGTCCATCCGCCCGGTGTTCCCGCCGCGCCCCATCGGTATCCTGCTCGGGCTGACCGGCACGCAGAACCCGTTCAGCGGCTGCGCCAGCTACCGCGCCATCGCTCACCTGCCGCTGGCCGAACGCGTGGCGGCGATGCGCAACCCGGAGGTGCGGGCGCGCATCCTGGGCGAGGACCCGGTGAAGGACAGCGTCTTCCCGCTGATCCAGCGCATCGGCTACGCGCGGATGTTCCTGTTCCAGGACCCGCCGAACTACACCCCGCCGCAGGAAGCCAGCATCGAGGCGATTGCCGCGCGTGAGGGCCGCACCGCGCCGGACGTGGCCTATGACATGCTGCTGGCCGACCAGGGCCGCAGCTTCATCTTCACCGCGCTGACCAACTATGCCGACTACACGCTGAACCCCAGCGCGGAATGCCTGGCGCACCCCAACACCATCATGGGGCTGAGCGATGGCGGCGCGCATGTCGGCTTCATCTCGGATGGCTCCTTCCCCAGCTTCCTGCTGGCGTATTGGGGCCGCAGCGGCCAGTTCCGCCTGGAAGACCTGGTGCGCCGGCTGACCAGCGACACCGCCGGCGCCGCCGGCTTCACCGACCGTGGCGTGCTGGCGCCCGGCAAGCTGGCCGACGTGAACATCATTGACTTCGACAAGCTGCGCCTGCGCCGCCCGGATGTGGTGGCGGACCTGCCCGCCGGCGGCAAGCGGCTGATGCAGAAGGCGGATGGCTACGTCGCCACCATCAAGACCGGCGCTGTCACCTACCGTGACGGCGTGGCCACCGGCGCCCTGCCGGGCAAGCTGCTGCGCGGAGCCGCCTGATGTCCGAGACCATGTTCGAGAAGATCTGGCAGAAGCATCGCGTGCTGGACCGCGAGGATGGCCAGACCCTGCTGTATGTGGACACCCACCTGCTGCATGATGGCGGCGCCACGGCGTTCGACCTGTTGCGCGGCCGCGGGCTGAAGCCGCGCGCCCCGCAGCGCATCTTCGCCACGCCCGACCACTACGTCTCCACCAGCAGCCGCAAGGTCGAGGAGATCGAGGACGAGCGCCACCGCGAGATGGTGGAGAAGCTGGACCGCAACACCCGCGAATACGGCATCAAGCAATTCGGCCTGGGCACGCCGGACCAGGGCATCGTGCACGTGATGGGCCCGGAGCAGGGCCTGTCGCAGCCCGGCATCCTGCTGGTGTGCGGCGACAGCCACACCTCCACCCACGGCGCCGTGGGCGCGCTGGCCTTCGGCATCGGCAGCACCGAAGTGGCGCATGTGCTGGCCACGCAGACGCTGTGGCAGCGCAAGCCGAAGACCATGCGCATCAACATCGACGGCGCGCTGGGCGACCAGGTGACGGGCAAGGACGTGATCCTGGCCATCATTGCCAAGATCGGCGCCGCGGGCGGCACCGGGCATGTGCTGGAATACACCGGCAGCGCCATTCGCGGGCTTTCCATGGAAGGCCGGCTGACGCTGTGCAACATGAGCATCGAGGGCGGTGGCCGCGCCGGCATGGTGGCGCCGGACGACACCACCTACCAGTACCTGGCCGGCAAGCCCTATGCCCCGCAGGGCGCGGCGTGGGACGCGGCGCTGGACCGCTGGCGCGCGCTGCCTTCCGACGCCGACGCGCGGTTCGACGCCGAGGTTTCGCTGGACGGCACCGCGCTGCAACCCATGGTGACCTGGGGCAACAGCCCGGAGGACGCGCTGCCGATCGACGGCCGCATCCCGGACCCTGCCGGTGCCGTGGATGCCGAGCGCCGCGAGCAGATGGCGCGCATGCTGGCCTACATGGGCCTGACCGCGGGCACGCCGCTGGCCGAGGTGGCGGTGGACCGCGTGTTCATCGGCAGTTGCACCAACAGCCGCATCGAGGACATGCGCGCCGCCGCCGCGGTGGCGCGCGGCCGCAAGGTTGCCGCCAGCGTGCGCGCCTGGGTGGTGCCGGGCAGCGAGCGGGTGAAGAAGCAGGCCGAGGCCGAGGGCCTGCACGAGATATTCCGCGCCGCCGGCTTCGACTGGCGCGAGCCTGGGTGTTCCATGTGCCTCGGCACCAATGGCGATATCGCCCAGCCGGGTGAGCGGGTGGCAAGCACGAGCAACCGCAACTTCATGGGCCGCCAGGGGCCGGGGGCGCGCACCCATCTGCTCAGCCCGGCCATGGCGGCGGCCGCGGCCATCACCGGCCACTTCACCGACGTGCGTCGCCTGCTGGCGGGAGAAGCCTGATGGAAGCCTTTCGCACGCTGGACGCCGTGGCGGTGCCGCTGCCGCGGCCGAATATCGACACCGACCAGATCATTCCCGCGCGCTTCCTGTCCCGCCCGCGGGAGGTGGACCACACCCAGTTCCTGTTCCACGACGCCCGCCGCCTGCCGGATGGCACGCAGAACCCCGACTTCAACCTGAACAAGGACGCCTGGCGCAACGCCCGCATCGTGGTGGCGGGCCGGAACTTCGCCTGTGGGTCGTCGCGCGAAAGCGCGGTGTGGGCGTTGTTCGACGCCGGCTTCCGCGTTGCCATCGCGCCCAGCTTCGGCGACATCTTCCGCAACAACGGCATGAAGAACGGGCTGCTGCCGGTGATGCTGCCGGCCGAGGTGGTGGAAGCCATCATCGCCCAGGTGGAAGCCGACCCCGGCGCCCGCATTCAGGTGGACCTGCCGGCGCAGACCGTGACCGCGCCCGACGGCAGCGTGCATGGGTTCGAGGTGGACCCCTTCGCCAAGCACTGCCTGCTGGAGGGCCTGGACGAGATCGGCCTGACCCAGAGCTACGAGGAAGAGATCGCCGCCTTCGAACGGCGCTTCGGACGGGAGAACATGCGTTGAAGATCGCGGTACTGGGTGGCGACGGCATCGGGCCGGAAGTCACCGCGCAATCGGTCAAGGCGCTGCGCGCCGTCTCGGCCAATAACGGCCCGCAATTCGAGCTGGCGGAGGCGCTGATCGGCGACTGCGCCTACGACAAGTTCGGCGACCCGTTGCCGGCTTCGACGCTGGAGATGGCGAGCAAGGCGGATGCCATCCTGTTCGGCGCCGCCGGCACCTATGAAAGCGACCTGCGCCCGGCGGAATCCCGCGGTGGCCATGGCCTGCTGCGGCTGCGCAAGCACCTGGACCTCTACGCCAATTTCCGCCCCTGCTTCGCCTTCCCCGAGCTGATCGGCGCTTCGACGCTGAAGCGCGAGGCGATCGAGGGCGTGGACCTGGTGGTGCTGCGCGAGTTGACCGGCGACATCTATTTCGGCACCCCGCGCGGCGTCAGCCGGGACGCGGATGGCCAGCGCGTCGGCATCAACACCATGCGCTACACCGAAGGCGAGATCCGCCGGGTGATGGTCGCCGGCTTCGAGGCCGCCCGGCTGCGCCGCCGCAAGCTGTGCAGCGTGGACAAGGCCAATGTGCTGGAAACCAGCCAGCTCTGGCGCGAGGTGGCGATCGAGGTCGCGCGCGACTATCCGGATGTGGAGTTGAAGCACGAATACGTCGACGCCATGGCGATGCACCTGATCCGCCGGCCGCGCGACTTCGACGTGATCGTCACCGGCAACATCTTCGGCGACATCCTCTCGGACGCCGCGGCGATGTTGACCGGCTCCATCGGCATGCTGCCCTCGGCCTCGCTCGGCGAAGGGGGCCGTGGGTTGTATGAGCCGGTGCATGGCTCGGCGCCGGACATCACCGGCAAGGACCTGGCCAACCCGCTGGCCAGCATCCTCTCCACCGCCATGCTGCTGCGCCATTCGCTGAAGCTGGAGGCCGAGGCGCAACTGGTGGAACGCGCGGTGCGCCAGGTGCTGGCCGAGGGCTACCGCACCGGCGACATCATGGAAGCCGGCGCCACCCGCTTGGGCACCGAAGCCATGGGCGATGCCGTCGCCCGTGCCATCACCCAACTGAAGGGCTAGCGCCATGCTTCGCCGTAGCCTGCTGGGTGCCGTGCTCGCGGCGCCTGCCGTGGCGCAGGAGGTGTGGCCGAGCCGCACGGTGCGGCTGGTGGTGGCCTTCGCCGCCGGCGGCGCCGCCGACACGGCGGCGCGGACCGTGGGGCAGAAGCTGGGGGATATCCTCGGCCAGTCCGTCGTCATCGAGAACCGTACCGGCGGCAATGCGGTGGTGGCGCAGGGTGCCACCATGCAGGCGCCGAAGGATGGCTACACCTTCCTGGTGGATGCGGCGAACCAGTTGACCAACACGCCGCTGATGAAGGACCCGCCGTTCGACTATCGGCGCGACTTCCTGCCGGTGTCGCAGTTCTGCGACTTCCCGCAGGTGATCGCGGTGAAGCAGGACTTTCCGGCGCAGACCATTCAGGCGTTCGTCGCGTATCTGCGCGCCAACCCCGGCCGGGTCAGCTATGGCACGCCGCCGGCCGCCGGCATGGCGCACCTGGCGGGCGAGGAGTTCCAGCGCCGGCTGGGCGTGCGCATGGTCCATACCCCCTATCGCGGTGGGGCGGATGCGGCGCGCGACATCACCGCCGGCATTGTCGATGCGGTGCTGATCACCACCAATTCGGTGCGGGCGCCGGTACAGGCCGGCAAGGCGCGCATCCTGGCCGTCACCAGCGCGCAGCGGGTGCCGACGCTGCCCGACGTGCCGACCCTGGCCGAGACCGTGCTGCCCGGCTACGAGATGAACGACTGGAACGGGGTTTTCGCCGCCCGCGGCGTGCCGGCGGAGATCATCCAGCGGATGTCCGCCGCCATCGCCCAGGCCTGCCGGGACCCCAGCGTGCGCGAACGCATGGACGCCGCCGGGGCCATCATGGTGGGCAGCACGCCGGCGGAATTCGCCGCCTTCCTGGAACGCCAGCGCGGCCCGGTGGAGGAAGTGATCCGGGCCGCCGGCATCACCCTTGGCTGATGCGGGCCAGCAGGTAGTCCACCTCGGCGCGGGTTTCGGGCGAAAGCCTGGGGCCCGGCGCGCGCAGCGCCGCGCTGGCGATGATGCCGCGCTGCTGCAACACGTATTTCCGCACCGCCAGCCCCAGGCCCGGCTGCAATTCGGTGCGGATCAGCGGCAGGTGGCGGTCGAACAGGTCCTGCGCCGCATCGCGCTCGCCCTTGGCCATCAGGGCGCAGACGCCCACCAGCATCTCCGGGAAGGCATAGCCGGTCATGATGCCATCGGCGCCACGCGCCAGTTCCTCGCACAGGAACTGGCCGCCATTGCCGCCCAGGATGGCGATGCGCCGCTGGGTGCCGGCGGCCTCGGCGCGGCGGATGGCGGAGAGCTTGTCCAGGCCTGGCCAGTCCTCGGCCTTCAGCATCACCAGCCGCGGGTCGGCCAGCAGCCGCGCCAGCATCGCCGTGGTCAGCGTGATGCCGGTTTGCTGCGGATAGTCCTGCAGCACGAAGGGCAGGTCGCCGCAGATGTCCATCGCCTGCTGGCAATAGGCCACCACGGCGTCGTCGCCCTTCAGCCCGGGGGTTGGCGCCACCATCACGCCCGCGGCGCCGGCGGCCCGTGCTTCCTGCGCCAGCGCCTTCATGCTGGCGAAGCCGGGCGAGGAGACGCCGACCACCACCGGCACCCGGCCGGCCACGCGCGCCAGCACGCGGCGCACGAACAGCGCGCTTTCGGCGGCATCCAGCTTCGGGGCCTCGCCCATGATGCCGAGGATGGTCAGGCCGCTGGCGCCGGCGGCCAGGTAAGCGTCCACCATGCTGTCGGCGCTGTGCAGGTCCAGCGCCCCGTCCTCGGTGAAGGGGGTGGGGGCGATGACGAAGACGCCCTTGGCGTTGGCATCCAGCATGGGGTGGCTCCTCTGTTCGGCGCGAGTCTGGAGCCTGGTAGACGCTCACGTAAGCGTCTGCCAGGCTCTAAGCTGTTGTTCGAGCGACTGATTCACGCCGCCGGTGATTCCACCGGCGACGATCAGACGCTGGCGGTTCGGCCGCCGCGCAACACGTCCTGGGGTGGGGGGCGGCGCGGGGGCTATTCCGCCGCCGCCCGGTTCTCCAGCGGGTCGCGGTACTTGTCGCGGCGCGGCAGCCATTCGTCGGCGCCCATGCGATGGAAGATTTCCGCCGGCTTGCCCATGTGCGCGCCGCTCGGATAACCCTTGCCGGCCTGGATGCCGGCCAGCACCGCGTCGCAGGCGCCGATGACGGTGCGCAGCAGCATGCCGGGCAGGATGGTGAGCTTGTAGCCGGCGGCCTCGGCCACCTCCAACGGCACTTCCGGCGTCTTGCCGCCGTGGACGATGTTCAGCATGCACGGGCCGTTCACCAGCTTGGGCACCGCTTCCAACTCCGCCATGGTCTGCATCGCCTCCACGAAGGCCATGTCGGCGCCGGCGGCGATGGCGGCATTGGCGCGGGCGATGGCGTCCTCGAAGCTGGTCACCGCGCGGGCGTCGGTGCGGGCGATGATGAGGAAGTCCGGGTTCTGCCGGGCATCGGCGGCGGCGCGGATCTTGGCGGCGTAATCCTCGATGCTGACCACTTCCTTGCCGTCCAGGTGGCCGCAGCGCTTCGGCGTCACCTGGTCCTCGATGTGGATGCCGGCGACGCCCTCGCGTTCATATTCCTGCACGGTGCGGAACACGTTCAGCTCGTTGCCGTAGCCGGTATCGGCATCGGCGATCACCGGGATCTTGGTGGCACGGGCGATGCGGCCGGCATTGGCCGTCATCTCGGTCTGCGTGATCAGGCCGTAGTCGGGGAAGCCGAGCGTGGCCGAGGTGCCGGCGCCGGTCATGTAGATGCAGCTGAAGCCGGCCTGCTCGATCAGCCGGCCGGTGATGCAGTCATAGGCGCCGGGGGCGACGACCATGCGGCCGGAGGCCAGCAGTGCACGCAATTGGGCGGGACGAGACGCCATGATGTCCTCCAGGGAAGGTCTTTGCCGGCATGCAAGCATGGCGGCGGGCCGGTTGCTACAGCGGGCCGGGCTACACCGGTTCCAGCGCCAGCGCCGGCCCTTCCGGGAGCGCCACGCCGATGGCGTCGCCCGGGCGCACCACGCCGCCGGCCAGCACCACCGCCATGATGCCGGCCTTGCGCACCAGCCGGCCCGCGGCATCGCGGTCCAGCGTCGCCGCCATCAACCCGGGGGCGAAGTGGTTCAGTTGCAGGCAGGGGTTGCGCAGGCCGGTCACCCGCAGCACCGCCGCGGCGCCCAGCCGCAGCAGCGCGCCCTGCGGCAGCGCCAGCAGGTCCAGGCCCCGTGTGGTCACGTTCTCGCCCAGTTGCCCCGGCGCCAGGCTGAAGCCACGCCCGGCCAGTTCCTCGAACAGTTCGGCCTGCATCAGGTGAACCTGGCGCAGGTTGGGCAGGCTGGGGTCCTTCGCCATCCGGCTGCGGTGCTTCACCGTCGCCCCGGCATGCACGTCCCCGGCCACGCCAAGGCCGGCCAGCAGGGTGATCTCGGCCGCGTTGGGCTTGGAGAAGCTGTAGCTGCCGTGGCGGCTGACCGCGAGGACCCGGCCGTTCATGCCATGGCCTGGGCCGGCGGCCGCGCCATCCAGTTCATCGCCGTGGCGCTGATGCCCACCACCACCATCACCGGCCAGAAGGCGTCGTAGTTGCCGGCGTACTGGATCAGCATGGCCCCGGCCCCGGCGCCCAGGAAGCCGCCGATCTGGTGGCTGAGGAAGCACACGCCATACAGCGCGCCCAGGTCCACCAGGCCGAAACGGCGGGCGATGGCGGCATTGGTCAGCGGAATGGTGCCGAGCCAGACGAAGCCCATCACCGCGGCGAAGACCAGCGTGCCGAGCTGCGTCGGCACCGTGGCGGCGAATACCGCGATGGCGATGCTGCGGACCAGGTAGATGGCGCCCAGCGCCAGTTCCGGCCGTACATAGTCGCTGGCGCGGCCGCAGATCCAACTGCCGGGAATGTTGAACAGCCCCACCGCCATCAGCGAAATCGCCCCCATGGCCGGCAGGCCGCACAGCGTCAGGTGGGTGGGCAGGTGAACGGTCAGGAAGGCCAGCTGGAAGCCGCAGGCGAAGAAGCCGCCGGTCAGCAGGGCGAAGTCGCGGTCGGCCAGCGCCCGCCTCGCCAGGGCGGGCAGCCCGGCCAGCCCGGCGGCAGCGCGGGCCGCGGCGGCGGAAGGCCGCCATTCAATGGTGCGGGCAATGGGAATGATGCACAGCGCGGCGGTGGCCAGCCCGGCCATGGCCGCGGTGGCGCCGACGCCGCTGATCAACTGGTCGGCGAAGGGCACCATGGCGGCCTGCCCGAGCGAGCCGCCGGCGCTGGCCAGGCCGATCATCTCGCCCCGGCGTGCCGGTGGTACGGCGCGGCCCACGGCGGCCAGGACCGCGCCGGTGCCGGCGCCAGCCACGCCGATGCCGGTGAGCACGCCCAGCCCCAGCACCACGCTGAAGGCGCCCGGGAAAAACGCCACCAGCCCCAGGCCCAGCGCCAGGCAGATGCCGCCGGCGGCCACCACGCGGCCGGCACCATAGCGGTCTCCCATGGCGCCGCCCAAGGGTTGCGCCAGGCCCCAGGCCAGGTTGTGCAGGGCAATGCTGGCGCCGAGCAGCCCAGGGGCCAGGCCCTGTTCGGTGGCAAGCGGCAGCACGAACAGCCCGAAGGTCTGGCGCACCCCCAGGGACAGGCTGATGGAGGCTGCCGCGGCGATCACCACGGCCCAGATGGCGGCTTTCATGCCCAGCATCTGACCGTAGCGCCGGCCAGGCGGCAACGCCGCTTCACGCCAGGACCGTCATGCGCCGGGCGCAGGGCAGGGCCGGCAAGGCCGCGAGGGACGCTGGCCGGCACCGGGCGTGGCCGCCGCGAACGACATCGCCGGGCGGGCACGGCAGCCTCGCCGGCGGCTGCCGCTCAACCCTTCAGGCAGTTCGCCGAAGCGCCGGGCGTTTGCGGTCGGAAACGACCAGGCTTCAGCGACGACGGCCTTCGACGGCGTCCTGGATATCGCCACGCGCCAGGCCCAGGTCGGCCAGTTCGCGCGCGCTCATGCTGCTCAGTTCGGCGCGGGCACGGGCGCGGGCCGGCCAACTGGCCAGCTGCGCCAGCAAGCGGGTCAGGCCACCCAGCAGGGCGGCTTCGTGCGCGCGGGCCCCGGCCTGGCGCAGCTGCTCCGCCCGGTCCGCCGCGTCATTGCGCGGGGTCGGGAACAGGAAAGCCACTTCCGCCTTGGTGATGCGGGCGCTCATTGTCGGTATCCTTTGGGCCGATGAACCGAAATAGGCCACCGGGCTGTTGCAACTGCGAGATAGGCTCGCTCCGGCGGTTTTCCTCGCGCGAAGGCAACAGCGGAGCCATGCGCGTGGCGCATGAAATTCTGTGGATGGATGCAAATATGAACGAGCAACTAAGCGGAGCCCAAGCGTGACCCAGGCGCACAAAATCGCCGCGCTGCGGGCGCGCCTGGCCGAGGCCGGGGTGGATGGCTTCCTGGTGCCGCGTGCCGATGAATACCTGGGCGAATATGTCCCGGCGGCCGGGGAGCGCCTGGCCTGGCTCTGCGGCTTCACCGGCAGTGCCGGGCTGGCGGTGGTACTGTCCGACGCCGCCGCGCTGTTCACCGATGGCCGCTACACCACCCAGGCGGCGCAGCAGAGCGACCCGGCCATCTGGCAGCAACGCCACATCACCGAAAACCCGCCGGGCGAATGGCTGAAGCAGCACGCCGCCGGCCGCCGCGTGGGCTACGACCCCTGGCTGCACAGCGAAGCCGGGCTGCGCCGCCTGGCGGCCGAGGGCGTGGACCTGGTGCCGCTGCCGGAAAACCCGCTGGACGCGGTATGGACCGGGCGGCCGCCGCCGCCGCTGGCCGCCGCGGTGCCGCATCCGCTGGAATATGCCGGCCTGGCCGCGGCGGAAAAATGTGCCGCCGCCGCCCAGGCGCTGCGGGCCAGTGGCGACGCCGCGGCGGTGCTGGCAGACCCGCACAGTGCCGCCTGGCTGCTGAACATCCGCGGCAGCGACCTGGAGAACACCCCGCTCGCGCTGGCCTTCGCCCTGCTGCATCAGGATGCGCGGGTGGAGTTGTTCCTCGACCCGGTGAAGGTGCCGCCGGCCACCCTGGCGCATCTGGGCAACGGCGTGCAGGTGCGGCCGCGCGCCGAGTTGCCCGCCGCCCTGGCGGCGCTGGCCGGGCAGCAGGTGCGGGTGGACGCCGAGGCGACGCCGGCCTGGTTCGTGCAGGCGCTGCTCGCCGCCGGCGCCGAACCGCGCGAGGCCGAGGACCCCTGCCGCCTGCCGCGCGCCTGCAAGAACCCGGTGGAACAGCAGGGCGCGCGGGAAGCGCATCGGCGGGATGGCGCGGCCATGGCGGCCTTCCTCGCCTGGTTCAGCGCCGCCGCCCCGGCCGGCGGCCAGACCGAGCTTTCCGCCGCCGCCCGCCTGCTGGCCTGCCGCGCCGCCCAGCCGCTGTTCCGTGGCGAGAGCTTTCCCGCCATCAGCGGCGCCGGCGAGCATGGCGCCATCGTGCACTACCGCGTCACGCCCGAGACCGATCGGGCGATCAATGCCGGCGAGTGCTTCCTGCTGGACAGCGGCGGGCAATACCTGGACGGCACCACCGACATCACCCGCACGCTGTGGACCGGCCCCGGCCCGGCCCCGGCGAAGTTGCGGGAACGCTTCACCCGGGTGCTGCTGGGGCATATCGCGCTGGCGACGCTGCGCTTCCCCAAGGGCGTGGCCGGGCCGCATATCGACGTGCTGGCCCGCGCCAGCCTGTGGCAGGCCGGGCTGGACTACGACCACGGCACCGGCCATGGCATCGGCAGCTTCCTGTCGGTGCATGAAGGCCCGGCGGGGATTTCCCGCGCCGCCAGGCCGGTTGCATTGCAGCCGGGCATGATCCTGTCCGACGAGCCGGGCTACTACCTGCCCGGCCACTACGGCATCCGCATCGAGAACCTGGTGCTGGTGCGTGAGGCCGAGGCGCTGCCGGACCAGGTGAAGCCGTTCCTGTGCTTTGAGACGCTGACCCTGGCGCCGTATGACCGCGCCTTGATCGACCTGCCCATGTTGGGGGCAGCCGAGCGCGCCTGGGTCGATTCCTACCATGCGCGGGTGCTGGCCGAGGTGGCGCCGCTCTGCGACGCTGCCACGGGGCAATGGCTGCAACGGGCCTGCGCGCCCCTGTAGGAGGCCGCGATGGGTTGCACCGGAATACGGGCGCGGGCGGGCCGCCGCGCCCTGCTGGCGGCGCCGCTGCTGGTGCTGGGCGGGCCGCTGCGGGCCCAGCCGCGGCCGTTGCGGATGATCGTCTCGCTCGGCCCGGGTTCCACCGTGGACCTGGCGGCGCGCATCCTGGCCGAGGCGCTGACCCAGCGCCGCGGCCAGCCGGTGCTGGTGGAAAACGCCGCCGGGGGCGAGGGGCTGGTGGCGGTGAACGCCCTGCTGCGCGCCCGGCCCGGCGAGGCGGTGATGTACAGCTTCGGCGACCTGGTGACGGTGCCGCCCGCGACTCCGCCGGGCTTCGACCTGGTGACGGAGGTGGTGCCGGTGGCCGGCACCTCGGCCAACCCGCTGGTGCTGGCCGCCGCGCCGCAACTGGGCGTGCGCGACCTGGCCGGGCTGATGGCGCTGGCGCGGCAGAAGCCCGGCGAGCTGGGCTACTACACCTCCCCCGGCGGGGCCGCGCTGGGCATGCGCGCCCTGCAGCGGGAGGCCGGGGTGACCCTGGTGAAAGTGCCCTACCGCAGCAGTGCGGCGGCGATGGTGGACCTGACCGCCGGGCGGATCGCCATGCTGCTGGCGCCGCAGGG
>CANBXZ010000055.1 GCA_947373495.1 Acetobacteraceae bacterium
TCCTGGAACAGCCGGGCGGCGAAGTCGGTGCCGCCACCGGGCGGGTTGGGCACCAGCACGGTGATGGGCCGGTTCGGCCAGGGTGCCTGGGCCTGTGCCTGGGCCAGGCTGGGCAGCGCCAGCGTCGCCAGCAGGGTGCGGCGTTTCACAGGAAGCTCTCCAGATAGGCCAGCACTTCTTCCGGCGCTTCTTCCGCCAGGTAGTGGCCGCTGTTCACCGGCCCGCCGGTCAACGGCCCGGCGGCGTATTGGCCCCAGACCGCCATGGCGTCGTACCAGCGCGGAATGGCCCCCTTGGCGCCCCATAGTGCCAGCATCGGGCATTGCACCTTCACCCCGGCGGCGCGGCTTTCCCGGTCATGCACCAGGTCGATGCCGGTGGCGGCGCGGTAGTCCTCGCAAATGCCCATCACCGTGTCGGGCAGACGCAGCGCGGCCAGGTAGTCGGCCCGGGCCTCGGGGTGGAAGAAGCCCTTGTCCTTGGGCTCGCGGCTGGTGTGCAGGTCGAACCAGTCCTCCACGTCGCGCAGGATCATGCGTTCTGGCCGGTCATGCGGCTGGGCCAGGAAGAACCAATGATAATACCCCATGCCGAAGGCCATGTCGGCGCGCTCGAAATGTTCGAGCGTGGGGATGATGTCCATGGTGCAGAGCTTTTCCACCCGCGCGGCATGGTCCAGCGCCAGCCGGTGCGCCACCCGGGCGCCGCGGTCGTGCGCGACCACGCGGAAGGTCTCATGGCCGAAATGGGTCATCAGCGCGGCCAGGTCGGCGGCGTGCTCCCGCTTGGCATAGGCGGCGCTGTCCGGGCTGGCCGGGGGCTTGCTGGTGAAGCCATAGCCACGGATGTCGGGCAGGTAGCAGGTGAAGCGCCGCGCCAGCGCCGGTGCCACCTTGTGCCACATGGCATGGGTTTGCGGGTTGCCGTGCAGCAGCAGCAGCGGCGGGCCTTCCCCGCCGCGACGCAGGCGGATGCGCTGGCCGCGCACCGCCACCGTTTCCAGGCTGAAGCCTTCGAAGAACATCGGCGTTTCTCCCATTCCGGGCCATGATAACCCGCCGCGCGCCGGCTGCCACCCGGTTGACCGCAAGCCGCCGGCGCGCGAGCGTGCGCCCGCAACCTGAGACCCCCGGGAGAGACCCATGTCCGAAGATTCCGCCCTGTTCGACAAGGGCATGCCGATCCGCCGCGAAGTGCTTGGCGCCGAGTATGTGGACGCCAGCATGTCGAAGGCCGACGACTTCATGATGACCTTCCAGCGCGCCACCACCAGCTGGGCCTGGGGCTGGGCCTGGGGCGACCCGACGCTGGACCGCAAGACCCGCAGCCTGATCAACCTGGCGATGCTGACCGCGCTGAACCGTTCGCCCGAGATCAAGCTGCATGTGCTGGGCGCGCTGAACAACGGCTGCACGGTGGAGGAGATCAAGGCCGCGCTGCTGCACGCCACCGCCTATTGCGGCATTCCCGCCGGCCTCGACGCCTTCAAGGCGGCGCATGAGGTGCTGGTGAAGCAGGGCGCCCTGCCGGGCCCGGACGCGGCGAAGAAGTAGCCCCATGAGCACCCCCATCAGGAAGGTTGGCTTCATCGGCATCGGCAACATGGGCTGGCCCATGGCGGCCAACCTGGTGAAGGCCGGCTTCGAGGTTACCGTCTGCGACGCCCGCCCCGGCCATGCCGCGAAGTTCGCGGCCGAGGTCGGTGGCAAGGCGGCCGATGGCACGGTGGCGGCCGCCACCGGCATGGACGCCGTCATCACCATCGTCCCCACCAGCAAGCAGGTGGCGGACGTGGCGGCGCAGATCGTGCCGGTGCTGGCCAAGGGCGCGCTGCTGATCGACATGACCAGCGGCCAGCCGGGCAAGACGCGGGAAATCGCGGCCGAACTGGAAGCGCGTGGCGTGGCGATGATCGACGCGCCGGTCTCCGGCGGCGTGCCGCGGGCCAAGACCGGCGAACTGGCCATCATGGTCGGCGGTACGGACGCGGATCTCGACCGTGCCGATGCGGTGCTGAAGGCCATGGGCACCAGCATCCACCGCTGCGGCGGCATCGGTGCCGGCCAGGCGATGAAGGCGCTGAACAACCTGGTCAGCGCCGGCGGCTTCCTGATGGGGATCGAGGCGCTGTTGATCGGCCAGCGCTTCGGCCTCGACACCGCCAAGATGGTGGACGTGCTGAACGCTTCCTCCGGCATGACCAATTCCAGCCAGAAGAAGTTCAAGCAGTACGTGCTGAACCGCAGCTTCGAGGATGGCTTCGGCCTGGAACTGATGGTGAAGGACCTCGGCATCGCGCTGGAAGTCGGTCGCGACACCAGCACGCCAACGCCGTTCAGCGCGCTGTGCCGGGAGATGTGGGCCTCGGCGTTGAATGCGCTGGGCCCCGGCCACAACCACACCGCCGTCACGCTGCTCTCCGAGAAGCTGGCCGGCGACGTGCTGGGTGGCAACAAGTGAGCGGCGGCCCGATCTGGGAAGCCTATGCGATCCGCTACGCCGAGCATGACCGGCCGAAGCAGGGCAGCTACCTGATGCCGGTGGAGGACCCGCACGAGTCCAACCCGCTGGACTACTTCATCTGGTTGCTGCGCGGCCCGGGCGGCCGGCAGGTGCTGGTGGATTGCGGCTTCGACCTGGCCACCGCGGCCAAGCGGGACCGCAGGCTGCACCGCACGGTGGAGCAGGCGCTGCGGGATTTCGGCACCGACCCGGCCGAGATCAGCGACGTCATCATCACCCACCTGCACTACGACCACGCCGGCAACCTGGACAGCTTCCCGAACGCCACCTTCCATCTGCAGGAACGGGAGATGGCCTTCGCCACCGGCCGGCACATGTGCCAGCACTGCATCCGCGTCCCGTTCGAGGTTGAGGACGTGGTGAAGATGGTGCGCCATCTCTACAACGACCGCCTGACCTTCCACAGCGGCGAGGGCGAGGTGGTACCCGGTGTCACCGTGCACGGTGTGGGCGGCCATTCGGACGGCCTGCAGGTGGTGCGGGTGCAGACCGCGCGCGGCCCGCTGGTGGTCGCCTCCGACGCCATGCACTTCTATGGCAACGTGGAGCGCAACAACCCCTTCCCGATCATCTTCGACCTGGGCGCCATGACCCAGGGCTGGAAGACGGCGAAGAAGCTGGCGGGCGGCGACGAGACCCTGGTGGTGCCGGGGCACGACCCGCTGGTGCGGGCACGCTACCCGGCCATGCCGGGCACCAATGGCGAGGTGGTGGCGATCCACCTGGCGCCCATCGGCTGAAGCCCGCTGCCGGCCGGGTGTTGCAGCCCGGCCGGCACGGCGTTCAGCCGAAGCTGCTCAGTTGAACAACGGCTCGGCCGCATACAGCACCACTCCGGCCATGACCGCGCCGGCCAGCGCCAGCGCCTCCGACAAGGCCGGCCAGCTGCGCATCGCCCCGGCCCGCAGCACCAGCGCATTCACCGCCAGGGAGCCGACGAGCCCGGCCAGCGGCACCCACCAGTTCAGCCGCCAGAAGCCCCAGCCGAGCATCGCCAGCCACAGCAGGAAGGCGCCGCGGCCCAGCACCATGAACAGCCTGTCGCCGAAGGGGGAAGCCGGGCGCAGCCCCGGGCTGTTGCTGCGCGCCTCGATCATTGCCGCCACGGCCAGGGCCAGCAGCGCGGGGAAGTAGAACCGCATGGGCTATTCCGGCCGGATGTTGGCGGCGGTGATCACCTGCCGCCAGCGCGCCCGTTCGGTGCCGATGACCTGGGCGCAGTCTTCCGGTGTGCCGCCGATCGCTTCCAGGCCAATCGCCGCCATGCGCCGCTTGAAGGCGTCATCCGCCAGCACCGCGTTGGTTTCGCGGTTCAGCCGCGCCACCACCGCGGCCGGGGTGCCCGCCGGTGCCGCCAGGTAGTTGAAGGCGCTGGCGTCGAAGCCGGGCAGGGTCTCGGCGATGGTGGGCAACTCCGGCATCAGGAAGCTGCGGCCCGGCGTGCTGACCGCCAGCGCGCGCAAGGTGCCGGCCTTGATGTGCTCGCTGTACAGCGAAAGGCTGTCGATCAGCAGGGAAATCCGCCCGGCCAGCAATTCCTGAATCGCCGGGCCGCTGCCGCGGAACGGCACATGGGTCATGTCCACCCCGGCCATGTGCTTCAGCATTTCGCCGGCCAGGTGGCTGGAAGCGCCGATGCCGGAACTGCCGAAGGTCAGCTCGCCCGGCTTGCTCTTCGCCAGCGCCACCAGCTCCGCCACGCTGCGGGCCGGCAGGCTGGGGTGGACCACCAGCAGGTTCGGTGCCCGCAGCAGCGAGATGATGGGGGCGAAGGCGGTGGCCGGGTCGTAGGGCAGCGACTTCATCAGGCTGGGGTTGATGATCTGCGGCCCCGGCGTGCCGTACAGGATGGTGTAGCCATCGGCCGGGCTGCGGGCGACGATGTCGGCGCCCAGCGTGGCGCCGGCGCCGGGGCGGTTCTCCACGATCATGGTCTGGCCCAGGCGGTGGGTCAGGGCTTCGGCCAGCATGCGGCCCACCTGGTCCGCCGCGCCGCCGGGGGCGAAGGGCACCACCATCTTCAGCGGGCGGTTGGGGAAGTCGCTGCCCTGGGCCCGGGCGACACCGGGCAATACCAGGCCGGGCAGCCCCAGGCCGGCCAACAACAGGCCGCGGCGTGGCAATTCGGTCATGGGCATTGTCCTCCGGCGTTATGCCCCCAGGTTGGCCAAGCATTGCCTGCTGTCAACGGCTGCGCTGGGGTCGCGCACCTTGCCAAGCTGGCATAATGTGCGGTGCAGCATTCGTAGGGACGGACCATCATGCCTGATACCAACGTGACCTTCGACCCGACCAAGCTGAAGTTCGGTGTTGGCCAGCCGGTGCCACGCCAGGAAGACCCCATCCTGCTGCAAGGCCGGGGCCGCTACACCGATGACATCGCCCTGGCAGGCCAGGCCTGGTGCGTGATGGTGCGCAGCCCCTACGCGCATGGCGTCATCAAGGGCATCGAGACCAGCGCCGCCAAGGCCATGCCGGGCGTGCTGGGTGTGTTCACCGGTGCCGACCTGGCCGAATACGGCCCGATGAAATGCGCCCTGCCGCTGAAGAACAAGGACGGTTCGCCGCTGCTGAACATCCTCCGCCCCTCCCTGGCGATGGACAAGGTGCGCTTCGTCGGCGACCCGGTGGCCTTCGTGGTGGCCGAGACCAAGCTGGCCGCGCGGGACGCCGCCGAGGCGGTGGAGTTGGACATCGAGAGCCTGGACGCGGTGACGGATGCCGCCGCCGCCGCTGCCCCGGGCGCGCCGCAGCTGTATGACCACATTCCCGGCAACGTGGTGCTGGACTTCCATTATGGCGACGCCGCCAAGGTGGCCACCGCCTTCGCCAATGCCGCGCACGTGACCCGGCTTTCCATCCGGAACAATCGTGTGGTGGTGTGCGCGATGGAACCGCGCAGCGCCATCGGTGAATACGATGCCGCTGAGGGCCGCTACGTGCTGCATGTGGGCTGCCAGGGCGTGTTCGGCCTGCGCGGGCAAATGGCGCATGACCTGCTGAAGGTGCCCACCGACAAGGTGCGCATCCTTACCGGCAATGTCGGCGGCAGTTTCGGCATGAAGGCCAGCGCCTACCCGGAATACGTGCCGGTGCTGCATGCCGCCAAGCTGCTCGGCCGCCCGGTGAAGTGGACCGATGACCGCAGCGGCGCCTTCGTCTCCGACCAGCACGGTCGCGACCATGAGGTGGAGGCCGAACTGGCCTTCGACGGCGCCGGCCGCGTGCTGGCGGTGCGGCTGACGGTGTTCGCCAACATGGGCGCCTACCTGGCCACGGTGGCGCCGCTGATGGGCACCGGCAACTTCGTCAAGAACGTGCAGTCCAACTACCAGACGCCGTTGATCGAGGTGCAGACCAAGTGCGTGGTCACCAACACCACGCCGGTTTCCGCCTATCGCGGCGCCGGGCGGCCGGAAGGCAACTACTTCATGGAGCGCCTGTTCGAGCAGGCGGCGCAGGAGATGGGCCGCAGCGCCATCGAGCTGCGGCGCATCAACCACATCCGCGAGGACCAGTTCCCGTTCAGCACCGCCAGCGGCAATGTCTATGACGGTGGCGAGTTCAGCGCCATCATGGACCAGGCGCTGAAATCGGCGGACTGGGACGGCTTCCCCGCCCGCAAGCTGGCCAGCAAGGCGCAGGGCAAGCTGCGTGGCATCGGCCTGGGCAACTTCCTGGAATGCACCGCGCCACCGCAGAAGGAACAGGGCGAGATCCGCTTCGAGGCCGATGGCACCGTCACCATCGTGACCGGCACGCTGGATTACGGCCAGGGGCATTGGTCCGCCTTCGCGCAATTGCTGCACACCAAACTGGGCGTGCCGTTCGAAGCGGTGCGGCTGTTGCAGGGCGACAGCGACCAGCTGATCGCCGGCGGCGGCACCGGCGGTTCCAAATCCATGATGGCCTCGGGCGCCGCGATCATCGAGGCTTCGGCCCTGGTGGTGGAAAAGGGCCGGGCCGCCGCCGCCTTCATGCTGGAAGCCGCGGTGGGCGACATCGAGTTCACCCAGGGCCAGGATGGCCTAGGCCGCTTCACCATCGCCGGTACCGACCGTTCCATCGGCATCATGGAACTGGCCGAGAAGCTGCGCGCCGCGCAGGGCCTGCCGGCCGAGGTGCCCGCCAGCCTGAACGTGCGCCACGTGTTCCAGGACGCGCCGATGGCCTACCCCAATGGCTGCCACGTGGCCGAGGTGGAGATCGACCCCGAGACCGGCCACACCGAGGTGGTGAAGTACACCACGGTGAACGACTTCGGCGTCATCGTGAATCCGCTGTTGGTGCAGGGCCAGGCGCATGGCGGCATCGTGCAGGGCATCGGCCAGGCGTTGATGGAGCAGGTGGCCTACAGCGAGGACGGCCAGCTGCTGTCCGGCAGCTACCAGGACTACGCCCTGCCGCGCGCCAGCGACCTGCCCAGCTTTGGCTTCGAGGCCCATGGCGTGCCCTGCACCACCAACCCGGTGGGCGCCAAGGGCTGCGGCGAGGCCGGCTGTGCCGGCAGCCTGCCCGCGGTGATGAATGCCGTGGTGGACGCGCTGGCCGAACTGGGCGTGGGCCACTTCAATATGCCGGCGACCCCGGAACGGGTCTGGCAGGCCATCCACGCCGCGCAGGCGTGATCGAGGCGGGGAAAGTGGCGGCAGGGTGGCGGTTACGGCTGCTGCCCGGCCGCCGCGGCGCTTCACAACTCGGCGATCATCCGGCCGCCCCCGGCGCGTTTTCGGCCCTGGGCGGTCATCTGGCCAAGCCGGTACTGGCCAAAGCATGCATTGTCCGCGAACACCCCTGGACCCTGGCCGCCAGTCCCGCCACTGTCATCGCCATGCCGGATTTCGGCAGCCGAAGCGATTGACATGGCGCGCTGCCTGCCCGGGTTCTGGTTGAACCCGTCCGGTGGCGCAGGGAGGAGCGGAGGCATGACGAGCCTTTCAGGGCGTCGCGTCCTGGTGGTTGAGGATGAGGCTTTGGTGGCGATGCTGGTGGAGGATGCCCTGCTGGACGCCGGCGCCGAGGTTGTCGGCCCCGTGGCCACGGTGGCCGAGGCCCTGGCGTTGCTGCAACGGGAACTGCCGGAAGCAGCGGTGCTCGACCTCAACCTGGCGGGAGAGACCTCCACCCCGGTGGCGGATGAGTTGGCCCGCCGCGGCGTGCCCTTCGTGGTGGCCACCGGCTATGGCGCCGACGGCCTGCCGCCGGGCCATGCCCATGTGCCGGTACTGGCCAAGCCCTATGACCCGGCCGACCTGACCGCGGCCCTGGCCCGGCTATGGAACTGAGCCGGGCTACTCCCGGCCCAACCCCGCGTCCCGCACGATAGCGGTCCATTTGGCGATATCGGCGGCGATCCGCTGCCGCATGGCGGCGGGCCCGCGCTGGGCTGGCGCCGGCACGGTGCTGGCCAGTTCCACCATGCGGCCTTGCAGCACCGGGTCCAGCAGCGCGGCTTCCAGGGCCTCATGCAGCCGGGCCAGCAGGGCCGGCGGCGTGGCGGCCGGGGCGGCGAAGCCATTCCAGATCACCAGGTCGAAGTCAGGCCGCCCGGCTTCGGCGAAGGTGGGCACGTCCGGCAGTTGCGGAATGCGCGCCGGGGCGCTGACCGCCACCGCATGGGCGGTGCCGCCGCGATGCGCCGGGATCATCGTCACGGTCTGGTCGATCACCGCATCCACCACACCGGCGGCCAGGTCGTTCATCGCCGGGCCGGAGCCGCGATAAGACACCAGCGTGCCCTTCAGCCCGGCCAGATGCATCAGGTAGGCCGGCGCCAGGTGGCTGGTGGTGCCCACGCCGGCGGTGCCGAAGGTGGCGCGTTCGCCCTTGTCGCGAATATGCGCCATCAACTCCGGCAGGCTGCGCAGGGTGCCGCGCGGGCTGGTGGCCAGCACCATCGGCACATCCGCCACCATCGAGACCGGCGCCATGTCGCGCCGCGGGTCGAAGCCGCTGTCCGGTGTCAACGCGAAGCCGGTGGCCATGATCCCCATGTTGCCAAAGGCCAGGGTATGGCCATCGGCCTCGCTGCGGGCCAGGCGCTGCATGCCCACCAGCCCGCCGGCGCCACTGACGTTTTCCACCAGCACGTTGCGGCCGAGGCCCGGCGCCATCGCCTGGGCGAAGAAGCGGGCCAGTGCGTCCAGCGTGCCGCCGGGGGCGGAGGGCACCAGCACGGTGATGTTGCGCTGGGGAAAGCCCTGGGTAGAGCCCTGGGCGTGTACCGCCGGGGCCGCCAGCAGGGCGGGCAGGGCCAGTGCGGCGCGGCGGCCAAGGGGCTTCGGCATGGAGTTCCTCCGGTTGTTGGCCCGCATGCTAGGGCGTGACGGCCGCAGGGGGAATCTCCGAAGGCGTGGATCACCCGGCCGATCAACAACCTGGGCCGGGTTCGTCGCCGGCTTCGGTGATGGATGGCGCCCTAGGCGACGGGGCGGGCCAGGGCTAGGCTGCCGGCAAGCATAAACGGAGGAACAGCAATGTCGGCAGCCCTGCGGGCGGACCCTTCCGCCCATGGCCTTCGCTTCACCCCGCTGCACCCGGTATTCGCCGCCCGCTGCGACGGGCTGGACCTGCGCCAGCCCTTGACGCGCGACCAGGCCGTGGCGGTGGAAGCGGCGATGGACCGCTACGCCGTGCTGGTGTTTTCCGGCCAATGCATCGACGACGACCAGCAACTCGCCTTCGGCCGCAACTTCGGCGAGGTGGAGGCGGTGCCCTCGCTGGTGGACCAGGGCCGGCGCCGGCTGCCGGACAACCAGGTGAACGACATTTCCAACCTGGGCGCCGATGGCCAGCTGCTGGCGGCCGATGACCGCCGCCGCATGTACAATCTGGGCAATGCGCTGTGGCACAGCGACAGCAGCTTCAAGGCCACGCCGGCGAAGTATTCCATGCTGCACGCCCGGGTCATTCCACCGCATGGCGGTGAGACCGAGTTCGCCGACATGCGCGCGGCGTGGGACGCCCTGCCGCGCGAGATGCAGGACCAGGTGAAGCCGCTGGTTGCCGACCATTCGCTGATGTTCTCCCGCGCGCAGCTGGGCTTCGACGACTTCACGCCCGAGGAACAGGCCAAGTGCGTGCCGGTGCCGCAGCGCCTGGTGCGCCGGCACATGGGCTCGGGCCGGCTTTCGCTGTACCTGTCGGCGCATATCGGCGGCATCCATGGCATGCCGAAGCCGGAAGCGTTGATGCTGGTGCGCGAGTTGACCGAGCAGGCCACCAAGCCACCCTTCGTCTACAGCCACAGCTGGCAACTGGGCGACCTGGTGGTGTGGGATAATCGCTGCACCATGCATCGCGGCCGGCCCTATGCCGACAAGCTTTATCCGCGCGACATGCGCCGGGTGACGCTGGGCGACGTGGCGCCGACGCTGGAGCAGCCGCAGTGAAGCGCCTGCTGCTGGCGCTGCTGCTGGGCGGCGCCGCCCAGGCGCTACCTGCCCACGCTCAACCCACGCCGCTCCAGTCCTATCCCGACCGGCCGATCCGCCTGATCGTGGCCAGTGCCGCGGGAGGCGCCAGCGATATCCTGGCCCGCAGCGTCGGCCAGAAGCTGGCCGAGGCCTGGGGCCAGCCGGTGGTGGTGGACCCGCGCCCCGGCGCCAACGGCAATGTGGCCGCGCTGGCCGCCGCCCGCGCCCCGGCGGATGGCTATACGCTGATGATGGGCACCATCGGGGTGATGGCGGTGAACCCGGCGATCTACCGCGATGTCGGCTACGACCCGGCACGGGACTTCGACCCGGTGGCCCGGCTGGTCAGCTTCTCCAACATCCTGGTGGTGAACCCGTCGCTGCCGGTGCGGAGCCAGGCCGAGTTCATCGCCCATGTCCGGGCGCATCCCGGGCTGGGCTATGGCTCGCCGGGCAATGGTGGGTCGCCGCATCTGGGCATGCTGGTATTCGCCCGCATGGCCGGCATCCAGATGGAACACATTCCCTATCGCGGGGCGGCGTTGGCGCTGAACGACATCATCGCCGGCAACCTGGCCTCGGCCTTCAGCGACCCGTTGGCGACGCTGCCGCATATCCGTGCCGGGCTGGTGCGGCCGCTTGCGGTCAGCGGCACCCGCCGGCTGGCGGCGCTGCCGGAGGTGCCGACGGTGGCCGAGGCCGGCATCCCGGGCTACGAGGTGGTGGGCTGGCTGGGCATCGTGGCGCCGCATGGCACGCCGCGGCCCATCGTGCAGAAGCTGAACACGGCGCTGAACGGCGTCATGGCGGAACCCGAGATGGTGCAGCGCCTGACCGCCCAGGGCGCTGAGATCGTCACCGGCACGCCGGAGGGATTCGGCGGCTACATCCGTGGCGAGATCGCGCGCTGGGCGCAGATCACCCGCGAAGCAGGAATACGCGCAGAATGAGCAATGTCGCCGATGCCCTCGTCAAACGCCTGGCGCAGCATGGGGTGAAGCGCATCTACGGCGTGCCCGGTGGTGATTGCAGCCTGGACATCCTGGACGCCGCGGCGCGCCACGGCATCCACTACGTGCTGACCCGCACCGAAGGCGGCGCGGCGATGATGGCGATGGCGGATGCGCAGGTGACCGGCGCGCCCGGCGTGCTGCTGACCACGCGCGGCCCCGGCCTGGCCAATGGCGCCAACGGCATCGCCTGTGCCAGCCTGGACCGGGTGCCGCTGCTGGTGCTGGCCGATGGGCACGAGACCGACATGGGCCATGTCAGCCATCAACGCTACGACCAGATGGCCATGCTGGCACCGCTGGTGAAGGCCAGCACCGCGCTGGACTCCGCCGACCCGGTGGCGGAGCTGGACCGGCTGATGGTGACCGCCAGTGCTGCCCCGGCCGGGCCGGTCTATCTGGAAATGGTGGGCCAGCGGCTGCGCGCGCCGCATGTGGCGGTGGAACGGCCGCTGCCGGCGCCGCTGCTGCCCGCCGCCCCGGAAGGCAACGCCCTGGCCGCCGCCCGCGCGGTGCTGGCACGGGCCAAGCGCCCCATCATCCTGGCCGGGTTGCAAGCGCGCGAGGCTTCCGCCGCCGCCGGGCTGCGCTGGCTGGCCGGGCAGTGGGAAGCCCCGGTGCTGGCCACCTGCATGGGCAAGGGCGCCTTGAGCGACACGCATGAATGGGCGCTGGGCCCGTTCATCTCCGGTGCCGCCGAGGACCCGATGCTGCGCCAGGCCGATTGCATCGTGCTGTACGGCGCCGACCCCATCGAGTTCATGCCGAAGAAATGGGCCTATGCCGACACGCCGGTGGTGGAGTTGACCACCCACGCCCATGCCCGGCCCTACCTGGTGGCGCAGGCCCAGGTGGTGGGGGACCTGGCGCAGGCCGCCATGGCGCTGGAAGATGCGGTGATGCCGGGCGGCTGGGACCTGGAGCAGGTGGCCGCGGCGCGCGAGGCGATGCGTGCCCTGGCCCGGGTGGACAGCAAGGGCATCGCGCCGCACCAGCTGGTGGAAGCCGCGATGCAGGCGGCACCCGAAGGCACCCGCGTGACCGTGGATGCCGGCGCGCATATCCTGCCGGCGGTGGCGCTGTGGCCCACGCGGCAGGCGCTGGATTTCTTCATCACCCGCGGCCTGGCCACCATGGCCTATGCCCTGCCGAACGCCATCGGCGCGGCGCTGGCAGACCCGGCCCATCCGGTGCTGGCCTTCACCGGGGATGGCGGGCTGATGATGGGCGCGGGCGAACTCGGCACCGCGGTGCAGGAAGGCGCCAATGTGAAGGTGGTGGTGTTCAACGACGCCTCGATCGCCTTGATCGAGGTGAAGCAGCGCCGCCGCCAATTCCCGCTTTACGGCATGCGCTACCCGGCGACGGATTTCGCCGCGGTGGCCAAGGGCTTCGGCTGCGCCGCCTTGCGGGTGGAACGGCCGGAGGACCTGTTGCCGGCGCTGCGCCAGGCCTTCGCCACCCCCGGCCCGGTGCTGCTGGACGTGGCGGTGGACGGGCAGGCCTATCACAGCCTGGTGCCGGCGCTGCGCGGTTGAGCGGCCGCCCGGCGGTGCTCCGGCCCAGGCCGGGGCGACGCCGGGGGCCACGTCTCATCCTTTGTCGCCCGATTCACGCCCTTCGGTCAGCGCGCCTCAGGCGAGCACGCGCTACACCGCCGCGCTGTGGCGGCCGCTGCCGGTGCCGAGATAGGCGTCGAAGGCTGCGGCCACATGGCGCACATGGCGCTGCCCGGCCGGGGTAACCCGCAGGAAGTCGCGTTCCAGCGCCACGATGCCATCCGCGTCCAGCCGGCCGAGGGCGGGCATCACCTCGTCCAGCAGCGCGGTCGGCAGGGTGCCGAGGTCCAGCGCGAAGTCGCACATCACCCGCTCGATCAGGTGGCGGCGCAGGCGGTCGTCGTCGGTCAGCGCCCGGCCGCGCTTCACCGGCAGCATGCCGGCTTCCACCGCGGCGACATACTTGCGCTCATCCGCCTCGTTCTGGGCATAGCCGGCCGGCAGGCTGCCGATCGAGGAGGCGCCCAGCCCCAGCAGGGCCGGCGCCGTATCCGTGGTGTAGCCCTGGAAGTTGCGGCGCAGCCGGCCCTCGCGGAAGGCCACGGCCATCTCGTCCTCCGGCTTGGCGAAGTGGTCCAGCCCGATGGCGACATAGCCGGCGGCGCCCAGCACCGCCTCGGCCGCCTCGGCCTGCATCAGGCGTTCCAGCGCGCCGGGCAGGCTGGCGCTGTCGATCGCGTTCTGGTGCGGCTTCATCCAGGGCACATGGGCATAGCCGAACACCGCCACCCGGTCCGCCCCCAAGGTTGCGGCGAAGCGGGCGGTGGCCTGCACTTCCGCCACGCCCTGGCTGGGCAGGCCGTACATCACGTCCAGGTTGATGCTGCCGATGCCATGCGCCCGCAGCCGTTCCACCGCCTGGGCGACGCAATCCTCGGACTGTACCCGGCCGATGCGGTGCTGCACGGCGGGCGAAATGTCCTGCACACCCAGCGAGGCGCGGGTCAGCCCGGCGGCGGCCAGCGCGGCCACGGTGGGCTCGTCCAGGCTGCGCGGGTCCAACTCGGCGGCCAGTTCGGCGCCGGGGCGGAAGCCCAGTTCCTGGCGCAGCAGGTGCAGCACGGCGGTCAGTTCCTGCGCGCCCAGCGCGGTCGGGGTGCCACCGCCCAGATGCAGGTGGCCGATGCCGGCCTGGTTGCGCAGCGCCTCCGCCAGCAGCAGCGTTTCCGCCCGCAACGCGGCGCCATAGCGTTCAATGCGGCCGGTGCTGCGGGTTACCGCGGTGTGGCAGCCGCAATACCAGCACAGCGACTTGCAGAACGGGATGTGCAGGTAGACCGAAAGCGGTTCCCCCGGTGCCACACCGCGCAGCCAGTCGCGGTAGTCAGCCTGGTCCAGCGGGCCGAAATGCGGCGCGGTGGGGTAGCTGGTGTAGCGGGGAATATTGGCGAGGGCGTAGCTGATTGGCGTGCGCATGCCCCATGCCTAACCCGCACGCCGGCCGCGCACCTTGCGACGGATCAACCCGGCGGCAGGTGAACCGCCAGCCACAGGGTTTCCGCCCCCGGCCGGGTCCAGGCCACCCGGTGGCGGCAGCCGGCCGGCAGCACCGCCCAGTCCCCGGCCGCCAGGGCCTGCTCGCTGCCATCGGCGAAGCCCAGCCGGGCGGCGCCGGCCACCAGCAGCACGAACTCCGCATGCGGCTGTTCGTACCATGCGCCCGCGGTCAGCCCATGGGAGGCGATGCGCTCCACCCGGGCGCCGCCGGCGGCGGCCAGTTCCTCGAAGCTTTCGCCGCCCGGCAGCGGGGCAGGGCCCGCGGCCAGCCGGCCGAAGCGGGGCGAGGTCACACCGCGCCCTCGGCAAAGCCCGGGGCCACGCCGGAGACGCAGATGCCCGCCGCTTCCAGCGCCGCGGCGGCGCGGAACAGCAGCGCCTCGGTCCAGGGCTTGCCGATGAGTTGCACCCCGATGGGCAGCACGCCCTGCACCCGCTGCACCGGCACGGTCAGCACCGGCAAGCCGATACCGCTGATCGGCTGGGTGAACAGGCCCATGGAGGGCCTGAGCGGCAAGGTCTCGCCATCCAGTTCCAGGGTTTCCTGGCCGATCGGCGTGGCCGGCACCGGCGTGGCCGGGGCTACCAGCACGTCCCAATCCGTCATCACCTGGCGCATCTGGTCCCGCGCCAGGGCGCGCACCCGTTGCGCATGGTTCACCCAGGCGGCGGGCAGCAGGGCGCCGGCCAGCAGCCGGTCCTGGATCAGCGGCTCATACTCCTCCAGCCGGCTGCGCAGCCCCGGCAGGTGCAGGCTGCCGCCCTCGCTGCTGGTGATGACGAAGGCGGCGGCGCGGCAGGCTTCCGCCAGCGGCCACTCCACGCTGGTGCTGGCGCCGAGCCCGGCGGCCACCGCCGCCACCGCCTGGCGCGCGGCCTCCGACTGGCGCAGGCCGAACCAGCCGCCCAGGGTCGCCACCCGCAGCCCGGCCAGGCCGGCACCGAGGCCCGGCGTTGCCAGGTCGGCCGGGCGAGGGGCCTGGTGCGGGTCCTCGGCGTCCGGGCCTTGCAGGGCGTCGTAGCAGGCGGCCAGGTCGGCCACGCCACGGGCGAAGGGGCCGACATGGTCCAGCGCATAGACGAACGGAAAGCTGCCGTGGCGCGACAGCCGGGAATAGGTCGGCTTCACCCCGAACAGCCCGTTCAGGGAGGATGGCACCCGGATGCTGCCATTGGTGTCGGTGCCGAGCGACAGCGGCACCAGCCCCGCCGCCACCGCGGCGCCCGACCCGCCGGAGGAGCCGCCGGCGATGCGCCCCAGGTCGTGCGGGTTGCGGGCCGGGCCGTAATGCGTGTTCTCGGTGGTGAAGCCGTAGGCGAACTCATCCATGTTCAGCGCGCCGATGCACACCGCGCCGGCCGCCGCCAACTGCCGCACCAGGAAGGCGTCGCGCGTGGCCGCCGGGGCGTCGCGCCGCACCTTGCTGCCGGCCAGCGTGGTAAGGCCGGCCAGGTCGAACAGGTTCTTCGCCGCATAGGGCACGCCGGCCAACGGGCCGGGGTCCTCGCCGCGGCCGATGCGTGCATCCACGGCAGCGGCTTCGGCCAATGCCCGTTCCGCGAGCAGGGCGGTGAAGGCGTTGACCGTGGGGTTCAGCGCCTCGGCCCGGGCCAGGGCGGTGCGGGCGACCTCCACCGCCGTTACCTGCCTGGCCCGCACCCGGGCGGCGATGGCGAGGGCCGGGTTGAGCGCCGCGGTCATGGCCGGAACACCGGGGCGGGTTCGTCGGCGGGTTCCAGCGGTACCGCCAGCGCCGGGGCGGCGGTGCGCACCACCATGGCCAGCGCCGCGGCCACCTGCGCCTGCCGGGCCGGGCTCAGCCGCAGCCCCACCAGGGGCGCGGCGGCGGCGACATGCGCGGCGGGGTCGAAGTGCTCCGGGTCCAGCATCGGGTCAGGCTCCTGCGGTGGTTGCAGCTTCCCATGCCGGAATCGTGCCGCCCAGGGGATGCTGCCAGGGGATGCTGCCAGGAGATGCCCTCGGGGAGATGCCCCCGGGGGAGATGCCCAGGCCCCGGTTCGTCTCGCGGAGCGGTGAAGCCGGCCGGCATGCAGCCCTGGGCCTGCCGGCGGCGTTGCCCCGCTGACGGGTTCGGGGGTTGGGTTGCATGGCGGCAAAAGGTGGCACCAGGCCAAGGGCGAAGCGCGCGGCGGTGGCGGAGACAGCGGCCGAGGCGGTGGTGGTGGTGGCGTCGCCGGCCGCCAACAGCCCGGTCGCCAACAGCCTGGCCGCCAACAACAATGCGCCCGGCCGGCCTGCCCCGCGCCTCTATCTGGTGAACCCGTTGCTGGTCGGGCCGCTGCCGGCGTGGCCGGCGTTGTTCGCGCATGTGGCCGGGCTGGGCTGCTCCGCCGTGCTGCTGGCGCCGATCAGTCGGCCGGGGCCGGATGGCAACCTGTACCATATCGGCGACCCGGACCAGCCGCACCCCTGCCTGGAGACCGCCGGCCCGTTGTTGGAAACGCTGGCGCTGCTGGTGGCACAGGCACGCGGCCACGGCCTGGAGTTGTACCTT
>CANBXZ010000056.1 GCA_947373495.1 Acetobacteraceae bacterium
TTGACGTAGGGCGGGTAGTAGGGGCTGGCCATCGCCACCGTGTCGCCGGCGTCGAACGCCGCCAGGAAGGCCAGCGGGAAGGCGCCGGAAGCGCCCACCGTGACGCAGATGCGCGCCGCCGGTACCGCCAGCCCGTATTGCTCGGCGTAGTGCTGGCTGATGCGCTCGCGCAGGCTGCGCAGGCCGAAGGCCTCGGTGTAGCCCATCGGCGCGCCGGACCGCAGCGCGGCGATGGCGGCCTCGGCCGCGCCACGCGGGGCGCCGGTGCCGGGCTGGCCCACTTCCAGGCGGATGACCCGGGGGGCAGCGGCCGGCTGGGCGGCGGCCTTGGCATTGGCGGCCGCGATCACGTCCATGACGATGAAGGGCGGGGCAAAGGCGCCCCGCCCCACCTTGAGCGTCACTGGTCGATGGCCCCCAGCGCCACGCCATGGCCCTGCGGGTCGGTGATGGCGACGCAGCGGCTTTCGGCACCCGGCAGGTAGCTGGCGCAGATGCCGTACTGGCCCCGCCCCGGTGCCATGCGGCCGCTCTCCACCGCGCCCTGCGGGCTGAGACCGCCCTCCACCAGCCGGGCAATCGGCCCGGCGGCGGCCAGCGGCGCCGCGTGCTGGCCGGAACCGGCGGCCACCATGTGGAAGGCGGCCAGGTTCGGGTTCCAGGCGATGGCGGCGGAAAGCAGCGGCGGCTGCACCTGGCCGATGCCCGGCGCCGAGGCCAGCAGCATGCCCATGCCCGGGGTTACCCGGCCGGTGCCGAACAGGTTGTTCATGGTGAAGGCGCAGGAAACCGCGTTGCCGTTGCGGTCGAACACCGCCAGCCCGGCGGAGGCCGGCAGCGCCCCGGTGCCGGTGGCCGGCACATTGGCGGTCAGCAGCGTATCGGCCTCGCCGCCCTGGCGGCGCCAGGTGGCGGCCACGGCCTGGCCGCGCGCCGCGGCGGCTTCCAGGGACTGGTCGGACTTCAGCGCCAGGTAGGTGGCGGCGCCGGCCAGCCCGCCATCGGCCGGCAGCGGCAGGAAGGCCACCGAATCGCGGTTGCGGCCGGGCACCACCAGCGGCGGCGTCACCGTGGGCAGCGCGTTCGGGCCGCGCAGTTCCTCGGTGCGCAGGTTGCCGCCCACCGGGCGGGAGGCTTCCTCCAGCCGCCGGGCCAGCAGGCCCTGGTGCATGTCACCCGGGCCGGAGAGCCGCAGCTGGGTCAGCGTGGTGGCCAGTTGCGGCTGCACCAACTGGTCGCCATTGGCCTTCACCCGGCCATCCGGCCGGCCGAACACCGCGCGGGCGCCGGGGTCGGCCATCAGCGGGCCGGAAACCGCGGCCAGGTCCTCGGCCAGGCCACCGCTGACCGGGGCGCCGAAGCGGGCCAGCTGTTCCGCCGGCGCCATCAATTCCTCGAATGGCCGCACCGGAATGCGGGTGTGCAGCGCGAACAGGCCGCGGGCGAACATCGGCACCGCCGCCGGGCGGTCCGCCCCGCTGGGCACGCTGCTGCGGGCGCCGGGCAGGAACAGCACGGCTTCGGTGGCATTCTTGCGCTGGTCGTACACCAGGCAGGCGCCGCCGCCGCCCACGCCAACCCGGCTGGGCAGCGTCACCGCCATCACCCAGGCCGCGGCCACCGCCGCATCGGTGGCGCTGCCGCCGGCCGAGAGCACTTCACGCGCCGCCAGCGCCGCCGCCGGGTCCTCCGCCGCCACACCGCCAAGGAAGCCCCGGACATGGCCGGAGGAGCCCACCGGCACGCCGGCGCCGAACATGTCCCCCACCGTGCTGCACCCGGTCAGGGCGATGGCCAGCAACCCGGACAGCGCCCGGAACCCCTGCCGCGGCCAGGCCCGCGTGCCACGGCCAACCTTGCTCTCAGCCATACGTGTCATGCTGCGGTCCTGCGCCCCCGGAATACGGCTTCTCTCGCGGCGAATAGACGCCTTCTCGACCAGCGGCAACAGCGGGCTGGCGGCCAGGGCCGGGCTGCGGGATAAAGCGACGGCCATCTTGAGGAGCGGCGCGTGAAGTTCCTGTTCGCCCTGGCCCTGCTGGGCCTCTGCCTCACCGCCCCGGCCCCCGCCCTGGCCCAACCCGTGGCCCAGGCGCCGGTGCCCGCCCAAACCACGGCCCCCAGCTTCAGCCCGGCGCAACGGCAGGAGATCATCGGCATCCTGCGCGACGCCCTGCGGGAGGACCCGACCATCCTGCGGGACGCCCTGGCGGCGGTGGAAATGGCGGAACAGCGCGACCGCGAGGGCCAGGCCCGCAGCGGCATCGCCCGCAACCAGGAAGCCCTGTTCCGCAACAGCGCCGACCCGGTGCGCGGCAACCCGCAGGGCGCCATCACGCTGGTGGAGTTCTTCGACGCCCGCTGCCCCTACTGCAAGCGCATGGTGCCGGCCCTGAACGAGCTGGTGCGCCGCAACCGCGATGTGCGCGTGGTGTTCAAGGACCTGCCGATTTTGGGCCCCAACAGCACGCTGGCCAGCCAGGCGCTGCTGGCCGCGCATCGCCAGGGCAAGTACCACGAATACCACGACGCCCTGCTGACCACGCGGGAAGACCTGACCGAGCCGGTGCTGAAGCGGGAAGCCGAGAAGCTGGGGCTGAACTGGGCCCGGCTGCGCGCCGACATGGAAGACCCCGCCATTCGCCGCCAGTTGGACGCCAACCTGGCGCTGGCCCGGCAATTGGGCATCGAGGGCACGCCCGCCTTCATCCTGGGCGAACAACTGGTGCCGGGGGCGTTGGACCTGGCCGGGCTGGAACGCATGGTCGTGGCGGCCCGCCAACGCCGCTGAAGCCGAGTCGCGCGGCCTCTCGGCGACCGGCCCAGGGCTGCTGGGTTCAGGGCCGCCCGGCTCAGGGCCGCCCGGCTCAGGGCCGCTCGGCCAGCGGGGCGGCCGGGGGGGTGGCCAGCGGGTCGGCGCCGAAGCGGTTGGCGCCCCTGGTGCCGCGGGCGCAGAACCACACCAGGAACAGCCCCACCACCACCAGCCAGGCCGCGGCGGCGAACAGCAGCGCCATCAGCCGCGGCCCCATGGCCGCCACCACCGCCTCGGTCACCACGCCGCCCTGGGCCATCACCTCCGCCACCACCCGGCCGACCGCCACCGCCAGCACCACCATCACCACGCTGGGCAGCAGCAGCCACCAGCCGCTGCGTTCGGTGTCGTGCAGGCGGCGCACCGCCACGGCCAGGCCAGGCAGGAAGGTGGCCAGGCTGAAGGCGGTGCCGATGGGCCCCGGGCTGCCCTGGGCCGCGCCGCCCTCCAGCCCGTGCAGCACCGCCGAGACCACGCCGCAGAACAGCACCCAGAACCAGTATTCACTCCGCGGCGCCCGCCCGGCGAAGCCGACATACTGGCGAAGGCAGGACTTCACCGCGGACCAGATGTTCATGGCAGGCTTCCCCCAGGCGAACAGCGCCCTACCATAGGCCCGCATAACGCCGCCGATAACCTTGGGCGAAAGGCCTGCGCATGTCGCACTTCATCTGCACCACCTGCGCCACCCAGTTCGCCGCGGCCGTGGCCCCGCCGCCCCGCTGCCCGATCTGCGAGGATGAACGCCAGTACGTCCCGGCCCGCGGCCAGGGCTGGACCACGCTGGAGGCGCTGCGGCGCGGCCACGCCAATACCTGGCGCCAGGTGGAACTCGGCCTGCTGGCGCTGCGCAGCGTGCCGGCCCTGGGCATCGACCAGCGCGCGCTGCTGGTGCGGACGCCGGCCGGCAATGTGCTGTGGGATTGCATCGGCCTGCTGGACGAAGCCACCATCGCGCTGGTCAACGGCCTGGGCGGGCTGGCCGGCATCGCCATCAGCCACCCGCACTACTACAGCACGATGGTGGAATGGAGCCGCGCCTTCAACGCGCCGGTCTGGCTGCACGCGGCCGACCAGGCGCATGTGATGCGCCCGGACGCCGCCGCCCTACGCTTCTGGGACGGCGAGGCCACCCCCCTGCTGCCAGGGCTGACGCTGCATCGGCTGGGCGGCCACTTCGCCGGCGGCACGGTGCTGCACTGGGCGGCCGGCGCCGCTGGCCAGGGCGCGCTGCTGTCGGGCGACATCATCCAGGTGCTGCCGGACCGCAGGCATGTCGGCTTCATGCGCAGCTACCCCTGCCTGATCCCGCTGCCCCCGGCCGAGGTGCGCCGCATCGCAGCCCGCTGCGCCGGGCTGGAATTCGAGGCGATCTACGGCGCCTTCCATGAACGGGAGATCACCCGGGGCGCCCAGGCGGCCATTGCCCGCAGCGCGGAACGCTACTGCGCCTGGGTGGAGCGCATGGTGGAACCCTAGGCCGCCCCACGCGCCAGGCTCAGACACCAGGCTCAGACAAGTGTGTGGCCTTCACCGGCCCACGCTTCTATAGGAACGAATGGCGGTGCCATGGTGCCGCCCCATGCCCGCGGCCAAACGCCCCGCCCGCCTTCCCCACCCGAGAGCTCTCGCCACGGCCCAGGCCGGGGCCAGGCCGTCTGCACCCTTCAAGGATATTCCATGCACATCAGTGCCGGCTGCCACATGACCTATGACTGTCCGCAGCCCACGCCGATGCTGCTGACCATCAGCCCGCACCCATCCCGCGAGCCTGACCTGCTGGCGCCGCAGACCGTCACCTTCGACCCGCCGATTCCCTACCGCCAGTACCTGGACGGCTTCGGCAACACCTGCACCCGCATCGTGGCGCCGGCCGGCCGGCTGACCATCGCCACCGCCCTGGTGGCGCGCGATTCCGGCCTGGTGGACCCGGTGCTGCCGCATGCCATGCAGCACCCGGTGGAAAACCTGCCGGACGAGATCCTGGTCTACCTGCTGGGCAGCCACTACTGCGACACCGACCGCCTGGCGGACATTGCCTGGAAGCTGTTCGGCCAGGGCCCCACCGGCTGGCAGCGGGTGCAGTCGATCTGCGACTTCACCCATAGCCGCATCAAGTTCGGCTACGAGCACGCCCGGCCGACACGCACCGCCTCCGAGGCGTTCTTCGAACAGCGCGGCGTCTGCCGGGACTACGCCCACCTGGCGGTCACGCTGTGCCGCTGCGTCAACATTCCGGCGCGCTACTGCACCGGCTTCCTGGGCGATATCGGCACGCCGCCGCCCTGGGGCACCATGGACTTCGCCGCCTGGTTCGAGGTGTACCTGGACGGCGCCTGGCACACCTTCGACGCCCGCAACAACACCCCGCGCATCGGCCGCATCCTGATGGCACGCGGCCGGGACGCGACGGATGTGGCCATCGCCACCACCTTCGGCCCCAACACCCTGTCCAACTTCACCGTGTTCACGGACGAAGTGCTGGCCGACGGGACGAAGGTGCCGACCTGACGCCTGGCCGGCGCTGACTGAAGCACCGATCAGGCCGGAGCCTGTTGATCTGTCGCGTGATTGACGCCTTGCGGTAAGTGCACCTCAGGCGATCGCGCTTCAGTTCCAGCCCGGCTCCCGCCATTCGGCGTTCTCGTCCAGCGGGTAGACCGGGCGCGGCAGGCGCTTCCAGGGAAAGTTCTGCAGCACCGGGCTGGTCAGGCCCGGGGCATCCACCTCGAACACCCGATCGGGGGTGAAGAACTCGTCGAAGCCGGCGCGGAAATGGCCGCGCGACTTCACCACCACCACCCGCGCCTGCGCCAGGTCGATGCCGTGCATCTCCAGCATTTGCGGCTCATGGCATTGCCGGCGCAGGCTGCCCACCACCACGCGCAGGCCGCTGCCCTGCAATTCCAGCAGCGCCGAGGGCCCCAGGCTGAACTGCCGCCCGGCCATGGTGCCACGCCGGCCCACGCCCTCGCCGTCTCGCAGCAGCACCACCCGGGCGCGGGCGGTGAAGCTCTTGCCGAACTGGTCCTCCACCCGGTTGAACACCGCGTCGAACAGCGCGCCCTCGCCCAGCGCATGGGCTTCGGCCGCCAGGGGCGGGTCGATGAAGTTGCCCACCACGGCGCCCGCCACCCCGGCTTGATGAAACGCCTGTAATACATAGGGGGTATTGCCGCGCCCGCCGCCACCGGGGTTGTCGCCGCTGTCGGAAAAGATCACCGGCGCATGCTCGCCCCGGCCGGCGCGCAGTGCCAGGTCGGTGGCCTCGGCCACGCTCAGCAGGCGGCGGGTGTGGCGGCCGCGTTCGGCCCAGCCGCGCCGCGCCAGGCCCAGCGCCGCCGCGCGCGCCGCCCGCTCATCGCCGCCACGGGCGGTGACGGTCACGGTGATGCCGCATTTCGGCAGGTCGCTGAACACGAAGCCGCCGGCCACGCTGGCATTGGCGATGCGCGGGTCGCTGGCCATCAGCGCCTCCGCATCGCGGATCAGGTCGGCATAGGGGCCCTCGGCGGTCAGCAGCGTCACCGTCGGGGGCGTCAGCGGCAGGCGGATGAAGGCGGTGGCGAAGCGTTCGCCGGCCAGCGCCTCGCGGATCAAGCCGGCCGATTCGGCGGCACGCGCGGCCATGTCCACATGCGGGTTGGTGCGATAGACCACCAGCGCGGTCGCGTTCGCCACCAGCTTCTCGCTCACGTTGCAGTGCAGGTCGTGGCTGACCACCACCGGCACCGCGGGGCCGACGATGGCGCGCACCAGCGCCACCAGCGTGCCGTCGCTGTCCTCATCCGCCACCGCGGAGGAAGCGCCATGGCTGCCGATATACACCGCATCCAGCGGCAGCGCGGCGGCCAGCCCGGTGCGGATCTCGTCCAGGAAGCCCTGGTACAGCGCCTGGTCGATCGGCCCACCCGGCGGCGCCGACGCCACCAGCACCGGCACCGGCTGCCACGGCCCGGTGGCGTCCATGCGCTGGTAGAAGCCGGGGAATTCGGCCGGCAGGCCGCTGGTCGGGGCGCGGGCCAGCCGGGTGATCGCCTCGCCCCGTTCCAGGCATTGCGCGGTGAAGTCGGCCAGCGTGGTGGGGGGCGCGAAGGCATTCGCCTCCAGGTGCAGGCCCAGCACCGCGATGCGTGGCGTACCACCTTTCCGTGAATCCATCTCCGCCGTCCCCCGGATTGCCGCTGTCGCAACCCTGTATAGACTGCGCCCCAGAAAAACCGAGACGGGGAATGGCACAGCTTGAGGACGCGGTCGGCTTGCTGGCCCGCCTGGTGGCGTTCGACACCACCAGCCGCAACAGCAACCTGGACCTGATCCATTTCGTGCGGGCCGAACTGGAAGCGCATGGCATTCCCTGCCAGGTGCGACCGGACGAGTCCGGCCGCAAGGCCAACCTGCATGCGGTGGTGGGCCCGGCGGTGGCCGGCGGCATCGCGCTGTCCGGCCATGTGGACTGCGTGCCGGTGGAAGGCCAGGACTGGCTGGCCGACCCCTTCACGCTGCGCCGCGCCGCGGGCCGGCTGACCGCGCGCGGCGCCTGCGACATGAAGGGCTTCGTCGCCTGCATGCTGGTGGCCGCCGGCGCCGCCGCGCGGCGGGAGTTGGCCCGGCCGCTGCACCTGCTCATCACCTTCGACGAGGAAACCACCTTCGCCGGCGCCCGGCAGATGGCCGCCAGCATGCCCACGGACGCCCCGCTGCCAGCGATGTGCGTGGTGGGGGAGCCGACCTCGATGGCGCCGGTCATCGCCCACAAGGGCTATGCCAGCTGGGATGCGCGGGTGACCGGGCTTTCCGGCCATTCCTCCCGCCAGGACAGCACCGCCAACGCGCTGCACGCGGCGGCCGAGGCGGTGGCCTGGATCGCCGCCCGCGCCCGCGCCTTCGCCAGCACCGGCCGGCGCGACCCGGGCTTCACCCCGCCGCACACCACGGTGCATGCCGGCACCTTCCAGGCCGGCACGGTGCTGAACATCGTGCCCGACCTGGCCACCTTCACCTTCGAGGTGCGCAGCGTGCCGGGCGACGACCCGCTGGCGGTGCTGGCGGCGCTGCGCGACCACCTGGAAACCACGGTGATGCCGCCGCTGCGCGCGGTGCATCCGGCCTGCGTCGCCACCTTCACCGAACGCGCCTTCGCCCCGGCCCTGGCGCTGGCGGAGGACCACGCGCTGACGCTGCTGACCCAGCGCATCACCGGCCGCAACAGCGCCGGGCGCGTCAGCTACGGCACCGAGGCCGGGTTCTACCAGGGCATCGGCATCCCCACGATCGTCTGCGGCCCGGGCGACATCGCCCAGGCGCACCAGCCGGAGGAATGGCTGCCCGAGGCCGACCTGGCCACCTGCCTGCACTACCTCGGCCGCCTGACGGAAACGCTGGCGGCATGAACCAGGGCAGCGACAGCCTGCCGCCGGCCCTGGCCGCCCTGCTGGCGGGCGCCACCGACGCGCCGCGCCTGGCGGTGGGGCTGGCCGCGCCGGACCTGCGGCCCTGGCTGGCCGGCAACGTCATGCCCGGGGTGTGGAGCTTCGCCGCCGCCGAGCCCGGCCCGCACGTGGTGGTGGTGGCGCTGATGCACGGCAACGAGATCGGCGGCGCCGTGCTGCTGGAAAGCTGGCTGCGCGGTGGCCTGCGCCCACGATGCGGCCGGCTTTCGCTGGTGTTCGCCAACCTGGAGGCCTTCGCCCGCTTCGACCCGGAAGACCCCACCGCCAGCCGCTTCCTGGATGAGGACATGAACCGGGTGTGGGACGAGGAGACGCTGGAAGGCGGCCGCCGTTCCGCCGAACTGCGCCGCGCCCGCGCCCTGCGCCCGCTGCTTGAAAGCGCCGACGTGCTGCTGGACCTGCATTCCATGCTGTGGCCCGGCGAGCCGCTGCTGCTGTGCGGGCAAACCGCGCGCAGTGCCCAGTTGGCGCTGCGGCTGGGCAGCCCGGCGCTGGCGGTGGCCGATGAAGGCCATGCCGGTGGCCGCCGCCTGCTGGACTACGGCCCGTTCCGCCAGCCGGAAAGCCAGCGCACCGCGCTGCTGCTGGAAGCCGGGTCGCACTGGGAACCCGAAACCGTGGCGCAGATGGCCGCCAGCGCCGCCCGGCTGCTGCGGCTGTGCGGCACCGTCGGCATCGCGGAGCCGCTGCTGCCGGCGCCGGAGCCGACGCCTGCCCCGCGACTGGTGGAGGTAACCTGGACCGTGACCGCGCGCAGCAACAGCTTCGCCTTCCTGCGGCCGTATCGCGGCGGCCAGGTGGTGGCGCAGCGCAACACGCTGATCGCGCTGGACGGCGACACCGAGATTCGCACCCCGCACGACAATTGCGTGATGGTGATGCCCAACCTGCGCGTGGGCCGCGGGCAAACCGCGGTGCGGCTGGCCCGCTTCGCCGGCGCCGGGCGCCTGAGCGAGCTGGACGCCTGAGCTAGCTGGCCGCGGCCAGGGCCGCCCTGCCCTGCCCGGCCAGCCAGCGCCGCGCCCCGGCCAGCGACTGGTTGATGACCTGGTGCATGTCCAGATACTGGTAGGTGCCGCAGCGGCCGATGAACTGCACCTCCGGCGTGCGCGCCGCCAGCGCGGTGTAGCGGGCCAGGGTGGCGGCGTGGCGGTTGTCCGCGGTCTTCACCGGGTAGTACCGCTCATAGCCGTTTTCCTTGTAGTCGCAGGGCGTCTCCCGCGTGCTGGTCACCAGCCCGGCCGCGTTGCCGTGGCGCGGCAGCACGTGCCAATGCGTCTCCCGCGTGATCGGCCCGGCATCGGTGAAGTTCGTCACGCCCCAGGTCACCGCCGGGTTCGGCGCCACGCTGCGATGCGCGAAGCGGATGGAGCGATAGGGCAGTTCGCCGAAGCAACTGCCGAAATACTCGTCGATCGGCACGCTGAGGAACGCCGCCTCATGCCCGCGCAGCATGCTGGGGTGGAACGCCGTGGCGGTGTGCAGGCTGATGCCGGGATGGTCGAGGATATTGGCGAAGATCGCGGTGTAGCCATGCTCGGGCAGCATCTGGTAGCGGTCGTTCGGGAAGTAGCGGTCCTCATCGTCGAAGCGCAGCGGAATGCGCTGCACCACGCTGGCGTCCAGCTCCTCCAGGTCCAGCGCCCACATCTTCTTCGTGTAGGGCCGGAAGAACAGGTCGGTCAGTTCGCGGCCGATGCTGGCATGCAGGTGTTCGGCCGCGTTGCGCGGCGCGGCGATGGGCAGCGCCACGCGGGCCAGCAGCGCCTGGGCCGCGGCGGCGTCGGGCAGGGTGGTGTTGAACACCACCTCCAGCGTGCGCCGGTTGACCGGCAATGGCACCCGCTGGCCGCCGGGCAGCAGCGCCCGCACCCGGTGTTCATACGGCACCCAGGGGCCGAAGCGTTGCAGCCATTCCACCACCGCCAGGTTGTTGGTGTGGAACAGGTGCGGCCCGTAGCGATGCACCCGCACCCCATTGGCATCGCGCTCGTCATAGGCGTTGCCGCCGATATGCGGCCGCTGGTCCACCAGCGTTACCCGATACCCCTGCTCGGCCAGCGTGCGCGCATAGACGGCGCCGGCAAAACCAGCACCCACCACCAGAACTGTCCCGGCCATGCCCATCCTTTCCTGCGAAGGCGGCGGGCACGGCCTCACCACCTATGCGCAGAAACGCGAGCACGCGGGCCGGGGCGGCAGCGCACCCGGTGACAAGACCGTGAAGCCGTCAACCAGGCGGCGATACCGCCCTAGCCGGAGCAGCCCTCATCCAGCAGCAGCTGCCGCACCGCTTCGGCCGGCACCTCGGCGCTGGTGAAGGCTTCGCCGGGGCGCTTCAGCAGCACGAAGCGCAGCGCGCCATCACGCACCTTCTTGTCCTTGCGCATGCGGCCCAGCAGCGCCTCCACGGCATAGGGCCGCGGCAGGTCGCGGGCGCGGGCCGGCATGCCGCAGGCCTGCAGATGGGCGATCACGCGGCCCGGCAATTCCTGGCTGCAATGCCCCAGCCGGGCGGAGATGGCCGCGGCCAGCCCCAGGCCCACGCCCACCGCCTCGCCATGCAGCAGCTGGCCGCCATAGCCGCTCTCGGCCTCGAAGGCGTGGCCGAAGGTGTGGCCCAGGTTCAGCAGGGCGCGGCCGCCCTCGGGGCTTTCCTCGCGCTCGTCGCTGGCCACCACGGCGGATTTCAGCTTGCAGCTTTCCAGCACGGCATGGGCCAGCGCCTCGGCGTCGCCGGCCACCAGCTTTTCGCCATTGGCCTCGCACCATTGCCAGAACGCCTCGCCCGAAAGCAGGCCGTGCTTGGCCACCTCGGCATAGCCGGCGCGCAGCTCCCGTACCGGCAGGGTCTGCAGCGTGTCGGTATCGGCCAGCACCAGGCGGGGCTGGTGGAAGGCGCCCACCAGGTTCTTGCCCAGCGCCAGGTTCACCCCGGTCTTGCCGCCCACGCTGCTGTCCACCTGGGCCAGCAGTGTGGTGGGGATCTGCACGAAGGGCATGCCGCGCAGCGCCACCGCCGCGGCGAAGCCGGCCAGGTCGCCGACCACGCCGCCGCCCAGCGCCACCACGGCGGTGCGACGGTCCGCGCCGGCCGCCAGCATCTGTTCCAGCACCGCCTGCAGGCGGGGGAAGTCCTTGCTGGCCTCGCCCGGCGGCACCACCACCTCGGCCAGCACCTGGAAGCCGGCGGCGTCCAGCCCGGCGCGCAGCGTGGGCAGGTGGCGCGGCGCCACGTTCTCATCCGTCACCACCACCACGCGGCGGGCCGGCAGCACCGGCGCCATCAGCGCCCCGGCGCGGGCCAGCAGGCCCTGGCCGATGACGACCTCATAGCTGCGATCGCCCAGCGTCACCGGCAGGCGCAGCGGCGGCTGCCAGTTCTCCAGCGCCTCGGCAACGCGGCGGGTGGTGAACTCGGGCGGTTCGTCGGTGCAGGAAATGACCATGTCGGCCTCGGCATAAAGGGGGTGGCGCGCGGTCATCAGCCGCTGGAGGACATCCGCCGGGTCGGCATTGAGGAACATCGGCCGATGTTCCCGCCCGGCCACCCGGCGCAGCAGCACCGGCATGGGGCAGTGCAGCCACACCGCGATGGCGCCGGCGTTGCGGATGGCGGCGCGGGTCCGGGCATCGGCATAGGCGCCGCCGCCGGTGGCCAGCACCACGGGCGGCCCGGAGATCAGGCGGGAGATCACCCGCCGCTCGCCATCGCGGAAATGCGCTTCACCGTAGCGGGCGAAGATTTCCGTGATCGGCAGGCTGGCAGCGACCTCGATCTCGGTATCCGCGTCCAGGAAGGGCAGGCCGAAGCGGGCGGCCAGGCGGCGGCCGATGGAGGATTTCCCCGCCCCCGGCATGCCGACCAGCACGATGGAACGCCCGGCATGGCCGGGGCGCCCGCCCAGCGCGCGGGCAAGCGGGCGCAACGCGGCACCCGGGCCGGGCTGGGGGGAGGAAGGGTCCGCCAAGGGCTCTGCCCAAGGGACCTCGAAGGCGCTGTTGCGTGACACGATCCGGACGGGTAGCACAGCCGCCCATCCTGGCGCGAGGGAGCGCTCGACTTCATGTTTCGCCGACCGGTCCTGCTGCTGGTCTTTTTGCTGTTCGCCCTGGTTGGCGCCGGCCTGCTGGCCATTGGCGCCTTCCCGCCCGCGGCCGCCCCCACCACGGTGGAACGCGTGCTGTCCAACGAACGGTTCCAGTCCCGTTAGTTGAACAGATACCTGGAACCCTTCCTGGAAATGCTGGCGGCCGAACGTGGCGCCGCCCGCAACACCCTGGCCGCCTACCAGGCCGACCTGACGGATTTCGGCGCCTTCAGCCAGGCCCAGGGCAGCCCGCCCGAGGCCGCCGATGCCGCCCTGCTCGGCCGCTACATGCAGCGGCTGGCGGATTTGGGGCTGGCGGCGCGCACCGCGGCACGGCGGCTTTCGGCGCTGCGGCAATACTATCGCTTCCTGGCGCGCGAGGGTTACCGGGCGGATGACCCGACCGAGCTGCTGGCCGGGCCCCGCCCTGCCCCCAGCCTGCCCAAGGCGTTGGCCGAATCGGAAGTGACCGCCCTGATCGAGGCCGCCGCCACCCTGCCCGGGCTGCGCGGCCAGCAAACGGTGGCGGCGCTGGAGCTGCTGTATTGCAGCGGGCTGCGCGCCAGCGAGCTGGTGGCGCTGCCGGTGGTGGCACTGCGGGCGGACGACCAACTGGTGGCGGTGCGCGGCAAGGGCGGCAAGGAACGCCTGGTGCCGGTCAGCCGTCGCGCCCGGGACGCCGCGCTGGCGGCGCGGGAGGCCCTGCTGGCCAAGGCCCGCGCCACCGCCGGCAGCAAGGCCGCGGCCCGCGCCACCCCGCCGCGCTGGCTGTTTCCCGGCCGCGCCGCTTCCGGCCACATGACGCGCCAGGGCCTGGGCCTGCTGTTGAAGGATGCGGCGCTGGCCGCCGGCCTGGCGCCGGAACGGGTAAGCCCGCACGTGCTGCGGCATTCCTTCGCCAGCCACCTGCTGGGCCACGGCGCCGACCTGCGCAGCCTGCAATTGCTGCTGGGCCATGCCGATATCGCCACCACGCAGATCTACACCAAGGTGCTGGAGGAGCGGCTGCGGGCCCTGGTGGAAGCGCATCATCCGCTGGCCGAACCGGGCGAGGCGCCGGCCTAGGGCCTGATCGCCTGAGGTGGAATTACCGAAAGGCGTGAATCACACGACAAATCAATAACCCGGAGCGTGATCGGCACTTCAGTCAGCGCCGATCACGCTCCAGGCCGCCACGGCCGGCAGCAACCGCTTCCCCGGCCGCCCCATTTCCGCTAGTGCCTGCCCGGCATGCGACACTTCCTTGAATTCGAAAAGCCCATCGCCGAGCTGGAAGGCAAGATCGAGGAGCTGCGGCGGACCACGGACGCCGGCGGCATCGACGTTGCCGAGGAGGTGGCGAAGCTGCGCGACAAGGCGCAGACGCTGCTGCGCACCACCTATGGTCGGCTGACCCCCTGGCAGAAAACCCTGGTGGCCCGCCACCCGGACCGGCCGAAATGCCTCGACTATGTCCGCGGCCTGATCAGCGAATGGACCCCGCTGGCCGGTGACCGCGCCTTCGCCGACGACGCCGCCATCATCGGCGGGCTGGGGCGCTTCCGCGGCCGCAGCGTGGCGGTGCTGGGCACCGAGAAGGGCAACGACACCGAAAGCCGGGTGAAGCATAATTTCGGCATGGCCAAGCCGGAAGGCTATCGCAAGGCGCGGCGGATCATGGAACTGGCCGGCCGCTTCGGCCTGCCCATCCTCAGCTTCGTCGACACCGCCGGCGCCTTCCCCGGCATCGACGCCGAGGCGCGCGGCCAGGCCGAGGCGATTGCCCGCAGCATCGACGCCGGGCTGGATGCGCCGGTGCCCTTCGTCGCCACCATCATCGGCGAGGGTGGCTCGGGTGGCGCCATCGCCCTGGCGGCGGCGGACCGGGTGCTGATGCTGGAACACGCGGTCTATTCCGTGATCAGCCCGGAAGGCTGCGCCAGCATCCTGTGGCGCGACCAGGCCATGGCCAGCACGGCGGCCGAGGCGTTGAAGCTGACCGCCGAGGACCTGAAGCGGCTGGCCCTGGTGGACGCCGTGGTGCCGGAGCCCATGGGCGGCGCCCACCGCGACCCCGAGGCGATGATGGCCGCCGTGGGCAACCAGATCTGGGCCAGCCTGGAGCCGTTGCTGCCGCTGGATGCCGCCACGCTGCGCGGCCGCCGGCGCGACAAATTCCTCGAAATGGGCCGCCACGCGATCGTCTGATCGCGGCGCCCGCTGGGTTCGCCCGCCGCCGCAACCCTTGGCCTGGTTGCGCCGGCAGCGGGGCGCCCCGACCGCAATACCCGTGACCGCAACGCCCTTGGCGGGCGCTCGCCCCTGGCGGCCTGAGGCAGAGAACGCCGGCGGTGGGCCTGCCGCCCCCGGCCCACGCGCCGGCCGCGCTGCGGGCATGGCCGCCCCCGGCCAGTAACGTTTCCGCCGAGGGCGTTCCGGCCCTACCCTGCGTGGCAACATGAACGTCCAGCCTCCCGCAGCCTTTCCCGTGATGACGCCGGCCGAGTTGCGCGCCGCCTTCTTCCGGGTTTTCCCCTCCGTCGCCCTGGCCATCATCCTGGCCGCCGCGGACCAGACCATCGTCGCCACCGCGCTGCCCGCCATCGCCGGGGAGTTCGGCGCGCTGGACCAGGTGACCTGGGTGGTGATGGCCTATCTGGTGGCCGCCACCATCGCCGCGCCGGTGTTCGGCCGGCTGGCGGATGCCTTCGGCCGCAGCCGCCTGCTGCTGGTGGGGCTGGTGGCGCATGGCGCCGGCGCCGTGCTCTGCGCCCTGGCCGGCAGCTTCGGCGGGCTGATCCTGGGCCGCCTGGTGCAGGGCTGTGGCGGTGGGGCGCTGACCACGCTGACCATGGCGCTGATCGGGGAGGCGCTGCCACCCCGCGAACGCGGCCGCTTCCAGGCGTATATCGCCAGTTGCTTCGTGCTGGCTTCCTCGCTGGGGCCGCTGGTGGGGGGCTGGCTGACCCAGCATTTCGGCTGGCGCGCCTGCTTCTGGGCCATGCTGCCGCTGCTGGCGCTGGCCTTCGCCCTGGCCTGGCGGCTGCCGCGGCGGCGCCCGGCCGGCGCGGGCGAGGGCTTCAGCTTCGACATGCTGGGCGCGGTGTTGTTCGCCGGCTTCGTTGGCCCGGCGCTGCTGGCGTTTTCGCAGTTGCAGCAGCTTTCCGCCGCGGCCCTGCCGCTGGCCGGGCTGCTGGCGGCGGTGGCGGCGGCGGCGCTGTTCCTGCTGTGGCGCCAGGAACGGGTGGCTCGCCACCCGCTGCTGCCGCTGGCGCTGCTGTCCCAGCCGGTGATCTGGAAGGCCGACCTGCTTTCCGGCCTGGTGCATGGCGCCTTTGTCAGCCTGGTCAGCTTCCTGCCGATCTACCTGCAGACCACGCGGGGGCTGAGCCCCTCGGCGGCGGGGGCGCTGCTGCTGCCGTTTTCCATCGGCGGCTTCCTGGGCGGCATGCTGGCGGGCCAGACCATGACGCGCACCGGGCTGGCGATGATCCTGCCCGGCATCGGCCTGCCCATCGCCACCGCCCTGCTGGTGCTGGCGGCGCTGTTCGCCGGCGAGTTGGCCGACCTGCACCTGGCGCTGCTGTTCGGGCTGGCGGCGCTGGGCATGTCCACCTCCTACCCCGTGGTGCAGATCTCGGTGCAGGTGGCGGCCGGGCCGGCACGACTGGGGGCGGCGGCGGCTTCGGTGCAGTTCGCGCGCAGCCTGGGGGCCGCGGCGGCCACGGCGCTGCTGGGCGCCCTGCTGTTCGGCAGCCTGGCGGCGCATGACCCGGCGGCGGCGGCGCTGTTCGGCCGGCTGGTACGGGAAGGCGCCGGCCTGCTGCCCAGCCTGCCGGAGGCGGCCCGGCAGATGCTGGCCGCCGGCCTGGCCAGCGGCTTCCGCGCCGCGTTCCTGGGGGCCGCGGCGCTGGTGGGGTTGGGTGCGGTGCTGGCCTGGCGGATACCGATGCGCCGGCTGCACGGCTGAAGCCACGCCGCGGCCGCGGAACACATCGCCAGCCGCACTGAATGGTGCCCTGCC
>CANBXZ010000057.1 GCA_947373495.1 Acetobacteraceae bacterium
GACAACATCGTCTCCTCCACCGACCTGTACGGTGGCACCTGGAACCTGTTCGCCAATACCTTCAAGGGCTTCGGCATCGAGGTGCGCTTCGTTGACCCGGCCGACCCGGAAGCCTTCGCCCGCGCCACCGACAGCCGCACCCGCTGCTATTATGCCGAGACGCTGCCGAACCCGAAGCTGCAGGTGTTCCCCATCGCCGAAGTGGCCGCCATCGGCCGCCGCCTGGGCGTGCCGCTCATCATGGACAACACCGCCGCCCCGGTGATCTGCAAGCCGTTGCAGCACGGCGCCGCCATTGTCATGCACTCCACCACCAAGTTCATCGGCGGCCATGGCACCAGCATCGGCGGCATCATCGTGGATGGCGGCAACTTCGACTGGGAGGCCGGCGGCAGCCGCTTCCCCACCCTGAACAACCCCGACCCGAGCTATCACGGCGTGGTCTGGACCCAGGCGGTGAAGCCGCTCGGGCCCATCGCCTACATCCTGAAGATGCGCACCACCCTGCTGCGCGACCTGGGCGCCGCCATGGCGCCGTTCAACGCCTTCATGTTCATCCAGGGGCTGGAAACCCTGCCGCTGCGCATGGAACGGCATTGCGCCAACGCGCTGCGGGTGGCCGCCTTCCTGGCCCAGCACCCCAAGGTGACGCGGGTGATCCACCCCAGCCTGGCCACCGGCGAAGCCAAGCGCCGCGCCGAGGCCTACCTGAAGGGCGGCCTGGGCAGCCTGCTGGGCTTCGAGCTGGCCGGCGGGGCCGAGGCCGGCAAGCAGTTCATCGAGGCGCTGCAGATGTTCTACCATGTGGCCAATATCGGCGACGCGCGCAGCCTGGCGATCCACCCCGCCAGCACCACGCACAGCCAGCTTTCCCCGGCCGACCAGGCCGCCACCGGCGTCACCCCCGGCTATGTGCGGCTGTCGATCGGCATTGAACATATCGACGACATCCTGGCCGATCTCGACCAGGCTTTGGCCAAGGTCTGACCCGCATGAGCACGCCGCGCTTCCCCGGTGCCTTCCCCGCCGTCCGCATGCGGCGCAACCGGCATGATGCCTGGACGCGCCGCCTGGTGGCGGAGAACACCCTTTCGGTGGACGACCTGATCTGGCCGATCTTCGTCATGGATGGCACGGACGCCGAAAGCCCCGTCGCCTCCATGCCCGGGGTGAAGCGGGTGACGGTGGACCGGCTGGCGCGGCATGTGGAACCGGCGGCGAAGCTGGGGATTCCGGCGATCGCCATTTTCCCCATGACGCCGCCGCACCTGAAGGACGCCGAGGGCACCGAGGCGCTGAACCCGGACAACCTGATCTGCCAGGCCGCCCGGCTGCTGAAGCAGGAGTTCCCCGGTGTCGGCCTGGTGGGCGACGTGGCGCTGGACCCCTACACCGACCACGGCCATGACGGCGTGATCCGCGGCGACTACGTCCACAACGACGACAGCCTGGAGGTGCTGGTGCGCCAGGCCGTGCTCCAGGCCCAGGCCGGCATCGACGTGATCGCGCCGAGCGACATGATGGACGGCCGCATCGGCCGCATCCGTGGCGCGCTGGATGACGACGGGCTGATCGACACCCGCATCATGTCCTATGCCGCCAAGTATGCCTCCGCCTTCTATGGCCCGTTCCGCGACGCCGTGGGCAGCGGCAAGGCGCTGCGCGGCGACAAGAAGACCTACCAGATGGACGCCGCCAATTCCGAGGAGGCGCTGCGCGAGGTGGCCCTGGACCTGGCCGAGGGCGCCGACATGGTGATGGTGAAGCCGGGCATGCCCTACCTGGACATCGTCCAGCGGGTGAAGGAACGCTTCGGCGTGCCGACCTTCGCCTATCAGGTCAGCGGCGAATACGCGATGATCATGGCCGCGGTGCAGAATGGCTGGCTGGAATACGAACGCGCCATGCTGGAGAGCCTGATGGGCTTCAAGCGCGCCGGCGCCAATGGCGTGCTGACCTATTTCGCGGTGGATGCGGCCCGCGCCCTGAAGGCTTGACCCGTCGCCGCCCCGGCCGTCTCATTCCCGGATAACAACACGGGAGTGAACGGCCATGGCGGATAATTGGCTGGGGCTGAACGGCAAGCGCGCGGTGGTGACCGGCGCCGCGGGCGGCATGGGCCGCGCCATCGCGCTGTCCTTCGTCGCGGCCGGCGCCGAGGTGGCGCTGCTGGACTTCAACGCCGAGGGCTGCGAGCAACTCGCCGCCCAGATCAACGCCGCCGGCGGCCGCGCCGCGCCCTTCGCGGTGGACACCTCCAGCCAGGCCAGCATCGCCGCCGCCGCGGCCGGGGTGCAGCGGGACCTGGGCGGCTGCGACATCCTGGTCAACAACGCCGGCATCCTGCGCCCCGGCAACCTGGCCGAGATTGGGCTGGAGCAGTGGAACCAGCTGCTGGCGGTGAACCTGACCGGCTACCTGCTCTGCGCCCAGGCCTTCCGGCCGATGATGCTGGCCGGCGGTGGCGGCGCGCTGGTGCATATCGCCTCCATCGCCGCCTCCAACCCGCAGCCGCGCTCGGGCGCCTACAGCCCCTCCAAGGCCGGGGTGGCCATGCTGTCCCGCCAGTTGGCGCTGGAATGGGGGCCGGACGGCTTCCGCAGCAACATCGTCAGCCCGGGCATGATCCGCACCCCGATGTCGGAAACCTTCTACCAGGCGCCCGGTATCAAGGAACGGCGGGAAGCCATGCTGCCCAGCCGGCGCATCGGCACCGCGCAGGACATCGCGGATGCGGTGATCTTCCTGGCCAGCAACCGCGCCAGCTACGTCAATGGCGGCGAGATTTTGGTGGATGGCGGGCTGGACCAGGTGGTGATGGAACTGACCCCCCGCCCCGGCTACTGAACCGCGCCCCTCGCCCTGGCAGCCAGGCCGGGGCGAGGGTTGTCGCGCCGATATGACATTTTAATATAAAATTAGCTCTCGTCTCATAAATCGAACGGCGTTATGGTTTCGTCAACACTTTGGGACGCCGAACCATGACCAGCTCCACGCCCATGGCAGACATGCTCGCCTTCCCCTCGCGGCCGGAGGACCGGTTGCGCCGCGCCCTGCGCAAGCTGGAAGCCGCCCTGACCGAACAGGGCGTGGCGGTTGCCGGCTTCCGCGCCGACCTTTCCGCGCTGTCCACCGCCGTGGTGGGGTTGGACCATTCGTTGCAGGACTACCGCGGCAAGCTCTCGGAAGCCGCGGGCGCCGCGCATCGCGCCAAGGAGGAAGCCCGCCGGCTGGAAGCCCGCGCCGAAGCCATGATGGCGCGCCGCTGACCCGACCACCACCCCAACACTAGGAACATTATCCTTTCAGCCACCTCGCGTGGCCCCCGCGCTGGCACTGTTGCCGGCTTCGGCCCGACCTTTCCGCATGGCAAGGTGCCGAACCGCGCAAAGTGTGACAAATGGATGACCTGGAACTTGTCATCGCCGGGAGTCGGGCCTTGCCGCCCGATCAGGAAGGATACCCCGTATGTTTCGCTGGTTTCGCCGCCTGCTGCCGCGCGAAGAGCGGTTTTTCGACATGTACGCCCGCCATGCCGCGGCGGTGCAGCGCGGCGCGCAGGAACTGGGGGCCATGCTGCAGGGCGGCGACGCCGTGATGCGCCACTTCCCCGCCGTGCTGGCCGCCGAGGATGATGCCGACGTCATCACCCGCGAAGTGGTCCAGGCGGTGCGCCGCACCTTCGTCACCCCGTTCGACCGCGGGGACATCCAGTCGCTCATCAGCCTGATGGACGACACGGTGGACCAGATGAAGAAGGCGGCGAAGACCATCGTGCTGTTCGAGACCACCGAGTTCGAACCCGAGTTGACCCGGCTGGGCGACGCCATCATCCGCTGCGCCGGGCTGATGCAGGAAGTGGTGCCGCTGCTGGCGCAGATCAGCCCCAATGCCGGCCGCATCAATGAACTGTGCGAGCAGATCCGCGTGGTGGAAGGCGAGGCCGACGAAATCCACGATGCCGGCGTGACGGCGCTGTTCCGCCGCTGCCGCCCGCATGACGCGCTGCGCTTCATCGCCGCGCGGGAAGTGCTGGACCGGCTGGAGAAGGTGGTGGACAGCTTCGACGACGTGGCGAATGCCATCGAGGGCATTGTGGTCGAGCACGTCTGAGACCGTGGACGCCAACCTCACCCTGCCCCTGCTCTACGGCCTCATCGCCGTGGCGCTGCTGTTCGACTTCCTCAATGGCCTGCACGACGCCGCCAATTCCATCGCCACCATCGTCTCCACCCGGGTGCTGCGGCCGCAATACGCCGTGCTGTGGGCGGCGTTCTTCAACTTCATCGCCTTCCTGTTCTTCGGCCTGCACGTGGCGGACACCATCGGCCGCGGCATTGTCGATGTCGGCATCATCTCGCCCCGCGTCATCTTCGGCGCGCTGACCGGCGCCATCGCCTGGAATGTCATCACCTGGCGGCTGGGCATTCCGTCCTCCTCCTCCCATGCGCTGGTGGGCGGCATCCTGGGCGCGGGGTGCGCCAAGGCGGGGCTGTCGGCGGTGGTATGGTCCGGCCTTGGCAAGACACTGGCGGCCATCGTGCTGTCGCCGTTGATCGGCCTGATGCTGGCGCTGGTGCTGGTGCTGGTCGTGTCCTGGGTCTTCGCCCGCAAGACACCCTTCGTGGTGGACAATACCTTCCGGGTGCTCCAGTTCGTCTCGGCTTCGATGTATTCGCTCGGCCATGGCGGCAACGACGCGCAGAAGACCATGGGGATCATCGCCGTGCTGCTGTATTCCCAGGGCCTGCTGGAAGGCGGCTTCCACGTGCCGTTCTGGGTGGTGCTGAGCTGCCAGCTGGCGATGGGCCTGGGCACGCTGTTCGGCGGCTGGCGCATCGTGCAGACCATGGGCTCCAAGATCACCCGGTTGACGCCGATGCAGGGCTTCTGCGCCGAAACCGGCGGCGCCATCACGCTGTTCCTGGCCACCTGGCTGGGCGTGCCGGTTTCCACCACCCATACCATCACCGGGGCCATCATCGGTGTTGGCGCGGCCAAGCGGGTTTCGGCGGTGCGCTGGGGCATTGCCGGCAACATCGTGGTGGCCTGGGTCATCACCATCCCGGCTTCCGCGGCCATCGCGGCGCTGGGCTATGCGCTGGTGGGGCTGTTCGGGTAGCGCCAGCGCCTCCCGCCGGGGCGGCTCAGCCCCCCGCCAGGCCCAGCAGCAGCGCCGCCAGTTCGGCTTCCGCCACCAGCGCGGCGGCTTCGGCCGGCGGAAAGGCGTGGCGCCGGCGCTGGCCCTGCTCCGGCCAGGTTTCCAGCAGCTCCGCCACCTCCATGGTGAAGACCGCCACCTCGCACAGCAGCGGGTCGGCGCTGGCCAGGCGCTTGTGGTAGCGATAGGCGCCAAGCGGCGTCGGCTGCACCCGGCCGACCAGGCCGGCTTCCTCGAAGGCTTCGCGCGCCGCCATCTCGGCGCCGGAAACCCCGGCTTCATGCCAGCCCTTGGGCACCACCCAGCGGCCGGTGTCGCGGCTGGTCACCAGCACCACCAGCAGCGCGTCGTCCTGGCGCAGCAGCGGAATGGCGGCGCATTGCCGCCCCAGCCCATCCGCCCCGCGACGATTCCGGCCCCCGGGCATGCGCTACAGCAGCCGGGCGCGAATGCGCGTCACCACGACTTCCGCCACCACCACCACGGCCAGCACCGCCAGCAGCACGGTGGCCACGCGGTCCCAGTGGAAGAAGTTGATCGCGTCGTCCAGCACCACACCGATGCCGCCGGCGCCCACCAGCCCGAGCACCGCGCTTTCCCGCACGTTGATGTCCCAGCGGAACAGCGCCACGCCCCAGAAGGCCGGCTGCACCTGCGGCCACAGCGCCTTCAGCATCACGCTGGCCCAGGGGGCACCCGTGGCGCGCAGTGCCTCCAGTGGGCCAGGGGCGGCTTCCTCCATCGCCTCGGCCAGCAGCTTGCCAACGAAGCCGACGCTGCGGAAGGCGATGGCGAAGGTGCCGGCGGCCGGGCCGGGGCCGAACACGGCGACGAAGATCAGCGCCCACACCAGCGAGTTGACCGAGCGCGAGGCCACCAGCACCAGTTGCGCCAGCGTGTTCAGCGCCCGGTTGCGGCAGACGTTGCGCGCCGCCAGCAGCGCCACCGGCAAGGCCAGCCCGAAGCTGAGGATGGTGCCCAGCGTGGCGATGTGCAGCGTCTCCACCAGCGCGCCATGCACCGTGGGGTAGTAGTGCGCCAGGTTGGGCGGCCACATCCGCACCAGCAGGTCCATCATCTGTTCCGGCGCGTCGGCCAGGAATTCGGGAATGATGTCGATGCTGCGCGCCGCCCAGGCGCAGGCCGCCACCATAGCCAGCCACACCCCCCAGCGCCCCAGCCGCTGCGCCGGGGTGAAGCGCCGCCATTCCCGCGCCAGCGCCGGGCTCATCGCATCGCCGCCCGGATCCGGCCGGAGATCACCTCGGCGGCGAAGATCAGCGCGATGATGGCCAACAGGATGGCGCAGACGAAGTCGTAGTCGAACCGCTTGAACGCGGCGAACAGCGTGCCGCCGATGCCGCCGGCACCGACGATGCCGACCAGGGTGGAGTTACGCAGGTTGGAATCCAGCTGGTACAGGCAGAAGCCGACGAAGCGGGACGCCACCTGCGGCAGCACGGCATAGATCAGCACCGAAGCGGGTGGCGCCCCGGTGGCACGCACCGCCTCCACCTGCTTCATCGAGATTTCCTCGATCGCCTCGGCAAAGAGCTTGGCGATGAAGCCCATGCTGGCGATGGTCAGCGCCGCCACCCCGGCCAGCACGCCGAAGCCGATGGCCTTGACGAAGACGATGGCGACAATGACGTAGTGCAGGCTGCGGCACAGCGCGATGAAGCCGCGCGTCGGCGCCGCCACGAACCAGGGCGACAGGTTGCGCGCCGCCATCAGCCCCAGCGGCAACGACAGCAGAATGCCCAGCGCCGAGGCCAGCACGGCGATCTGCAGGCTTTCCAGCATGCCTTCCAGCAGCAATTCCCAGCGGGCGAAATTGGGCGGGAACATCCGCGCCAGGAAGCGTGCCCCCTCCCCCATGCCATGGCCCAGCCGGGTCCAGGTGATGTCCAGCTGCGCGGTGGCAAACACGGCATAGCCGGCCAGCGCCAGCAACCCCAGCCGGGCCGGCCAGTTCGGCGGGAAGGCGGCGGCGCGGTTGGTCACAACCAATCCTCGCCGCCATAGATCTGGCGCAGGTGGCTGGCTTCCAGCGCCTCCGGCGGGCCATCGAACACCACCGCGCCGCCGGCCATGCCGATGATGCGCTGGGCGAAGCGCTTCGCCAGGTCCACGTTGTGGATGTTGATGATGACCGGCACGCCGGCCGCGCCGGTCAGTCGCGCCAGCAATTCCAGCACTTCCACCGCGGTCTTCGGGTCCAGCGAGGAGGTGGGCTCATCGGCCAGCAGCAACTCCGGCGCCTGCATCAGCGCCCGGGCGATGCCCACGCGTTGGCGCTGGCCGCCGGAAAGCGCATCCGCCCGGCGCATGGCGTGGTCCGGCAGGCCCACCGCCTCCAGCAGGTCGAAGGCGCGGGCGATATCGCTGGCCGGGTAGCGCCGCAGCCAGGCGCGCCACACCGGCACATAGCCCAGCCGGCCGCACAGCAGGTTCTCCATCACGGAGAGGCGTTCCACCAGGTTGTATTCCTGGAACACCATGCCGATCCGCCGCCGCGCCAGCCGCAGCGCGGTGCCGCGCAGCGCCGTGATCTCCTGCCCGTTCAGGCTGACCTGCCCGGCGGTGGGTTCCACCAGCCGGTTGATGCAGCGGATCAGCGTGGACTTGCCGGTGCCCGAGGGCCCGATGACCGCGGTGATGCCCTGGGCGGCGATCTCAAGGTTGATGCCGCGCAGCACCGGCTGGCCCGGCACGTATTCCTTGACCAGCCCACGAATGGAGAGCCCCTGGTTCGAAAGCCCCTGATTCACTGCGGCGGCCGCGCCTGCTGCTGCTGGGCCCGGCGGGCGGCGGCGGCTTCCTCGGCGCGGGCCTCGGCGTCGAAATTGGCACGGGTATAGGGGGCGCCCACGGCGTCGGCCACCTGGCGCACCGGGTCCCAATCGCGCAGGTAGGTGGCGGGCCAGAAGCGGTCATTGCCGCCCAGGTCGCGCCGCATGGCTTCCGGGAAACGATAGTCCAGGAAGCATTGCCGGATACGCTGCGCCAGGTCCGGCCGCAGGTCATGCGCCAGGGCGAAGCTGCTGGTGGGGAACGGCGCGCTTTCCCAGATGACGCGGATGGCATCGCCCCGCACCTGGCCACGGCCGACCATGCGGCCATAGACATCCGACGCCACCGGGGCGCCGTCGTAGTCGCCGCTGGCCACGCCCATCACGCTGCGGTCGTGGCCGCCGGAATACACCACGCGATAATCGGTATCCGGCACCAGCCCCAGGCCAGGGAAGAAGGCGCGCGGCGCCAGGTTGCCGGAATTGGAGGTGGCGGAGGTATGCGCCACGCGGCGGCCCTTCAGGTCCGCCAGGCTGCGGAAGGCGCTGTCGGCGCGCACCAGCATCAGCACCCGGTAGCTTTCGTAATGCTCCGGCCCGCCCTTGATGGCGAAGGGCACCGCGCCGGCCAGGTTCACCGCGAAGGCGGTGGGGCCGGTGGAAAAGCCGGCGATGTGCAGCCGGCCGGACCGCATGGCTTCCACCTGCGCGGCATTGCTGGTGACCTGGAAATACACCACGCGCTTGCCGGCGCATTGGGTCAGGTATTCCATCAGCGGGCGGAACTGGCTGGCATACAGCGCCGGGTCCTCCACCGGGGTATAGGCGAACACCAGGGTGGAGGGGTCGCGCAGCCGGGCCGGGTCGCGCGGCGCATCCGCCACCAGGTCGCGATCCTCGTCGCAATAGGCGTCGTCCAGCGCGCCACGATGCGAACAGGCCGCGGGTTGCGCCGCGGCGGGGGCGGCCATGCCAAGCAGACCCGCCAGGGCCAGCAGGCCCAGCATGATGGTCTTCATCGTTCCTCTCCCTTGCCTTGCGCCATCAGTACCGCGCCGGCGGTGTCGATGTCGAACGCAACCATGCTGCCGGCCGGGTGCAGCGCGGCGTAGCCCGGCACCACCGCCAGCAACGGGCCGAAATCGCTCTCCAGCACGTATTCGGCATGCGAGCCCATGTAGCTGGCGCGCCGCACCCGGGCCGGCAGGCCGCCGGTCGCCACCCGGCGGATGGCTTCGGGGCGAATGACCAAATCCGCCTGCCCCGGCCCGCAGCCCCGCGCCGGCAGCGTGAGCATGAGGCCGCCCAGCCGCACCTGGGCCTGGCCGCCCGCCACGCTTGCCACCTCGGCCCGCACCGGGTTGGCGTCGCCCATGAAGCTGGCGACGAAGACCGAATCCGGTTGCTCGTACAGTTGCCGCGGCGTGCCGGACTGGGCGATGCCGGCGTTGTGCATCACCACCACCAGGTCGGAAACCGCCATCGCCTCGGCCTGGTCATGCGTCACGTACAGCACGGTCAGGCCCAGCCGCTGCTGCAGGGCGCGGATCTCCTCCCGCATCGTGCGCCGCAGCCGGGTGTCGAGGTTGGAGAGCGGTTCGTCGAACAGCAGCACCTCGGGTTCCAGCACCAGGGCGCGGGCCACCGCCACGCGCTGCTGCTGGCCGCCGGAAAGCTCGGCCGGCAGGCGGGCGCCGTAGCCGGCCAGGCCCACCGTCTCCAGCGTGGCCTCGGCCCGCCGCCGCGCCTCGGCGCGCTTCACCCCGCGGGAAACCAGCCCGTAGCCGACATTGTCCAGCACGGTCAGGTGCGGGAACAGCGCGTAGCTCTGGAACACCATGGAGACATCGCGTTCCCCGGCGGAAAGCGTGGTCACGTCCCGCCCACCCAGCAGGATGCGGCCCTGGTCGGGCTGTTCCAGCCCGGCCACCAGGCGCAGCAGCGTGGTCTTGCCGCAGCCCGAGGGCCCCAGCAGCGTCACCAGCGCGCCGCCCGGCACCACCAGGTCCAGCGGCCGCACCGCGGCCACCTGGCCGTACCGCTTGCCGATGCCCTCCAGCCGCAGGTCGGCGCCGCTCATGCCCGGCCCACCGCCGGCGGGGTGGCGCGGCGGCCCAGGTGGCGGCGCCCGACCGCCAGTTGAATGAGGCCGATCGCCGCCAGCATCAGCAGGATCAGCACCGCGGAATAGGCAATGGCCAGGCCGTAGTCGCCATTGATGACGCGGTTGATGATGAAGACCGTGGCCATCTCATACTCCGCCGAGACCAGGAAGATCACCGCCGAGACCGTGGTCATCGCGCGGACGAAGGCATAGACCAGCGCGGTGACGATGGCCGGCTTCAGCAACGGCAGCACCACCGTGCGCAGGGCGCGGAAGGTGGAGGCGCGCAGCGTCACCGCCGCCTCGTCCAGGCTGCGGTCCAACTGGCTCATCGCCGCCACGCCGGACCGCACCCCCACCGGCAGGTTGCGGAACACGAAGCAGGCCACCAGCACCACGGCGGTGCCGGTCAGCTCCAGCGGCGGCACGTTGAAGGTGAGGATATAGGCCACGCCCATCACCGTGCCCGGCACCGCGAAGGTCAGCATCAGCGCGAATTCCAGCGCGGTGCGGCCGCGGAATTGCTGCCGGGTGATGAGCCAGGCGGCCAGCATGCCCAGGGCCGCGGTGATGGGCGCGGCGATGCCCGCCAGCAGCAGCGTGGTGCCGAGCGAATGCCAGGCGCCGCCGGTGAACAGCAGCCCGCCATCGGGGGCCCATTCCAGCGCGAAGGCGCGGCGGAAATGGTCCAGCGTCGGGGTCCAGTCGCGGCCCCAGACCTTCACGAAGGCGCCGGCCAGCGCCATGGCGTACACCACCAGCGTCAGCCCGGCCCAGGGCAGCGCCACGGCATAGGCGGCGCGCCGCACCGCCGGCGGCAGCGTGGCCGGCAGCCCGGTATCGCCCTTGCCGGTCAGGGAGACATAGCTGCGCCGCGCCACCACCCGGCGCTGGATGGCAAAGGCGCCCAGCGCCACCACCAGCATCAGCGCCGCCAGCACCGCCGCGCGGCCGAACTCCTGCTGCGCGCCGACCACGGCGAAGAATATCTCGGTGGACAGCACGCCGAAGGAACCGCCGAGCACGATGGGATTGCCGAAATCGGTCAGGCTCTCGATGAAGCCGACCAGCCAGGCATTGGCGATGCCGGGCAGCATCAGCGGCAGGGACACCGCGGTGAAGGTGCGCATCCGGCTGGCGCGCAGCACCTGGCTGGCTTCCTCCATGGCCGGGGACACCCCCTCCACCACGCCGATCAGCACCAGGAAGGCGGTGGGGGTGAAGGCGAAGACCTGGGCCAGGAACACGCCGTCGAAGCCATAGATCCAGCGGCCCAACTGCCAGCCGAACAGCGCATCGGCGGCCTGGTTCACCAGCCCGGCGCGACCGAACAGCAAAATCAGCCCCAGCCCGATGACGAAGGGCGGGGTGATGATGGGCAGCACCGTCAGCAGCCGCAGCGCCCGCTTGCCGGGCAGCGCGGTACGGCTGGCGATGAGCGCGAAGGCCAGCCCCAGCAGGGTGGCGGCGGTGGCGGAACAGGCGGCCAGCAGCAGCGTGTTCCACACCACGCCGCAGCCCACCGGCTGGGTCACGCAGGCCAGGCTGAACAGCTTGCGGTCCAGCAACCGCTCGGCCAGTGCCGCCCAGGGCCCCAGCGCGTCGCGCGGCGCCAGCATCTCGCTCAACAACCGGCCGATCGGCCAGGCGGTGAACACCAGGATCAGCAGCGCCAGCAGGCCGACGCTGCCGGCAATGAAGCGGTCGCCGCGGAACAGCCCGCGCAGCGCCAGCGCGTCGGTCAGCAGCACCAGGAAGCCCAGCGTGGCCAGGGTACCGCCCAGGCCCAGGCCGAATTGGCGGTCGTCCATCTCGCCGAACAGGGTGGCCAGCCAGGGCCAGTTCCAACCCTGCACACCAATGGCCAGCCCCTGGGCGGCAATGGCCAGCAGGCCCAGCCCGCCACCAGCCAGCAGCAGCCGGGCGCGGCTGGGGCGTGGCAGCCAGGGCAGCGCCCCGGCCAGCGCCGGCAGCAGCGCCAGCAGCACCGGCCAGAACCAGAAGCGGCCATGGCGGAGCGCCTGGCCCAGCGCGGCACTGGCGTCGGCGTCGGCGTCCTCGGCCAGCGGGGCAGCCAGGCCGGCCAGCGTCAGGCCGTCCTGCTGGGCATGCCAGGGCAGCAGCAGCGCGCCCAGCGCCGCCAGCAGCCAGAACGCCAGGGGGCTGGCCAAGGGACTGGCCAGGGGATTGGCCAAGGAACTCGTCGGGGGGCTGGTCAACGCCATGCGTCAGCGCGGCTGGCTGCCGATCTCGCGGTCCCAGCGTTCCAGCAGGTGGCGGCGGCGCTGGCTGTCGCCATAGGCGGCAATGTCGTAGTCGATCAGCCGGATCTGCCGCATGTCGGGAATGCGCGGGTCTGCCCTGGCACCGGGATGGGCCGGCACGTGGTACTGGTTGGCGGCCAGCCCCAGGTCCATCGCCGCCGGGGTCAGGTACCAGTCCACGAAGCGCCGGGCCTGCGCCAGGTTGCGGGCACCGCGCATGATGGACAGGCAGGCCACCTCATAGCTGGTGCCCTCGCTGGGGTAGGTCATGGCGATGGGAAAGCCCTGCTGCGCCAGGCTGGTGGTTTCCATGTTGAAGCTGACCGAAAGCGCGGTTTCGCCCCGCGCCACCGCCTGCACCGGCGCGGCGCCGCTGCGGGTATAGGCGTTGGTGTTGGCGTGCAGCCGCTTCAGGTAGTCGAAGGCGCGGTCTTCGTCCCACAACTGCACCAGCCCGGCGATGATGGTGTAGGCGGTGCCGGAGGAATTCGGGTTGGGCAGCTGGATCTCACCGCGGAAGGCCGGGTTCAGCAGTTCCGCCCAGCTATGCGGCACCGCCAGGTGGCGCCGCGCCATCACCTCGGTGTTGTAGACAATGGCGATGGCGCCCGAGGACACCCCGACGCAACGCCCCTGGGACTGCGCGTGCACCCGCTGCGCCCAAGGGTGCAGCTGCGCCATGTTGGGGGAGGCATAGGGCTGCAGCAGGTTCTGCTCGGCGGCGGTGAAATGCGCCTCGGCCGAACCGCCGAACCAGACATCGGTGCGCGGATTGGCCGCCTCCGCCCGCACCTGGGCCAAGATCTCGCCGGTGGATTTGCGCGCCATGGCCACCCGCACCCCGGTTGCGCGCTGGAAGGCGTTGGCAATGGCCTCGCACCAGTCGGCGGCGGGGGCGCACAGCATGTTCAGGCTGCCCTGCGCGGCGGCCGGCTGGGTGAACAACAGCGGCAACAGCAGGGCGGGCAGCAGCAGCAGGCGGGTCATCGCGGCAGGGTTCCTACCTCACGCTCCCATCGCTCGATCAGGCGCCGGCGTTCGGCGCTGCGGCCGTAGCGGGCGAAGTCGTAGTCGATGAGGCGAAGCTGAGAGAGATCGGGCGCGCCGGGCGGCAGCGGCGCGGCGCGGTTGGCCGGGGTTTGCAACTGGCCACCGGCCTCGAACCCCAGGCGCTGGGCCGGCGCGGCCAGTGCCCAGTCGTAGAAGCGCCGGGCATTGGCCAGGTTGCGGGCGCCGCGCAGGATCGACATCGAGCCAATCTCATAGCCGGTGCCTTCGCAGGGCGTCGCCCAGGCCACCGGGAAGCCGGCATTCCGCTCCGTCACCGCGTCATGCACGAAGGAAAGCGAGACCGCCGTTTCCCCCCGCGCCACCGCCTTGATGGGCCCGGTGCCGGCGCGGCTATAGGCGTTGATGTTGGCATGCAGCCGGCGCAGGAAGCCGAAGGCGGCATCCTCCCCCTGCAACTGCACCAGCGTGGCGATGATGACATAGGCGGTGCCGGAGGAAGCCGGATTGGCCATCTGCACCTCCCCCAGGAAGCGCGGTTCCACCAAATCCGCCCAGCAGGCCGGCGCGGCCAGGCCACGGCGGGCGAGCAGTTCGGTGTTGAAGCCAAAGCCGACCGCGCCGGCATAAATGCCGATGGCGCGCTGGCCAGACTGCCGCCACTGGTTCAGCGCCCAGGGCTGCAACTGCGGGTTCAGCGCGCTTTCATACGCCTGGGTCAGGTTTTCCTCGGCCGCGGCCAAATGCGGGTCCCCGGTGCCGCCGAACCAGACATCGCCGCGCGGATTCTGCGCCTCGGCGCGCATCGCGGCCAGGCTTTCGCCGGAACCGCGCTGGGTCATGGCGGCGCGGATGCCGGTTTCGCGCTGGAAGCCGGCGGCCACCGCCTGGCACCATTCCACCTGCACCGAGCAATAGAGGTTCAGGCTGCCCTGGGCCCAGGCAGCAGCGCCCGGCAGGCACGCCAGCAGCACGCCGAACATCGCGCCGTGCCACCGCTTGGCCATGCCTACCCGTCCCCTCGCCCGAAGCTGGGCGGAACGGTACGGCAAGGACCTGGCGCTGTCATCAACGCGCCGCTTGGCGCCTGTCATCCTGAGCGCACGCAGGATGAACCTTCGTGCGCCTCAATCGCCGGGCGGGCCGCCTCCGCGGCCCCAGGCTTCGCGGCCCCAGGCTTCGCGGCATGAGCCGCGGCCGCCCTTCGGCGGCTCGGCCGCCGGCTGCGGGCCGCAGGTCTGGCCTTCGTGGGTTTGGTGCCAGACACCCACCCAAGCGTCCGACAGCCTCCAAGCTGTTGTTCGAGCGGCTGATTCACGCCGCCGGTGATCCCACCGGCAACGATCAGGGCTGTTGTTCGAGCGGCTGATTCACGCCGCCGGTGATCCCACCGGCGACGATCAGACGCTAGGCCGCGGCTGTGGGCCGTTCCATGATGGCAAGGTGCGCCGCCAACAGCGCCTGGTCGCAGGGCGCGCCGGGCGCCACCAGGCTGGGCCACGCTTCCACCCCCGGCAACTGCGCCGGGTTGCGGCGCACCAGGTCGGTCTTGATGAAGGGGAAGCCGAACAGCCGCACCAGGGGCAGCCACAGGTGATGCGTCGGGTTCAGCGGCTGGCGGTGCAGCAACGCCAGCCGCGCTTCGGGGCCCAGGGCTTCCAACTGCCGCAGCGCCGGGTGGCAGGCGGCCAGCCCGGCCCGGGCCGAGGGCTGGGCCAGCACCGCGGCCAGCACGCGTTCATAGCCGAACAGGGCCGCCACCAGGTGGCCGCGCTGGCGCATGAAGCGGGTGAACTCCAGCTCGCCGCGCTGCACGCTCAACCACTTGGAATGACTGACGCGCAACTGGGCCAGGAAGGCGGCAAAATCGGCGAAGACCGCCCTGCCGCGCAGCAACAGGAAGTAGCTTTGCAGATGGGCGCCGCCCTGGCGGCTTTCGGTCAGGCCGAACACCCCCTCCCCGCCCGCCCGCAGCGTGGCGAAGACCGGGTCCAGGCCGCGCAGCGGCCCCAGCACGCTGTCATTGGCCAGCAGCAGTTCCGTCAGGCCCGGCCAACGGGCCAGGATCTGGCCGAACAACTGCTTCCAGGCACCGAAATCATAGCCGCAGTTGCGCCGTTGGATCACCCAGGCGCAGCGGTCCCGCAGCGCCTGCCAATGCGCGGTGCCAATGGCGGGCGCCATGGTCACGAACACCACGTCGAAGCCGGCCTGGGCCAGCACCTCCACCTGGCGCAGCACCATGGCGGAAACCTCGCCGGTGGCGGCGTAGTGGACATACAGCGCCACGCTGCCGGCCGAGCGCGGCGGCCGGCCCACCGCCTGGCGCAACAGGTCCGGCCGGGCCCGCAACAGCAGGTCGCGCGGCAGCGCGGCCGCGACCTCCAGCCCCACTTCGGCCATGCGCCGCAGCAGCCGCAGCCGGCTGCGCGCCGTGGTCATGCCGTGCAGCAGGCGGGGCAGGCTGGTGCCCTGCGCGCCCACCAGGCTCAACCGGTAGGGCGCGGGGGCGTCGGGAAGGTCGGCGAGCCTGGAATCCACCTGCGGGTCCGTCACATCAGCCTGCGGGACAGGCCATTCCGCCGGCCTGGCCTGTGCGGCTTGCCCGGCCCATTCGGGGCGCGACGCCGCCGCGACGCGACAGCCACCCGGGTGATGCCGGCAAACGCGCCGGTTGTCACCTCACGGCTGGCTTCCCGCAGGAAGGCAGCGGGCGCTCAGGCCGCCGCGGGCCGCGGTTGCAGCCACAGCCAGCCCACCGCCAGCACCGCCACCGCCACCAGCGGCAGCGAATACCAGTTCAGTGGCAGCCACCCCAGGCGTTCCTGCAGGAAGCCGGCCAGGAAGCTGGCCGAAGCCGTGGTGCCGAAGATCAGGAAGTCGTTCAGCGCCTGGGTCTTGCCGCGTTCATTCGGCCGGTAGCAGGTGGTGACCAGGGTGGTGGCGCCGATGAACAGGAAGTTCCAGCCCACGCCATTCAGCGCCAGGGAAATGCGGAAATGCCATTCCGAAAG
>CANBXZ010000058.1 GCA_947373495.1 Acetobacteraceae bacterium
TGCCCTTGAACAGGTTGTCGGGGGCGGTGTTAGAGGTGGCGACCACCACCACGCCACGGGCGAACAATGCCTCGAACAGGCGGCCCAGGATCATGGCGTCGGTGATGTCGTGCACCTGGAATTCGTCGAAGCAGAGCAGCGCGGCCTCGGCCACGATGCTGTCGGCCAGCGGCGGAATCGGGTCCGCGTCGCCCGGATTGGCCTGGCGCCAGGCGTGGATCCGGCGGTGGCAGGTCTGCATGAACTGGTGGAAGTGTTCGCGTCGCTTCCGCGGCACCTCGGCGCAGGCGAAGAACAGGTCCATCAGCATGGATTTGCCGCGCCCGACCTCCCCCACCAGGTACAGCCCCTGGGGGGTGCCCTCGGGCGCTTCCTCCACCGGCTTGGCGCGGCCGAACAGGCGGCTGAGCAGGCCCGGCGTGTCGCCGCCCGGCCTGGGGTCGTAGCCGCGCAGCCGGCGCCACAGGTCCTGCATCTTCTCGGCGGCGCATTCCTGCGCGATGTCCGGCGCCAGGCTACCGGAGGCAACCAGGGCGCGGTAGTTGGGCAGCGGGCCTTCGGCCGGCTTGGCGGGAACAAGGGCGGTCATGCCGGCGCGCATAGCGCCTGCATCGCCGGCGGTAAACCGGGGCGATGCCATGGGCAGCGCCCGGGGCCGCCCCGCAGCGGCCTCGGGGCGGCAACAAGGGCCTGGCCGCGGGTGGCCTGGAGTATGTTGTTTGAGCGGCTGGTGCACGCCGCCGGAGATTCCGCCGGCGACGATCAGACGCTAGCGCGCCGGCAGGTAGGCGTCGGTCCAGCCGGTTTCGCTGTTGCGGCCCATGGTCTTCACCTGGGTACGGCCATAGCCGCGGCGTTCCAGCACCTCCACCGGGGTGCGGGTGGTCACCCGGAAGCAGCCGGCCGGCAGCAGGGTCTGCGCGTCATCCCCCGCCGTGCTGGCGGTCATGGCCGCCTGGCGCTGGCCCAGCGCCTCGGTGGTGCGGCACAGCACCGCGCCGGGGTCCAGCCGAATGCCGACATTGCCCGAACTGGTGTTGTTCGGGTCCGGCAGCGGCGCCGGCAGGGAGACGCCACGACTGGGGGCGGAGCGGCCGACTCCGGGTGCCTGGGCCTGGGCCGCGCCGGCGGCCAGGCAGCCAAGCGCCAGGAAACAGGCCATCAGACGGGTCGGACGGATCATGGCACTGGTTCTCAGGGCGGGGGACGGAGGCGTTGTCTATCGGGCCTGCATGCCCCCCGAGTCAATCGGCGCGCCGGTCGACCGGCGCCCGGCTCAATCGATGCTCAGGCCGCGCCGGGCCACGGTGACACGTTCGTAGTCGGCGCGCTGGCGGGCGAAGGCCAGGTAGTCCGCCGGGCCAAGGTATTCCTGCGGCATCTCCCAACGGTTGATGATGGCCTGGCTGGCTTCGTCCTGCATCGCCTTGCGGAAGGCCCGGTGCAGGATGTCCACGATCTCCGGCTCCATGCCCTTCGGCCCGGCGATGCCATAGGGGCTGGTGACCACCATGTTGTAGCCCAGATCGTTCAGGGTGGGCGCCTGGGGCACCGCCCGCAGCCGTTCGCGCTTCCACACCGAAAGCAGGCGCAACTCGCCGGCTTCCACGTTGGGCAGCCAGCTCGCGGCATCCGCCACGCAGCTGATCTGCCGGCCGAGCAGCGCGGTGACGCCTTCCTGGCTGCCGCGATAGGGCACGTGCAGCATCTCGCCGCCTTCCCGTTCCAGGATGTCCTCCATGGCCAGGTGGTTGGTGGTGGCGATGCCGCTGGTGGAATAGCTGTATTTGCCGGGTTCCGCCTTGGCCGCCGCCATCATCTCGGCAAAGCTTTTCCACGGGCTGTCCGCCCGCACCGCGGTGCCGAACAGGAAGCCCGACAACTGCATGATGTAGGTGAAGTCCGCCACCGGGTCCCAGGTGCGCGCCCGGGTCAGGAAGGGGTGGCGCAGGATGGAGAGGTGGTGGTGCGCCAGGGTGTAGCCATCCGGCCGGGCCTGGTTGATGAGGTAGATCGCCGCCTGGGTGCCGCGGGCACCGGGGCGGTTCTCGATGACGACCTGCTGGCCGAGGTCCTTGTGGACGATCTCGAACATCTGCCGGTGCAGCGCGTCCAGGCTGCCGCCAGGCGGCCAGGGGATGAGGAAGCGGATCGGCCGGTCCGGGAAGCGGGCCTGGCCGAAGGCGGGGGTGGCCAAGGGGCCGGTCAGGGGGTTCAGGGCGGCCCCGGCGGCCAGCGCCAGGGCGTTGCGACGGGTCAGCATCGGCTCAGTCGATCCTCAGGTTCAGCTTGCGGGCCATGTCCTGCTCGTACACCGCGCGGCGGGCGATGAAGTCCTGGTAGGCGGCGGTATCGTAATATTCCAGGGGCATGTCGAAATTGGCCCGCACCGCCTTGTTGGCGTCGCTGAACAGCGCCTCCTTCAACGCATCGTGCAGCACCCGCACCACGCCGGGGTCCATGCCCTTGGGGCCGGAAAGGCCATAGGGGCTGGTCACCACCATGTCGTAGCCCAGTTCCTTCAAGGTGGGCACGGTGGGGAAGCGCGGCGTCCGCTCGGCGGTCCAGACGCTGATGCAGCGCAGCTGGCCGCCCTCCACCAGCGGCGCCCAGGCGCTGCTGTCGGCCACGCTCAGCACCTCGCCGCTGGCCACCGCCACCGCCGCCTCGTTGGAGGCGCGGTAGGGCACATGCACCGCCTCGATGCCCTCGCGCGCCATCAGGTCCTCCATCGCCAGGTGGTTGGAGGTGGCGATGCCGGAGGTGGTGTAGGTCAGCCGGCCAGGGTTGGCGCGGCCATAGGCGATGTAGTCGGCCCAGGTCTTGATCGGCCCGTCGCCCTTGACGCACACCCCGAACAGCCAGCCGGTCAGGCCGATGATGTGGGTGAAGTCCCGCACCACGTCCCAGGGCGGATTGCGCACCAGGAACTGGCGCCGCACCACGCTCATGTGCATCTGGGCGATGGTGTAGCCGTCCGGCCGGGCCTGGGTGGCCAGGAACTGCGCGCCCAGGGTGCCGGAGGCGCCGGTGCGGTTCTCGATCACCACGGTCTGGCCCAGGGCGCGGCCGGCCACCTCCCCCAGTGAACGCAACTGCGCGTCGGCCGAGCCGCCGGGCGGCCAGGGCACGATCAGCCGGATCGAGCGGTCGGGGAACCTGGCCTGCGCCAGGGCCGGGGCAGCCAAGGGCAGGTTGGCCAAGGGCTGGGCCAGGGCGGCGCCGGCCAGCGCCAGGGCGGTACGGCGGGTGGGGTGCTGCATGGCGCTCAATCCAACTTGATGCCGAGGCGCGTGACCATCTCCCGCTCATAGGCGGCGCGCTGGGTGATGAAGGCGGTGTAGTCGGCCGAGGACAGGTATTGCGCCGGCATGTCGAACTGGCCGCGCACGGTGGCATTGGCCTGGGTGTCCAGCGCGGCCTTGAAGGCGTTGTGCAGGGTGCCGACGATGGCCGGGTCCATGCCACGCGGGCCGGAGATGCCGTAGGGGCTGGTCACCACCATGTCGTGGCCCAGCTCCTTCAGGGTGGGTACGTCGGGCAGCCGCGGCACCCGGGTCTCGGTCCAGACATTCAGCGCCCGCATGGCGCCGCTTTCCACATGCGGCACCCAGACCGAACTGTCGGCGATGCAGTCCACCGTGTCCGACAGCACGGCGGTGACGCCTTCGGAGGAGCCGCGGAACGGCACATGGGTGAACTGCACACCCTCGCGCACGCCCAAATCCTCCATGGCCAGGTGGTTGGTGGTGGCGATGCCGCTGGTGGCGAAGGTCAGCTTGCCCGGGTTGGCGCGGCCATAGGCGATGAACTCGGCCCAGGTCTTCCACGGCCGGCCGGCCTTGATGGCCACGCCATACATCCAGCCGCAAACCCGCATGATGTGGGTGTAGTCGGCCACCGCGTCCCACTGCGGCCGCTGCACCAGGAAGGGGCGGCGCACCACGGAAAGGTGCATCTGGCCCAGGGTGTAGCCATCCGGCCGGGCCTGGGCCAGCGCCTGGGCGTGCAGCGTGCCGCTGGCGCCGGGCCGATTCTCGATCACCACCGGCTGGCCCAGCACCTTGGCCGCTTCCTCGCACAGCGAGCGCATCTGCACGTCCGAGGACGAGCCCGCGGTCCAGGGGATGAACAGCTTGACCGGCCGGTCGGGGTAACGTTCCTGGGTGCGGCCGATGCCAGGCAGGGCCAGGCCGGCCAGCCCGGCGCCCAGAACGCCACGGCGAGGCCAGGCAGCCCTCCGCCCAGCCGGGGGATTGCGCTGTTCCATTGGTTTCCTCCTGGGCGGCGTTGCCACCTCTTGGGGCCAAAGGGACCACGCCCGACCCCCGGCTGCCAAGCGTTGTCGTACCGGGCGGGGGTACCGCCGGCCGCAGCGCGCTTGCCTGCGGCGCCAACTAGCGCCAAAACCCGCCGAAATCCTGCCCGTTAGGAATTTTCCATGCCCGAAAGCTTCGACGTCATCGTCATCGGCGCCGGCCCCGGCGGCTATGTGGCGGCCATCCGCGCCGCCCAGCTGGGGCTGAAGACCGCCTGCGTGGAGGTTCGCGCAACGCTTGGCGGTACCTGCCTGAACGTGGGCTGCATCCCTTCCAAGGCGCTGCTGCACAGCTCCGAGAACTTCGAGGAAGCCAGCCACCACTTCGCCGAGCACGGCATCGGCATTGCCGGCGTGACGCTGGACCTGGCCCGCATGCAGGCCCGCAAGGGGGAGGTCGTCTCGGCCAATACCAAGGGCATCGAGTTCCTGTTCAAGAAGAACAAGGTCACCTGGCTGAAGGGCCTGGGCAAGATCGTCGCCCCCGGCAAGGTCGAGGTGGCCGGCGAGGTGTACGAGGCGAAGAACATCGTCATCGCCAGCGGCAGCGAAAGCACCCCGCTGCGCGGCGTTGAGGTGGACGAGAAGCAGATCGTCACCTCCACCGGCGCGTTGGAACTGGACCAGGTGCCGGGCCACCTGGTGGTCATCGGCGGCGGCGTGATCGGGCTGGAGTTGGGCAGCGTCTGGCGCCGCCTGGGCGCCCAGGTCACGGTCATCGAGTACCTGGACCGCCTGGTGCCGGGCATGGATGCCGAGATCGCCAAGCAGTTCGAACGCGTGCTGGCCAAGCAGGGCATCAAGTTCAAGCTGAAGAGCAAGGTGACCGGCGCGGTGAAGGCGGCCGATGGCGTGACGCTGAGCGTGGAGCCCGCCGCCGGCGGCGCCGCCGAGGAGGTGAAGGCCGATGTGGTGCTGCTGGCCATCGGCCGCCGCCCCTTCGTCGCCGGGCTGGGGCTGGACACGGTGGGCGTGGCGCTGGACGAGCGCGGCCGGGTGCAGGTGGATGGCCACTACGCCACCAACGTGCCCGGCATCTATGCCATCGGCGATGTCATCGCCGGGCCGATGCTGGCCCACAAGGCCGAGGAGGAAGGCGTCGCCCTGGCCGAGATGCTGGCCGGGCAGCAGCCGCATGTGAACTACGGCGCCATTCCGGGCGTGGTGTACACATGGCCGGAAGTGGCCGCGGTGGGCGCCACCGAGGAAGAGCTGAAGGCCGCCGGCACCGACTACAAGGTCGGCAAGTTCCCCTTCACCGCCAATGGCCGCGCCCGCGCCATGGGCAGCATGGACGGCTTCGTGAAGATCCTGGCGGATGCGAAGACCGACAAGGTGCTGGGCGCCCATATCCTGGGCCCGGATGCCGGCACGCTGATCGCCGAGATGGTGATGGCCATCGAGTTCGGCGCCTCGGCCGAGGACGTGGCCCGCCTCAGCCACGCCCACCCCAGCCTGAACGAGGCGGTGAAGGAAGCCGCGCTGGCCGTGGGCGCCCGCGCGCTGCACATCTAGCGCCTGATCGTCGCCGGTGGAATCACCGGCGGCGTGAATCAGCCGCTCGAACAACAGCTTGGAGTCTGTCGGCGCCGCCACCCGGCGGCGCCACCTGAGGCCCAGCCGGGGCGCGCCGCGCTGGCCGCTTGCCCCGGCGCGGCGCCCCGCGCTACCCCGGCGCACCCATGATCAAGTACATCGGCTCCAAGCGCGCGCTGCTCGGCCAGATCCTCGCCGCCATCAGCGGGGTGCTGCCGGTTGGCGGCCCCGCCGGTTCCCGCGTGCTGGACCTGTTTTCCGGCACCGCCCGGGTGGGCCATGCGCTGAAGGGCGCCGGCTACAGCGTGGTGGCCAACGACCACAATGCCTACGCCCATACCCTGGCCACCTGCTACGTGCAGGCCGATGCCGAGGTCTGGGCCGACCCCGCCCGCCGCATCCTGGCCGACCTGAACCGCCTGCCCGGCCAGGCCGGCTGGTTCACCCAGACCTATTGCGAGGAAAGCCGCTACTTCCACCCCAGCAACGGCGCCCGGGTAGAGGCGATGCGCAACGCCATCCTCGCCCTGGCCTGCGAGCCGGTGCTGGAGGCGGTGCTGCTGACCGCGCTGCTGGAAGCCGCCGACCGGGTGGATTCAACCGCCGGCCTGCAGATGGCCTACATGAAGCAATGGGCGCCGCGGGCGCTGCGCCCGCTGGAGTTGCGCCTGCCGGCCATGCAGCCGCGCCCCGCCGCCGGCCCCTGCCAGGCGCTGAGCGCAGAAGCCGAGGTGGCCGCCGCCCAGGTGGAATGCGACCTGGCCTACCTGGACCCGCCCTACAACCAGCACAGCTACCTGCGGAACTACCATGTCTGGGAAACCCTGGTGCGCTGGGACGCGCCGGAGACCTACGGCATTGCCCGCAAGCGGCTGGACTGCCGTACCCGCGTCTCGCCGTTCAACAGCAAGCCCGGCATCGGCCCGGCCCTGGCCCGCACCATCGCCGCGCTGCGCGCCCCGGTGCTGCTGGTTTCCTTCAGCGACGAAGGCTTCCTGAAGCGGGCGGCGCTGGAACAGATGCTGGCGGCCCGGCCCTTCCTGCGCGTGCTGGAGATTCCCTATGGTCGCTACGTGGGCGCCAAGATCGGCATCCATAACCCGCGCGGCGAGAAGGTGGGCACCGTGGGCCGGCTGACGAATGTGGAATACCTGTTCCTGGCCAGCGACCGGCCGCTGGACCTGCCGGCAGCCCTGGCCGCCGTGCCAGGCTGATACCGAACGCACGACGTTCCGCCCCACGGCCCGCACCGGCGCAGGGCGGCCGGACCATGCCGCATCGCCAAGGGCGGCGCAGGCGGCCCGCCCGGCCATGCCGGGGTACGCAGGTTGACCCTGCATGCGCTCGGCCCGCAACGCCAGCAGTGGCGGGGTGAAGCCGCAGGGCCGGCAACCAGGCCCGGCCGCGCGCTTGGCTTGGCTTGGCGCCAGCGGCATGCTGCCGCCATGACGGTTTCCTCCCCCCGCGCCGTGGCGCTGTTGCTTGGCGTGGCGCAGACCCTGGCCTGGGGCAGCACCTACTACCTGCCCGCCGTGCTGGCGCCGGTGGTGGTGCGGGACCTCGGCGCGGACCCGGCGCTGATCTACGGCGCGTTTTCGGTGGCGCTGCTGATCTCCGGCTTTGCCGCGCCCAGCGTTGGCCGCGCCATTGAACGACACGGCGGCCGGCCGGTACTGCTGCTGTCCTCCCTGGTGCTGTCGGCCGGGCTGGTGCTGCTGGCGGCGCTGCCGGGGGTTTGGGGCTGGTGCCTGGGCTGGGTGGTGCTGGGCGGCGGCATGGCGCTGGGGCTGTATGAGGCCGCCTTCGCCACGCTGGGCATGCTGTACGGCAAGGAAGCCCGGCGGCCGATCACCATGGTGACGCTGTGCGCCGGCTTTGCCAGCACCTGGGGCTGGCCGACCAGCGCGGCGCTGGAGCCCCTGCTGGGCTGGCGCGGCACCTGCCTGGCCTATGTGGCGGTGAACCTGCTGTGCGTGCTGCCGCTGTACCTGCTGCTGCCCCGCGCCCAGGCGGCCGCCCCCGGCGCCCAGCAGGCGGCGGAGGCACCGCCGCCCCCGCCTTCGGCCTGGGCCCGCCAGGCGTTCCGGTTGCTGGCGGTGTTCTTCACCCTGCGGGCGCTGATCTCCGGCGTGGTGGCGGTGCATTTCGTCGCGCTGTTCGGCGGCCTCGGGCTCAGCGTGGCCGCCGCGGTGGCGGTGGGGGCGTTGCAGGGGCCGTCCCAGGTGGGCGGCCGGCTGCTGGAGTTCACCCTGGGCGGCAAGGCCCACCCGCTGGTGGTGGCCAAGGCCGGGGCGGCGCTGTTGCCGCTGGGCGCGGGGGCGGTGCTGCTGCTCAGCCCCGGGGAAGTCGGGCTGGCCGCCGCCGCCTTCATGCTGCTGTACGGCGCCAGCAACGGGCTGCTGACCATCAGCCGGGGCCAGGTGCCGCTGGCGCTGTTCGGCCCGCGTGGCTACCCGGTGCTGATGGGCAAGCTGGCGCTGCCCATCCTGGTGGCCCAGGCGCTGGCGCCCACCCTGGCCGCGCCGGTGGTGGCGGTGCTGCCGGCCGGGGTCAGCTTCGGCATGGTGGCGGTGCTGTCGCTGGCGGCGCTGGGCTGCCTGCTGCTGCTGCGGCCGGAACCGACGGCGGGCCGAAGCGTGTGATTCACGCCTTTCGGTGCTGCCACCTCAGGCGATCACGCGCCTGGGCTATTCGCTGCGCGGGTGGGCGCGGCGCCAGGTGGCCAGCAGGCTGGCGGCATCCACCGCGGTGTAGCGCTGGGTGGTGGACAGGCTGGCATGGCCGAGCAATTCCTGAATCGCCCGCAAATCCGCCCCGCCGCCCAGCAGATGGGTGGCGAAGCTGTGGCGCAGCGCGTGCGGCGTGGCGTGTTCCGGCAGCCCGGCCAACCGGCGCCAATTGCGGATGGATTTCTGCGCCACCGCCGGGTCCAGCCGGGCGCCACGGGCGCCGATGAACAACGGGTCCCCCGGTTCCGCCCCGGCGCGCCAGGGCAGGTAGGCGGCAATGGCCTCGCGCACCGCCGGCAGCACCGGCACCAGCCGTTGCTTGCCGCCCTTGCCCAGCACCCGCAATGCCTGGGCGCCACCGGCCGCCGGCGTGTCGCGCAGGTTAAGGCCCAGCGCCTCCGAAAGCCGCAGGCCGCAGCCGTACAGCAGGGTGAACAACGCCACGTCGCGCGCCGCCTGCATGGTCGGGGCTTCCGACCGCACCGGGTGATGCACCTCGCCGATGCCGGCCACCGCCTGCCGCGCCTGGTCGGGCGTCAGTGCCCGCGGCACCGGCGGCTTCAGGCGCGGCCCACGCAGGCCGGTCAATGCCGCGATGGGCGCGCCATGGAAGCGCGCCAGCCAGCGCAGGAAGCCCCGCACGCTGGCCAATTGCCGGGCCCGGCTGGCATTGCCCAGGCCGGCGGCGGCACGGGCCCCCAGGAAGGCACGGATATCCGCCGGGCGCAGCGCGGCCAGCGCCGCCAGGTCCGGCTCGCCGCCCAAATGGCGGGTGAGGAAGCCGAGGAAATCGCCCAGGTCGCGGCCATAGGCCTCCACCGTGTTGTCGGCGGCACGGCGTTCCTTGGCCAACCAGGCGAGGTAGGCGGCCCGCGCCGCGCTGCCCTGCATGGCCGGGCCGGGGGAGCCGCTCATCCGGGTGCCTCCTGTGGCCGGGGCGCTAGCGCGCCAGGGCGGCCGCCACGGCGCGGCCGAGGAAGGCCAGCGTGGCGGTCACGTGCCGGGCCGGCAGCGCCGCGGGGTCCCGGGTGCCCAGCGCCAGCAGCACCGGGTCGCCGGTCCATACCGGCACCCGCGCCAGCGCATCCCGCCTGACCAGGCAGGCGGCTTCCTGGTGCAGCATCTCGCATTCGGTCGGGTTGGCCCGCACCACGGCTTCGCGCCCGCCGGGCAGCAACCGCGCCACGGTACCCAGCGGCAGCTTGACCAGGCCGCGCTGGTCCGGCCGTTCGGCCAGCAGGGTGCAGCTTTCCACCCCCAGCAGGGCGGGCAATTCCTGCTGCACGGTCTCGATCGGGTCCGGGCTGCGCATCAGCGCCAGCACCGCCAGCCGCACCCGGATGGTCAGGCCCTGGTTGGCCCGCCCGGCCGAGAGCGCGGCATCCATTTCCGCCTCAAGGCCCCGCAGCCGGCGGCGTTCGGCCGCCAGCATCGCCGCCATGTGGTCCGCCACCCGTTCACCATGCACCCGGCGCGGCGGCGCCAGGTGGCGGTACAGGTCTGCGCGATCCGCGAGGAAACGGGGATTGGCGCGGAGGAAATCCTCCACCGCCGCCGCGGTCGGCAAGGTATCCGGCTCACAGCCGTTATCGCAGACCAGGCGGCGGGGTTGGGTCACAGAATGCTTTGTCCCGTCTTGCGCCAGTCCGCCAGGAAGGCATCAAGCCCCTTGTCGGTCAGCGGGTGCTTCAGCAACTGGCGAATTACCGCCGGCGGCAGCGTGGCAACATGCGCGCCCAGCTTGGCGGACTGGATCAGGTGGATCGGGTGCCGAATGGACGCCACGAGTACTTCGGTCTTGAACTGCGGATAGTTACCGTAGATTTGAACGATATCGGCGATCAACTCCATGCCATCCTGGCCGATATCGTCCAGCCGGCCGACGAAGGGGGAGATGAAGGCCGCCCCCGCCTTGGCCGCCAGGATCGCCTGGCCGGCGGAAAAGCACAGCGTCACGTTCACCAGCGTGCCGTCCTCCGCCAGGGCGCGGCAGGTGCGCAGCCCGGCCTCGGTCAGCGGCACCTTCACGCAGACATTCGGCGCGATCTGGCGCAGGAAGCGGCCTTCGGCCAGCATGCCCTCGAAGTCGGTGGCGGTGACCTCGGCGGAAACCGGGCCGGGGGTGATGGCGCAGATCTCGGCGATCACATCGCTCATCTTCCGGCCGGACTTGGCGATGAGGCTGGGGTTCGTGGTCACCCCATCCACCATGCCCAACTCGACCAGGGACCGAATGTCTGCCACCTCGGCGGTATCAACGAAGAACTTCATGCGGAACGGCCCCTTGGGACAGGTTGGCGAGAAAATGTTGCAGTTTTGTTCAGGCATACGATAGCCCATGTCACCCCCTGCCCGAAAGCACCGCAGCATGAAAGACACGGCCGGCGTGTCTTCGCCGCCACGCGTGCGCGTCATGCTGCCGCTGCCGCTGGCCGGGGCCTATGACTACCGCGCACCGGCGGAGCTGGACCTTCAACCAGGCGACGTGGTGACGGTGCCTTTGGGCCAGCGCCACCTGTTCGGCGTGGTGTGGGACCCGGCCCCGCCGGCGGCGGAGGCGGCCGAGCCGGTGGCGGAACATCGGCTGAAGCCGGTGCTGGCCCGGCTGCCGGTGCCGCCGATGAGCCCGAGCCTGCGCCGCTTCATCGACTGGGTGGCGGCCTATACCCTGGCGCCGCCCGGCGCGGTGCTGCGCATGGCGCTCAGCGCCCCCGCCGCGTTCGAGCCCGCCTCCCCCCAGGCCGGCTGGACCCTGGCGCCGCCCGGCAACAGCCAGCCGCGGTTGACCCCCGAACGCCGCCGCGTGCTGGCGCTGCTGCAACCCGGCGAGGTGCGGGCCGGCGGTGCCCTGGCCGAGGCGGCGCAGGTTTCCGTCGGCGTGCTGCGCGGCATGGCGGAAAACGGCCTGCTGCGCCCTGCCCTATTGCCGCACCATTCCCGGTTCCGCCGGCCCGACCCGGACCATCCCGGCCCCGCCCTGGCCGGGCCGCAGGCCGCCGCCGCCGCCGCCCTGGTGGCCAAGGTGGCGGCACGGCAATTCGCTGTCACGCTGCTGACCGGGGTGACCGGTTCCGGCAAGACCGAGGTGTATTTCGACGCCGTGGCCGAAGCCCTGCGCCAAGGCCGCCAGGCCCTGGTGCTGCTGCCCGAGATCGCGCTTTCCGCCCAATGGCTGGACCGCTTCCGCGCCCGCTTCGGCGTGGCCCCGGCGCTGTGGCATTCCGAACTGACCAGCAAGACCCGGCGCGACACCTGGCGCGCGGTGGCGGACGGCGAGGTGGCGGTGCTGGTCGGCGCCCGTTCCGCGCTGTTCCTGCCCTACCCCGACCTGGGCCTGGTGGTGGTGGACGAGGAACACGAGACCGCCTTCAAGCAGGAGGAAGGCGTGATCTACCACGCCCGCGACATGGCGGTGGTGCGGGCCCGCTTCGCCGCCGCCAGTTGCGTGCTGGTTTCCGCGACCCCCAGCCTGGAGAGCCTGACCAACGCCGAGACCGGCCGCTATGCCGCGCTGGACCTGCCGACCCGCCATGGTGGCGCCAGCCTGCCGCAGGTGGTGCCGGTGGACCTGCGGAAAACCCCGCCGGAACGCGGCCGCTTCCTGGCGCCGCCCTTGGTGGCCGCCGTCACCGCCACCCTGGCGCGCGGCGAACAGGCCATGCTGTTCCTGAACCGCCGCGGCTATGCACCGCTGACGCTGTGCCGCGCCTGTGGCCACCGCATGCGCTGCCCGAACTGCACCGCCTGGCTGGTGGAACACCGGGCGCAGCGGCGCCTGACCTGCCACCATTGCGGCCACACCGAAGCCCCGCCCGCGGCCTGCCCGGAATGCGGCGCCGAGCACAGCCTCACCGCCGTGGGCCCCGGGGTGGAGCGGGTGCAGGAGGAAGCCGCCCAGCTATGGCCCGACGCCCGCCGCCTGGTGATGGCCAGCGACAACATCCCCGGCCCGGCCGCCGCCGCCGCCGCCGCCCAGGCCATCTCCAACCGGGAGGTGGACCTCATCATCGGCACCCAGATCGTCGCCAAGGGCTGGCACTTTCCGCACCTGACCCTGGTGGGGGTGGTGGATGCCGACCTTGGCCTGGCCGGCGGCGACCTGCGCGCGGCCGAGCGCACCGTGCAGTTGCTGCACCAGGTGGCCGGCCGCGCCGGCCGCGCCGAGGCGCCGGGCCAGGTGCTGCTGCAGAGCTTCAGCCCGGAACACCCGGTGATGCAGGCGCTGATCGCCAACGACCTGGACGCCTTCATGGCCGAGGAAGCGGCGATGCGGAAACCCGGTCACTGGCCGCCCTTCGGCCGGCTGGCCGCCTTGATCGTCAGCGCCGAGGATGAACGCGCCGCCGACCGCGTGGCGCGCGACCTGGGCCTGGCGGCACCGGGCGGGGATGGCATTCAGGTGCTGGGCCCGGCCCCGGCGCCGCTGGCGCTGCTGCGCGGCCGGCATCGGCGCCGGCTGCTGCTGAAGTGCCGGCGCGACGTGGCGGTGCAGCCCCTGCTGCGGGAATGGCTGGCCCGGGTGGAGATACCCGGCAACGTCAGGCTGCAGGTGGATGTGGACCCGGTGAGCTTCCTGTAGCCGAGGCGCCCCATGGCGCCGCCGGCCAGGGCCGCCAGGCAGCAGCCTCAGGCCGGTTCAGCCGCCGCGCGCGGGCTGGCGGTGCCGCCGCCGCCATTGGCGGTGTCGGGCGTGGCCAGGGCGGCTTCGATGGCCTTGCGCAGGGTGTTGAGCTTGCGCTCGTTCTCCACCTTCAGGCCAAAGATGTCCTTCACATAGAACACGTCCACCGCGCGCACGCCGTAGGTGGTGATGTGGGCGCTGGCAATCTGCAGGCCCTGGTCGCTGATGGCAGCGGTGACGTCGTGCAGCAGGCCGGGCCGGTCGCGGCCATTCACCTCGATCACGGTGTGGCTGTTGCTGGCGTGGTTGTCGAACACCACGCGCGGCGGCACCGTTACGGCGCGCAGCCGGGCGGGTTCGCGCCGCACCTTCTGGATCTCGGTCTTCAGCCGCAGCCGGCCGGACAGCGCCTGTTCGATCAGCACCGAAAGCTTGGCCAGGCGGTGCGGCTGGTCGAAGGCGCCACCGGCGGCGTCCTGCACCCAGAAGGTGTCCAGCGCCATGCCGTTCTGCAGCGTGTGGATGCGCGCATCCACGATGCTGGCGCCAGCCACTGCCAGCGCGCCGGCGATGCGGCTGAACAGGCCGGGATGGTCGGCGGCGTAGATCGTCACCTCGGTGACGGCGCGCTGTTCCAGCACGCGGGTCTTCACCGTCAGCGGCGCCTGGTTGCGCTCCGCCTCGCGGATCAGCGCGGCGTGGCGGGCATGGGTCTCGGCGTCGAAGGAAAGCCAGTAGCCGGGGTAGCCCAGCGCCAGGAACTGGTCGATCTCGGCCTGCGGCCAGTTGCCCACCATGGCGGCGGCGGCTTCGCGGGCACGGGCCACGCGCACGTCGCGTTCCGGCACCGAAAGCCCGCCGGCCAGCACCTCGGCCACGCGCCAGTACACTTCCCGCAGCAGGGTGGCCTTCCAGCCGTTCCAGACCTTGGAGGATACCGCCCGCATGTCCGCCACCGTCAGCACCAGCAGCAGGCGCAGCCGTTCCGGGCTCTGCACCAGGTCGGCGATGTCGAGGATGGTCTTCGGGTCCTCGATGTCGCGCTTGAACGCGGTCTGGCTGATCAGCAGGTGGTGCAGCACCAGCCAGGAGACGGTCTCGGTCTCCTCCGGCGTCAGGCCCAGCTTGGGGCAGACTTCCTGGGCGATGCGCGCGCCCAGTTCGGAATGGTCGCCGCCACGGCCCTTGGCGATGTCGTGCAGCATGGCCGCCGCATACAGCGCCCGGCGGGAGGAAACCTGGCCGATCAACTCGCTGGCCACCGGCGCCACTTCCGCCAGGTCGCCGCTTTCCAGGCGTTGCAGGTTGCCGACCACCTCGATCGTGTGCTCGTCCACCGTGAACACATGATAGGTGTCGAACTGCATCAGCCCGACGATGCGGGCCCATTCCGGCACGAACCGGCCGAGGAAGCCGGTCTCGTTCATGATGCGCATCCACGCCGCGGAATCCTTGCCGCAGAGCAGGTCGAGGAACAGCGCATTGGCCTCGGCGTCGCCACGCAGCCGCACCGCATGGTGGGCGTGGCGGATCATCGCCCGCATCGCCAGCGGGTGGATTTCCAGGTGCCGGTCGCGCGCCGCCTTCAGGATGCGCAGCATCAGGATGGGTTCGTGGGTGAAGTCGCGGTTCGGCGGCGCCGCCACCAGCTTGCCGTCGGCGAAGGCCAGCCCGGCATCGGCCAGCGCCTTGTCGCCCTGCTTGCGCCCGGCCGGCGGGCCCAGCGCCGCGCGCTCGATCGCCGGCTCCAGCACCCGGGTCAGCCGGGCCACGTCGCGCACGGTCAGGAACAGGTGCTTCATGAACCGCTCGACCCCGTCCTGCCGGCCGCGCGGGGTGTAGCCCATGCGGGCCCCCACCACCGGCTGCAGGTCGAAGGTCAGGCGTTCCTCGGCGCGCTGGGTCACCAGGTGCAGGTGGAAGCGCACCGTCCACAGGAAGTTCCAGGCGCGGCGGATGGTGCGGGCCTCGTGCTCGCTCAGCAGCCCGCCGCCGGGGCTGTCCGCGCCCACCAGTTCCGGCATGCGCTGGGTGCCGAAGGCATAGCGCGCCAGCCAGTACAGCGTCTGCAGGTCGCGCAGGCCACCGCGGCCTTCCTTGACATGCGGCTCCACCATGTAGGGGCTTTCGCCGTACTTGGCGTGCCGCGCCACCCGTTCCGCCCGCTTGGCCGAAAGGAAGGGCGCGAAGCCGCGGTCCTTGCGCATGCGGGCGAAGGTTTCCTGGAACCGCTCGAAGGTCGCGCGCTCACCGATCAGGAAGCGGGAATCCACCAGCGCCGTCATGATGGTGACGTCCTTGGCGGCTTCGTCCAGGCAGTCCTTCACCCCGCGGGTGGCGTGGCCCACCTTCAGCCCCAGGTCCCACAGCAGGTACAGCGTGAACTCCACGCTGCGCTGGGAACGCGGGCCGGCGCCGCCATCCGAGAGGAACAGCAGGTCGATGTCGGAATAGGGCGCCAGCACGCCGCGGCCATAGCCGCCGGTGGCGACCAGGGCATAGGGCGGCTCCCGCTCCTCCGCCGCGTTGCGGGGCGGGGTCATCACCAGGGCGTAGCGGTGGATGGCGTGCATCAGCCCGTCCACCAGCGCCGCCAGCCAGCGGGCAGCGGCCAGGCCGCTGAGCTGCTGGCTTTCGAAGGCGTCCTGCACCCGGCCCTGGATGCGGCCCAGATGTCGGCGCAACAACGCCAGCGCCGCCTCACGCGGCAGCGGCGGTGCGTCGGCGGAGCCGAGCAGTTCAGCGATCAGCTCAGGAATGGCGGAGGGCACTTCGGCCAATGCGGCCGGCGCGCCCGCCGGCGTCCGTGCCGGGAATGCAGCCTCTGGGGTCATCCTCCCCAGCCTAACGCCAGTCATGCCGCTGTGACAGCACCAGAAATCAGGGATTTGAGACGATAGAGCGCTTCCTGCGCTTCCCGTGGCGACAGAGCATCAATATCCAGCGCCGCCAGGGCCTGTTCCACCCCGCTGGCGGCGGCTTCGGGCGGGTTGCCGGCGCGGGTTGCAGCCTGGGTCGCAGCCGGGGCGGCAGCCTGGCTTGCAACC
>CANBXZ010000059.1 GCA_947373495.1 Acetobacteraceae bacterium
TGGCCTCGGCCCAACCCGAGGCCCCGGCGCCGCATGAGGTCGGCGACCGGCCCAACGCCGGCCCTTCCTCCCTGGGCTTCACCGAACTGCGCCATCGCTACAGCGAGCGCGACGCGGTGGCCGCGGGCCATGAAATCCAAACCCTGATCCGTTGGGGCGACCCGCTGTTCGCCGACAGCCCGGCCTTCGACCCGCTGCACCAATCAGCCGCCAGCCAGGCGCGGCAGTTCGGCTACAATTGCGATTTCCTGGCGGTGCTGCCGCTGCCCCGGCCCGCCCCCGGCGAAGCCGCGCCGCCCGGTGGCGAGCGCGCGCTGCTGTGGGTGAACCACGAATACACCAACACCAACCTGATGTTCCCCGGCCTGGGCAGCGGTGGCCAGGCGCGGTCCAGGGTTACCGCGGAGATCGCCGCCACCGAGGTGATGGCCCATGGCGGCAGCATCGTGGAACTGCGCCGCCAGGGCCGCCACTGGGCGGTGGAACGCGGCGCCGCGTTGAACCGCCGCATCACCGGCGAAACCCCGATGCGCCTCAGCGGCCCCGCCGCCGGCCATGCCCGGATGCAGACCAGTGCCGACCCGGACGGCCTGCGGGTGCTGGGCATGTTCAGCAATTGCGCCGGCGGCACCACGCCCTGGGGCACGATCCTGACCTGCGAGGAGAACTTCAACGCCGTGTTCAGCGGCCAGGCGGCGGTAAGCGGCGAGCAGGCGGCGGCCTACCGGCGCTACGGCATCAGCAATGAGCCACGCTACCCCTGGGGCCGCCATATCGACCGCTTCAACCTGGACAAGGAACCGAACGAGCCCAATCGTTTCGGCTGGGTGGTGGAGATCGACCCCTACGACCCCACCAGCATGCCGGTGAAGCGCACCGCCCTGGGCCGCTTCAAGCATGAGGGCGCGACCCATGCGCTGGCCAAGGACGGCCGCGTGGTGATCTACAGCGGTGACGACGAGCGGTTCGAATACGTCTATCGCTTCGTCACCGCCCGGCCCTGGCGCCCGCACGACGCGGCGCATAACCGCGACCTGCTGGACGAAGGCACCCTCAGCGTGGCGAAGTTCGAGGCCAATGGCACGCTGCGCTGGCTGCCGCTGGTGCTGGGCCAGGGCCCGTTGACCGCGGCCAACAACTTCCACAGCCAGGGCGACGTGGTGATCGAGGCGCGCCGCGCCGCCACCCTGCTGGGCGCCACGCCGATGGACCGGCCGGAGGATGTGGAAACCAACCCGGTGAATGGCCGGGTCTATGTGGTGCTGACCAACAACACCAACCGCACCGCGCAGCAGGTGGACGCGGCCAATCCGCGCGCCGGCAACAGCCACGGCCACATCCTGGAACTGGCCCCGAGTGGCGACGACCATGGCGCCGAGACCGCGCGCTGGGTGGTGTTCATCGCTGCCGGCAAGCCAGGCGTGGACCCCGGCACGCAGTACCACCGCGCCACCAGCAACGACGGCTGGCTGAGCTGCCCGGACAACGTCGCCTTCGACAGCAAGGGGCGGATCTGGATCGCCACCGATGGCGCCCCCAGCGCCGCCGGCGTGGCCGATGGGCTGTACGCCGCCGACACCGCCGGCATCGGCCGTGGCCTGACCCGGCTGTTCTACCAGGCCCCCGCCGGTGCCGAGGTCTGCGGCCCGACCCTGACGCCGGACGACCGCAACCTGTTCCTGGCCATTCAGCACCCCGGCGAGGAACGCGGCAGCACCTACGAGGCGCCGACCACGCGCTGGCCGGATTTTTCCCCCGCCATGCCGCCGCGCCCCGCCGTGGTGGTCATCACCCGGCAGGATGGCGGCGTCATCGGCGGGTAGGGCTGCCGGCCGCCTTCAATGCGCCGCGCTAAATTGCAACGCGGCGCGCAGGGCGGTGGCGATGGCGGCACAGCAGCGGGCGCTGTCGTGCCGGCTGGCTTCCTCCCGCGCCATGGCGATGGCGCCCAGCGCCGCCTGCAGGGCCGGGGCCTCGGGCGGCAGGTCCAGCCGCAGCCGGGTTTCCGCCAGGCCCAGCCAGGCCAGCGCGGCGTCGTAGTGGTCGGCGCGGCAATCGTGGTCGGCGCCGAGCAGCATGGCCACGGCGGGCAGGGCAGGGTGTGGCCCGAACTGGGCCACGACCTCCTCCAACATGCTTTCCGGTGGCCTTGGGTCGTGGCTGTGGTCCGGGCCGTGGCGCATGTGCGGCGCCAGGGCGTTCGGCAGTACCAGGTCGAGGAAGGGATGGCGGGTCGTGGGCATCGCGGATACCTCCGACCCGAAGGCTGCGCCGGCAGGCATGGCGTGGCGCCCGCCCGCCGGATGAATCCGCCGACAGGCTGGGCAACACGCCGTTACCGGGCGCGCCACTCCGAGACCCACAGGCTCGACGGGTCCTGGTGGCCGGTGGGGCGGACCCCTTCCAGCCAGAGCGGCCAGATATGCGCATCCGCCCGGAAGAACAGCGGCAGGCTGGGCAGGTCCCGGGCGTAGATCCGTTGCAGTTGCGCCCACAGCACGCGGCGCCGGTCGCGGTCCAACTCCAGCGGCAGGGCTTCCAGCAGGGCGTCCATTTCCGGGTTGGCGTAGCCGGCGCTGTTCTGGCCCGACCAATTGCGCGCGGCGGTGGGGATTTCCTCCGCGTGCAGGGTGGTGCGCGGCACGCTCTCCGGCGCGCTGATCCAGGCATACATGGCCAGCCCGGTGTAGCGGCGGCGGCTGACGGTTTCGCCGAAGAACACCCGTGGGGTTTCGTTCCTGATGCGGGTTTCCACCCCCACCTGGCGCCACATGCCCTGCAGCACCTGCTGCACCGCTTCCCGCCCGCGATTGCCCGCGGTGGTCATCAACTCCAGCGCCAGCCGGTCGCCGGCGGCGTTGCGGCGAATGCCATCCGGCCCGCGGCTGAAGCCGGCTTCGTCCAGCAGGGCATTGGCCCGCGCCGGGTCATAGCCGTAGTGCGGCAGGCCCTCGGCATGCACGCCGTCCAGCGGGTTCACCAGGCTGTCGGCGACGGCTTGCTTGCCCTCGAACAGCCGGGCCACGATCTGCGCCCGGTCGGCGGCGTGCAGCAGCGCCTGGCGCACCCGGCGGTCGGCCAGCAGCGGGTTGTCCAGCCGCACGTCGATATGTTCGAAGATCAGGCCGGGGCGATAGGCGAAGCGGAAGCGCCCAGGGGATGAGGCATTGGCCCGGCGTTCCAGCGCGGCGGCCTGTTCCACCGGCAGGCCGAGTTCGCCGGCCACCATGTCCACCTGGCCGGCCAGCAATTGCGCTTCCAGCGCGGCGGTGTTCTCCACGCTGCGGATGCTGATGCGGCGGAAGGCCGGGGCCGGGCCGGGCCAATGCGGGTTGCGTTCCAGCACCACGCCGGCGCCCGGGGTGGTGGCGACCACCCGATAGGGGCCGTTCCACAGCCCGGGATTGGTGCTTTCGGTGTCGTAGGCGGTGCGGGTGCGGTAGCCGCGCGGGTCGGCCTGCCAGCGTTCGCGTTCCAGATGCGCCGGCAGCGGCACGAACTGGCCCATGCTGGCGAAGTCGAAGGTCACCTTGTCCAGCCGCAGGATGATGGTGCGCTGGTCCACCACCACCAGCTCATAGGCGCTGCGGTAGAACTCGGCCGGGCCGAAGCCGGTTTCCCGGTTGCGCCCGGCTTCCCAGGCGAAGCGCAGGTCCTCGGCCGTCACCGGCCGGCCATCGGCCCAGCGGGCGCCTTCGCGCAGGGTATAGGTCAGCCGCAGCCCGGCCTTGCCATCGGGCGTCGTCTCCCGCACCGCCAGGCCGTTTTCCAGCGTGGGCAGGGTTTCGCACAGCAGGCAGCCCAGCCGCCATTCGGGGTCGTAGGCGGTGAGCGGGCGGAGGGTGAAGCCCTCCACGTAGCTCTTGGCCACCATCGGCTCCAGGTTGGGGTGCCAGGTGGCGGGGTATTGCGTGACGCCGATGGTCAGCGTGTCCCGCGGCTGCGCGACCGCCGGGGTGGCCAGGGCCAGCAGCACCAGGCTGGCCAGCCCTGCCCGCCGGATCATTCCTCGGTCTTCACTTCCGCCGGGCTGCCGATGCCGCCATGCGCCTTGGACCAACCCACCGGGTCTTCGAGGAACTTGCGCACTTCCACCATGGCGCTGTCACTGAAGTAGGGGCGCTCGCGGCATACCTCCAGCACGTCCCACCAGGTGGCCAGGTGGTGCAGGGTCAGGCCCATGTCCTTCATCTTCTCGAAGCTGCCCGGGAAGACGCCGTAGTAGAACACCACGAAGGTATGGTCGCAGATCGCCCCGGCATCCCGCAGCGCATTGGCGAAGCGGATCTTGCTGGCGCCATCCGTGGTCAGGTCTTCCACCAGCAGGGTGTTCTTGCCCACCGGCACCTCGCCCTCGATCATGGCGTTGCGGCCGAAGCCCTTCGGCTTCTTGCGCACATAGGCCATGGGGGCCATCAGCCGGTCGGCGATCCAGGCGCCGAAGGGAATGCCCGCGGTCTCGCCGCCCACCACCGACTCGATGGTCTCGTAGCCGATGTGGCGCTGGATCTTCTCCACGCCCAGGTCGCAGATCTGCTTGCGGGCGCGGGGGAAGGAGATGATCTTCCGGCAGTCGATGTAGACGGGGCTCTTCCAGCCGCTGGTGAAGGTGTAAGGCTCCTCCGGGCGGAAGTTCACGGCCTTGATTTCAAGCAGGATGCGCGCCGTGGTCAGGGCTGCGTCGCGATCCCAGTCGGAAGCATGTGTGGCGGCCATGGGGTGTTCCTCAACGATATGCCGCGTTCGTAATCGCAGCGCGGGGCCTAGTCCATGAGCAACGCGAAGATCTGGGTGCTGGCAGACCCGCGCGCCGGCACCGCGGCCCAGGCGCTGGGCATTGCCGAGGCCCTGGGCGAGCCGTTCCGTACCCTGCCGCTGGCCTGGGGGCCGCTGGCGCGGCTGCCGTTGCCCTGGCCCAGCCTGGCCGGGCTGACGCCCGCGGCGCGTGCCGGCTTCACCCCACCCTGGCCGCGGCTGGTGATCGGCGCCGGGCGCCGCGCCGCGCCGGTGGCGCGCTGGCTGGCGGCGCGCGGGGCGCATACGGTGCACGCGATGCGGCCGGGCTTCGGCGCCGGGCGGTTCAGCCTGCTGGTGCTGGGCCAGCACGACCAGCCCGCCCCGGCGGCCAATGTACTGCCGGTGCTGGGCGCCATGCACCGGATGTCCCGGGCGCGGCTGGCGGCGGCGCGGCTGGAATTCGCCGAGCTGGGCGCCCTGCCGGGCCCGCGCGTGGCGCTGCTGGTGGGCGGCCCGGTGAAGCGGGAAGGCGAGGGGCTGGACCCCGCCCTGGTGGCCGGGCTGGCGCGGGCGGCGGCCGGGCTGGGCGCCAGCGTGATGGCCAGCAGCAGCCGCCGCACCGGCCAGGCCGCCAGCGCCGCCCTGGGCAAGGCCCTGGCCGGCACGCCGCACCGGCTGTTCCGCTGGGGGGATGCCGGGCCGAACCCGCTGCTGGGCTTCCTGGCCTGGGCCGACGTGGTGGTGGTGACCGGCGACTCGGTTTCGATGCTGTCCGAGGCATTGGCCACGCCGGCCCCGGTCTTCGTCGCCGAACTGCCGGCCGGCCGGCGGCATCGCCTGCTGTGGCAAAGCCTGTACGCTGCTGGCCAGGCCCGGCCGCTCGGCGCCGCCCTGTTCAGCCGCCAGCCGTTGGACGAGACCGCGCGGGTGGCGGCGGAAATCCGCGCCCGTGGGCTGTTGGTGGATTAGGCCTTCTTCAGGAACTCGGTGCGCAGCACCAGGCCCTTCACCTTCTCGGCGTTGCACTCGATCAGCGCATCGTCGTCGGTCAGGCGGATGTTCTTCACCACCGTGCCGCGCTTGAGGGTGACGGAGGTGCCCTTCACCTTCAGGTCCTTGATGACCATGACGGAATCGCCATCGGCGAGGGCGGTGCCGTTGCTGTCCTTGGCGGGCATGGGCGCTGGTCCTGTGGTTGCGGCGCGGGTTTAGGCGCCTCCCGCCCTGGCAACAAGGCCGCGGGCCACGGCATGGTGGCGCTGGCGAACAGGTTGGCGCGGTGGCAGGCTGGCGCTTTCCCGCAGGAGAAGCCCGCATGCGCCTGGCCCTTGCCCTGTTGCTGCTGTGGCCCGGCCAGCCATGGGCGGCCGAGTTGGCCTGCCCGCCGGCGCTGGCGTTTTCCCAGGCCAGCCGGGTTACCCCGCCCCCCGGCTGGCAGGCGGTGCAACGGCCGGAATCCTACCCGCTGGAGTTCGCCGAGCTGTTCGTCGGTGACCCGGCCAAGCAGGTGCAACTGCGCGGCGAGGACGCCGACTATCCCCGCCTGGTGCATTGGGACCTGACCCCGGAGCCCGAGGGCTACACCCTGGTGTGCCGCTACCAGAACACCCAGGTGGTGCTGCAGGCCGCCGTGGCGCGGGAAGCGCGGCGCTGCGAGGTCAGGACCAATGGCGGCAATGGCCAGCCGCTGCGCCGCGGCCAGGCCGTGCCGCGCGAAGCCCGGGTGGTGGTGGTTTGCCGGTAGCGCCAACCCCGCCCGGCCGGGCGGGGCCGCGCTTGCCTCAGGCCTGGAAGTAGCCCGCCAGGTTGGCGCGAATGCGGTCCAGCACCGGCTGGTCGGTGGCCGGCAGCGGGAAGGGCTGGCCGGTGATCGCCTCGTACACGCTGATGTAGATGCGGGCGGCTTCCAGGTTCACCTCGGCCGGAATCGGCGGCAATTCGTCCTTGTAGGGGTCACAGCGCGCCACCACCCAACTGCGCACGAAGTCCTTGTCGAAGCTTTCCGGCGGCTGGCCGGCGGCGAACCGCTGCGGGTAGCTGCTGGCGAACCAGTAGCGGCTGCTGTCCGGGGTGTGGATCTCATCCGCCAGCACGATGTTGCCTTCGGCGTCGAAGCCGAACTCGTACTTGGTATCCACCAGGATCAGGCCGCGTTCGGCCGCGATCTCCCGCCCGCGGGCGAACAGCGCCAGGGCCAGTTCGCTCACCTGGTCCCATTGCGCCTGGGTCAGCAGGCCGCCTTCGACGATCTGCGCCGGGGTCAGTTCCTCGTCATGCCCGGCGTCGAACGCCTTGCTGGTGGGGGTGAGGATGGTGGCGGGCAGCTTCTGGTTCGGCTGCAGGCCGTCGGGGAAGCGATGGCCATACATCTCCCGCCGGCCGGCCTTGTACATGGACAGGATGGAGGTGCTGGTGGTGCCGGCCAGGTAGTCCCGCACCACCACCTCCACCGGCATGATCTTCAGGCCGCGGCAGACCAGCACGTTGGGGTCCGGGTATTCCAGCACATGGTTGGGGCAGATATCCCCGGTGCGGTCGAACCAGAAGCGGGCGATCTGCGTCAGCACCTGGCCCTTCAGCGGCACCGCGGTCACCTGCCGGTCGAAGGCGCTCAGCCGGTCGGTGGCGATGATGATGCGGCGGCCGTCCGGCAGGTCGTAATTCTCCCGCACCTTGCCTTTGTAGTAGTTCGGCAGTTCCGGGATGGCGGCGTCCTTCAGGACGAAGCCGGCATAGGGGGCGAGCTGTTCGATGCTGGGCATGGGCTGATTTAGGCCGGCTGGCCCCGCCCGCGCCAGCCCCCCGGTGGAGTCCCCGCTGGAGTCTCCCGGTTGAGCCAAACTCGCCCCTGGGCCAATGTGCCGGCCACCGCCGGAGGAGACCCGCCCATGAGCGCCCGCAAGAAATACCGCATTGCCGTCATCCCCGGCGATGGCATCGGCAAGGAAACCACGCCCGAGGGCCTGCGCGTGCTGGACGCCGCCGCCCGCCGCTTCGGCTTCGACCTGGAACTGGCGCATTACGACTGGTCCTGCGAGACCTATGCCCAGACCGGCAAGATGATGCCGGATGACGGCCTGGACCAGCTGAAGCAAAGCGACAGCGTCTTCCTCGGCGCCGTCGGCTGGCCTGGCGTGCCGGACCATGTCTCGCTCTGGGGCCTGCTGATCCCCATTCGCCGCGGCTTCGACCAGTATGTCAGCCTGCGCCCCTGCAAGCTGCTGCCCGGCAGCAAGTCGCCGCTGGCCGACCGTGGCCCGAAGGACATCGACTTCTACGTGGTGCGCGAGAACACCGAGGGCGAGTACAGCAGCGTCGGCGGCCGGATGTTCCCGGGCACCGAGCGTGAATTCGTCAGCCAGCAGTCCATCCTGACCCGTGTCGGCACCGACCGGATCATGAAATACGCCTTCGAGCTGGCCATGACCCGGCCGCGCAAGAAGCTGACCAGCGCCACCAAGTCGAACGGCATCACCTTCACCATGCCGTATTGGGACGAACGCTTCGCCGAGATGGCGAAGAACTACCCGGGCGTCACCACCGACCAATTCCACATCGACATCCTGTGCGCCCACTTCGTGCAGCACCCGGACTGGTTCGACGTGGTGGTCGGCTCCAACCTGTTCGGCGACATCCTGTCCGACCTCGGCCCGGCGGTGGCCGGCTCCATCGGCATTGCCGCCAGCGCCAACATCAACCCGGAAAAGGTCTATCCGAGCATGTTCGAGCCGGTGCACGGCAGCGCGCCGGACATCGCCGGCAAGTTCATCGCCAACCCGATCGGCCAGATCTGGTCCGGCGCGATGATGCTGGAGCACCTGGGCGAGAAGGCCGCGGCTGACGCCATCGTGCAGACCATCGAGAAGATGCTGGCCGAAGGCGGCCCGCGCACCCGCGACATGGGCGGCCAGGCCGGCACGCTGGACGTGGGCAAGGCGCTGGCCGAAGCGGTCTCGCGCTTCTGAACCGGCCGGGGCGGTGGAAACACCGCCCCTTGGCCCACCCCCGGGGCGTCTGCGCTTGCCGGTGGCGGCCGGGCTGGCTAGAGTTGGCTGCACTTGCGAGTTATTCGCAACTGACTCGCATCCAGGGGAAGCCGATGGGCCGCGACATGAACCACATCACCCGCCGCTGCGAGCGTGCCGTGGTTACCGCCTATCGGGCCCTGCGGGAAACCGGGACCGACGACCTGGACGCCTTCCGCAGTTGCGCCGACCTGTACCGCTACCACCACCCCGAAGCCTCCGCCGGGGAAGCCCATCGGCTGGTGGCGGAATGGATCGACCACCATGTGGTACAGGGCGCCGCGGGCCCGACGCCCGGCTGCGCGTGCCCCTGAGGCGGCGCTACCCCGCCGGCCGCGCCCAGGCCAGCGCCGCCCGGGCCAAGGCGTCGATCGTGTCCACCACCGGAAAGGGCAGGGCCGGGCCGGCCGCGATGCCCAATGGAATCTCGGTGCAGCCCAGCACCACCGCCCGCGCCCCGCGGCGCATCAGCGCGGCGGCCACCTCGGCCAGCGGGGCATAGGCTTCGGCCACCCGCCCAGCCTTCACCAGGGCAATCGCCGGGCTGACCAGGCGCTGCATCACCGCCTCATCCGGGACCAGGCAGGTATAGCCGCGCTGGTCCAATCGCTGCTGGTACAGCCGCATGGCCAGGGTGCCGGCGGTGCCCATGATGCCCACCTGCCCCTCGGCGATGCCCAGGCCGGCCAACTCGTCCGCCGCCGCGTCCACGATGTGCAGGATCGGCAGCCGGGTGGCGGCCTGCATCGCCTCGAACCAGCCATGCGCGGTGTTGCAGGGAATGGCGATGGCGCCGCAGCCCGCTGCCTCCAGCCCGCGAATGCCGCGCAGCAGGGCCGGCAGCGGGTCCGGCCCGCCCTCCAGCCGGGCGGCGGTGCGGTCCGGCACCCGGGGGTCCGACCACAACACGGCCGGTACGTGGTCCTGGTCGCGCCCGGCCGGGGTCAGCAGGGTCAATCGCAGCATGAACTGCGCGCTGGCCAAGGGCCCCATGCCACCCAGCACGCCCAGCATCCGGTCCGCCATCCATCGTCCTCCGCCTTGACCCGGCAGAGTTTGGGGCAGCGGGTGGCCAGGGCAAGGGCTGGGCTTACGGCAGCAGCATGAAGTTGGCGGTGGCGCTGGCGCGGCTGATCAGCGCCCGCATGTCCGGATTCTCATGCCCACGCTCCGCGGTCAGCGCCTCCATCGGGCAGAAGAACTCGTGCGGCTGCGGCACCTGGCTGCGGGCAAAGCCTTCGTAGTGGCGGGGCTTCAGGCCGAAGACCACGCGGATGTCGCGCACCGGCAGCACCAGCGGCACCAGCGGTTCGGTCTTCAGCAGTCGGAGCAACTGCCAGCGCGGCGTCGGGTCCATTTCCTGCGCCGGGGAGAGCAGCCAGGGCACCGGGCACAACGCCAGCAGGGAGGAGGTGGTGGGCCCGAAGCGGGACCGCTTGTCCAACAGGTTCTGTAGGCTGGAGCAGGCTTCGATGCACAGGATATCCACATACGGCTCGCTGGCGTCCGGGCTGAAGTGCAGCCACAGCCCATCCGGCAGGGTCTTCAGGCGGTTGGACCCGGGCAGCTTCAGGAAAGGATGGGCCGAGACCGAGGCCTCCCCCGGGCGACCACGCAGCCAGGTACCGGGCTGCTTCGGGCTGACCATGACGCCGGGGGGGCGTTGCGGCCATTTCTTCAGTTGCGTGCGCACCTGTTGATCCAGGGCTTCGTAGCGAGGAGCTTGGCGATAATCACTCATGGGGGTACTGTGCCTGTGGATTTCAACTACAGATAGCAGTCAACAGGGGATCTTTCGGCTCCGCAAGAGAAATTATCCACAAGGCCGCAATTAGTCCGAATTCGGTTCTATATGGCTGTAGCCCAGCCCAAACCGGGCCTTGGACATGAAAAAGCCCGCCGGGATCGCTCCCGGCGGGCTGGTTCAGGCGACGGGCGGATGCCCGCCAGAGGCGAGTAAGCCTAGCGGCCCGCAACCGGCACGTAGTCGCGCTTGGCGGCGCCGGTGTAGATCTGGCGCGGACGGCCGATGCGCTGGCCCGGATCCTCGACCATTTCCTTCCACTGGCTCACCCAGCCCACGGTGCGGGCCACGGCGAACAGCACGGTGAACATGCTGGTGGGGATGCCCATCGCCTTCAGGATGATGCCCGAATAGAAATCGACGTTCGGGTACAGCTTGCGCTCGATGAAGTACGGGTCGCTCAGCGCGATCCGCTCCATCTCCATCGCCATGTCCAGCAGCGGCTCGTCCTTGATGCCAAGTTCGGCCAGCACTTCGTGGCAGGTTTCCTTCATGATCGTCGCCCGCGGGTCGAAGTTCTTGTAGACCCGGTGGCCGAAGCCCATGAGCTTGGTGTGGCTGTTCTTGTCCTTCACCTCGGCGATGAAGGCCGGGATGTTCTCCGGCGAGCCGATTTCGCTCAGCATCTTCAGCACGGCTTCGTTGGCGCCACCATGCGCCGGGCCCCACAGCGCGGCGATGCCGGCGGCGATGCAGGCAAAGGGATTGGCGCCGGTGGAGCCGGCCAGGCGCACCGTGGAGGTGCTGGCATTCTGCTCGTGGTCGGCGTGCAGCACCAAAATGCGGTCCATGGCACGGCTGAGGATGGGGTTGTTCACCCAGGGCTCGGCCGGCACGGCGTTCATCATGTACAGGAAGTTTTCCGCGTACTTCAGGTCGGTGCGCGGGTACATGAAGGGCTGGCCGACGCTGTACTTGTAGGCCCAGGCGGCGATCGTCGGCACCTTGGCGATCAGCCGGAAGGCCGCGATGCGGCGCTGCTCGGGGTCGTTGATGTCGAGGTTGTCGTGGTAGAAGGCGGCCATGGCGCCCACCACGGCGCACATGATCGCCATCGGGTGGGCATCGCGGCGGAAGCCGTCGAAGAAGCGGCGCAGCTGCTCATGCAGCATGGTGTGCCGCATCACGCCCTTCTCGAACTTGTCCAGCTCGGCCGCATTCGGCAGGCTGCCGTTCAGCAGCAGGTAGGACACTTCGATGAAGTCGCTGTTCTGCGCCAGCTGCTCGATCGGGTAGCCGCGATACAGCAGCACGCCCTCGTCGCCGTCGATGAAGGTGATCTTCGAATCGCAGCTCGCGGTCATGCCGTAGCCGGGGTCGAAGGTGAAGATCCCCAGCTCGCCGTTCAGCTTGCGGATATCAGCCACCGCCGGGCCCAGCGTGCCGGTCAGCAGCGGCAGCTGCATGCTCTTGTTGGTACCGTCGATCGTAACCGTGATGGTGGGCTTCGCCGTGCCGCTCATGCTGACTTTCCTCGAGACCGGATGAGGCCGCCTTGCGCGGCTTTACCATGGTGCGGTGCAAGATAGGACCGCCCTGCCAGCCTTGGCAACGGAGGGCGGCAGACGGCCGGGTTCCCGGCCGGAATCAACGCCGCCAGGAGTCGGGCGGAATGAAGCCCCCGGCCCACAGGCCACGGCCGGACTGCCGGGCGGCAGCCTCTATCGCGCCCAGCGCCGGCACCGCGGAGGCATCCGCCAGCGCCCAGCCGGCCGCGACCATCGAGGCATTCAGCTCAACCCCACCGGCGCGGCACACCCCCAGGGCGCGGCCATGGCGGTCCCGCCCATGCAGGCGACAGTCCACGCCGCGTTCGGCCACCAGGTGGGCCAGTGCCTGGGCGGCGGCGTTGCCGCAGTCCAGCGGGCGCACGCCGTCGTTGCATTGTTCGCCCCGGCCGGGCGCGCCCAGGCCATAGAGCCGCAAGGGGCGTTCGCCCAGCATCAGGGTTTCGCCATCAACCACCAGCACCTCGGCCGAAGCCGCGGTCCAGGTCTGGTTGCGCGGTGTGCTGCCGATCAACTGGGTGGGCAGGCCCACGGCCAGGAACAACAGGCCACCGACAATGCCTACCGTCCAGGCAAGGGAGCGGAAGGCGCGCTGGCTGGGGGAGGGGGAGAAGATCCGGCGCCGGTACATGGGGCACGCCTAACCCAGGGCCATGGTGCCCTGCAACCTCCCGCGCGCGGAATGTCGCAGGATGAATTGTTACGCCTTCATCCAGCATCCCAGAAGGGCCGCGCATCCCTCAGTTTTTCCCAGCTTTTCAGCGCCAGCGCCCGGGTGCCCCCGGCACGGCCCAAAACCAGGCCCTCCGCCACCCCCACTGCCCAGGGGCCGGCTGCCGGAGTCCCGCTCAGCAGCCCGGCCACCAACCCGCGCGCCACCGCCAGGTCGTTGGCCTCGCCCAGGGCTTCCTGCGCCGCGGCCAGCCGGCGGAGGAAGCGGCGCGCCGGCTTGCCGGGCCATAGCGGGGCGAACAACTCGGCGGCATAGCGCAGCCGCTTGCAGCCCAGGCGCAGGTCATGCAGGGCCGCGGCGTCCAGCGTCTCGGCGGCCTCGCCCTGGCGGCACAGCCGGCGCCAGCGCTTGTCCAGCAGGCGGGCGCCGAACCCGGCCACCGGTTCCTCCAGCAGCGCGGCCGGCGTCGCCTCGGCCCGCCAGGGCCGCAGCACCGCCAGCGCCAGGCCGTCCAGCACCAGGTGGCGGAAGCCGGCGCTGTCCAGTTCGGCGCGCAGCGACTGGTAGCCGGCCGCGCGCCGGGCCGCCGCCGCCTTCAGCAACTGGGCGCAGCGCCGGTCCCCGGGCAGGGCGCTGGCCAGGGAGGCACCAAGCCCGGCCAGGAACACATCCCAGTCCCGCGCCGGCCCCAGCTTGCGGGCCAGGGCGGCCAATTCGCGGTCGAACCCCGCCACCGCCGGGCAGCCGATGGCCGGGCGGAAGTTCCGCAACGCCGAGCGCAGCCGTCGCAGCGCCACGCGCATCTGGTGCACGCCTTCCGGCCCGCGGCCGGGCAGGCACAGCGTTGCCTGATGCAGCATCACCTCCAGCAGATGGCCGATCACGCCGACCACGGCCGCCTCCACCGAGGCGTTGGCCTCCAGCAGCGGGGCGCCGCGACGCCGGGGGCGGGGGGCATCCTGCTGGGCCAGGGCGCGGCCGGCCTCGGCCAGGTCGGGCCCGGGCAGCAGCGGCAGGTCGGTGGCCAGCCGGCGGGCCAGGGCCAGCACCGCGCCGGGGGGGCCGCCGAGGCTTAGCCGGGCCGTGGCGGACTCGGCCGCCACCGCGCGCAACTGGCCGCGCAGCAACGCCAGTTCCAGCGGCGGGTCGCCCGGCAGGTGCAGCAGGCTGCGCCGGCCGGAAAAGGCGGCCAGCGGCAGCGGCGTCGCGTCCCGCCAGCCCGCCGGCAGCGGGGCCTGCGGCTGGGTGGCCTGGCCTGGCAGCCAGGGCAGGCCGGGCGGCGGCAGGGTTGGGCGGCAGGTCGGCGCGCCGCGCGACCGGCGTTCCAGCACCAGGCCGTGGTCGGCGAGCAGCCCCTCGGCGCTGTCCAGCCAGACAATCTCCTCCGGGCTGGACCGCGCCCGGCCGCCGCGCCGGCCGGCCAGGGCCGGGTGGCGCCACAGCCGGGCGGCGGCCTCGGCCGGCAGGGTCAGTTCAAGGTTGAAGCTGGTGGGCGCCGGGGGCTGGTCCGGCTCCGGGGCTGGCTCGGGCCCCGCCGGAGAGCTGGCGGCGGGGTGGTCCTGGCTCAGGCGGGTTGCTCCTGCTCGGCCGTCGGCAGGTCCCGCGGCGCCAGGAAGCGGATCAGGCGGCCGCCACCTGCTTCCAGCGCGGGCCAGGGGCTGGCGATGCTGAACTCGGCCAGCGCGCCGGTCGGGTAGCCTTCGGCCAGGCGGGCGGCTTCCGGGTGTGGCGTGGCGCCGCCCAGCAGCGCCAGGCCCAGCTCATGCAGGCCGGGGTTATGGCCGATCAGCAGTACGCTGCGGGCGGTCTGCGGCACATTGCGCAACACCTCCAGCAGGCGTTGCCAGGGCGCCAGGTACAGGTCGTCCATCGGCTCCACCAGCGGCCCGTCCTCGAACGGGGCCAGGGCCTCCAGCGTTTGCAGCGTGCGCCGGGCGGAGGAGACCAGCACGATATCCGGTGACAGCCGCAGGTCGCGCATCACCTGGGCCATGGACGCGGCCGCGCGGCGCCCGCGCGCGTTGAGCGGGCGGGCGTGGTCGGAAAGCCGCGGATCGTCCCAGGAAGACTTGGCGTGCCGCAGCAGCAGAAGCTGACGCATGCGGCGTATCGTGGCACGAAGCGGCGCAATTGTCGCCCCCTTGGGAATCGCCGTCGCCGCGCCAAGATGCCGGGGCAGCGGTGCCGCGGTCGCGGTGGCCAGGAAGGATGCCGGATTGATGATGAACCCGCCGATGGCCCGCCGCCCGTTGCTGGGCCTGGCCCTGTTGGGCCTGGCCGGCCCGGCCCGGGCACAGCCCGCGGCGCTCGACTTCCGCATCCTGCGTTCGGGCAGCCCCATCGGTACGCACCGGGTGGTGTTCACCCGCGCCGGGCAGCAGCTGACGGCGCAGGCGGCGGTGGAGATCGTGGTCAAGGTGATGGGCTTCACCGTGTTCCGCTTCAACCACCGGCATGAGGAAGTCTGGCTGGGGGACCGCCTGCAGGCCGTGACCTCGCGCCAGGACCGCAATGGCCGGGTGGAGGAGATGACCGCGCGGGCCGAGGCCGGCGCCGTGCTGGTGCGCGGGCCGGAGGGCGAGTACCGCCTGCCGGCCGAAGCCGCGCCGCTGGCCTGGTGGGACCAGCGCCGGCCGGGCCGGCCGTTGTTCGATGGCGGCAATGGCAAGCCGTTGCAGGTGCGCTGGCAGCGCGCGCCGCAGCCGGATGGCGGCATGCAGTTCACCGCCAGCGGCGACGCCGAGGGCGAGGTGGGCTACGGCCCGGATGGCACCTGGCGCAGCTTCCGCACCCGCGGCGATGACGGCAGCCTCGTGGTCTATGAACCCGCATGACGACGCTGCGGGTTGTGCTGGGCGACCAATGCTCGCCCTCGTTGTCGGCGCTGGCCGGGCTGGACCCTGAGCGCGACGTGGTGCTGCTGGCCGAGGTGATGGCCGAATGCACCTATGTGAAGCACCACCAGCAGAAGATCGTGCTGGTGCTGTCCGCCATGCGGCACTTCGCCGCCGCCTTGCAGGCGCGCGGCGTGCGGGTGGACTACGTGCGGCTGGACGACCCGGCGAATACCCAGACCCTGGCCGGGGAGGTGGCCCGTGCCGTGGCCCGGCACCGGCCGGCGCAGGTGGTGGGCACCGAGGCCGGTGAATGGCGCGTGCAGGCCGACATGCAAAGCTGGGAAGCCGGCTGCGGCGTGGCGGTGGAGATCCGCCCGGATGATCGCTTCCTGTGCGACCTCGGGCGGTTTCGCCGCTGGGCGCAAGGGCGGAAGCAGTTGCGGATGGAGTATTTCTACCGCGAGATGCGGGCCGAGACCGGCCTGCTGATGGCCGGCGACCAGCCCGCCGGCGGCCAATGGAATTACGACCCGGAGAACCGCAAGCCGCTGGCCCGCGGCGTGCGGCCGCCGCCCGCGCCGCACTTCCCGCCGGATGCCATCACGCAGGAGGTGATGGCGTTGGTCGCGGCGCGCTTTCCCGACCATTTCGGCACGCTGGAACG
>CANBXZ010000060.1 GCA_947373495.1 Acetobacteraceae bacterium
GGGCAAGCACAACGCGATGATCCTGCGCAACCACGGCCTGCTGGTGTGCGGCCATCGCGCGGCCGAAGCCTATGACGAACTGTACTACCTGGAACGCGCCTGTTCGGCCCAGGTGGCGGCGCAGTCCGGCGGCGCCGCGCTGGTCACCCCGCCGCGCGACGTGTGCGAGAGAGCGGCGGCGCAGTTCCGCCGTGGCGGCAACGACATCGCCCGCGACATGGCGTGGAGGTCTGCGCTGCGGCTGGTGGAAGGCGACAAGCCCGACTACCGCGGCTGACGCCAGGGCAGGGCCCTCCCTGGTTCGGGGGGGCTTCGCCTGCTAGAACCCTGGCCACGATTCCGGGGAGCGAACACCATGATCGCCAGCTATGTCTCGCCGCGCGCCATCCGCATTGGCGCCGGGGCCGTCAACCAGGTGGCGGCGGTACTGGCGCAGTTCGGCCTGTGCCGCCCGCTGGTGGTGACCGACCCCTGGATGGTTTCCTCCGGCACGGTGGAAAAGGCGCTGGCGCCGATGCGCGCGGCCGGCCTCACCCCCGCCGTGTTCAGCGCAACCGTGCCGGACCCGACCGATGTGGTGATCGAGGCCGGGGTGAAGGTGCTGCTGGCCGGCGACTACGACTGCCTGGTGGGCTTCGGCGGTGGCTCGCCGATGGATACCGCCAAGGCCATGGCGATTCTGGCCGCCGCCCCGGCCGGGGCGAAGATGCGCCAGTTCAAGGTGCCGGCCGCGGCCGATGCCGGGCTGGTGCCGGTGATCTGCATTCCCACCACCGCCGGCACCGGCAGCGAAGCCACCCGCTTCACCGTCATCACCGACACCGAGACCGACGAGAAGATGCTGATCGCCGGCCTGGGCGCGCTGCCGCTGGCCGCGCTGGTGGATTATGAGCTGACCTTCAGCCTGCCGCCGCGCATCACCGCCGACACCGGGATCGACAGCTTCACCCATGCGCTGGAAGCCTTCGTCAGCGCCCGCGCCAATGCCCAGTCGGACACCTGGGCGCTTTCGGCCATGCGGTTGATCGGCCCCAACCTGCGCACCGCCTACCACCAGCCGGGCAATGCCGCGGCGCGGGAGGCGATGATGCTGGGCGCCACCCAGGCCGGGCTGGCCTTCAGCAACAGCAGCGTCGCCCTGGTGCATGGCATGAGCCGGCCGATCGGTGCGCATTTCCACGTGGCGCACGGGCTTTCCAACGCCATGCTGCTGCCGGCGGTGACCGAATACGGCCTGGAAGCGGCGCTGGACCGCTATGCCGAGGCCGGCCGCGCCCTGGGCGTGGCGCAGCGCGGCGACAGTGACGCGGCGGCGGCGGAAAAGCTGCTGGGCGAACTGCGCGCCTGGAATGACGAGATGAAGGTGCCGACCCCGAAGGGCTATGGCATCGAGCTGGCCAAGTGGGAGGGCCTGCTGGACCTGATGGCCGAACAGGCCCTGGCCAGTGGCAGCCCGGCCAACAACCCCAAGGTGCCGGACGCGGCGGCCATCGTCAGCCTGTACCGCCGGGTTTACGCCGGCAACTGAAGCTGGGGGGCGCGAGCCCCCGCCCGCCTCAGGCCGGTTGGCGGCCGCGCCAGCTGGCCCACCAGGCGGAAAGGGCTTCCGCCGGCAGCGGCCGGCCCACGATGAAGCCCTGGGCATGGTCCACGCCCAGGCCCTTGGTCACACTCCAGAGCCGCAGGTCGGAAACCCCCTCGGCGATGACCAACTGGTTGCGGGCATGGGCGTTGCGCACCAGCCGCCGCACCGCATTGCGGGCGCGGGCGTCGTCCGGCAGCGACATCACCATGCTGCGGTCCAGCTTGAAGCCGGCGAAGGGCAGGTGGAAGAACCGCTCCCGCTCATCGTTCAGCACCAGGTCGTCCAGCAGCACGCCATAGCCGGCGGCGCGCAGCCGCAGCACCGCGCAGCGCAGGGTGGAAACGTCCCGCACCTCGGTGGTTTCGGTCAGTTCCAGGGAAATCTGTGCCGGCCGCAGCCCGCTGTGGCGCAGCGCCTGGTGCAGCCAGCTCACCAGGTCCGGCTGCAACAGCAGCGCCAGCGGCAGGTTGATGGAGACCCCGATGTCCAGTTGCTGGCGCAGGCGGCCCAGCTCGATCCCGGCGCGGGAGGCGACGACGATGGACAGGGCCCGTGCCAGGCCGGAGCGTTCGGCCAGCGGCATGAAGGCGTCGGGCGAAACGGCGGCGGACTGGCGGTGCCAGCGGGCCAGGGCTTCCACCATCACCGGGCGGCGGTCGCGCATGCGGACCACCGGCTGGTAGCGCACCACGATCTCGCCGCGGGTCAGCCCGGCGGCCAGTTCGGCCGCGACAGCCAGGGGCAGCGCGGTGGGAGCGGGGCGGTCGTTGCTCATGGCTTCGGCCAAGCGCCCGGGCTCAGCCGGCAGTGCCGCCATTTCCTTCGGCAGGCTGGCGTGCTGGGCGGAGACGACGACGAGAGAGGTGCGGGCACTGGGGTCAGCCAAGGTAGCGAGCAGATGAGGCCAGCTTGCGCCGGCCGCCGAGGGGTCGGCAACCAGATGATGCGGCCCGAGGCCGGGGCCGGCCAGCCGTGCCAGGGCTTCCCGGCCGGTGCGGGTGAAGGTGGAGGTGGCTCCCTGCCGGTCGCCGATGGCGGCCGAGGCAGCCATGATGACCGCGGGATCGCTCGCGAGGACCAGGACCCTTTCAGGGACATGGCCAAAGCCCTTCACGCTGCGGGCCAGGCCTGAGGCACTGGCGGCATCCCACTTCACCGGAAAATCCCATCGCTAAATCAGCCGTGTTGCCAAGGCTGTTTGAGTTATAGGCACGTGTTGATTATTTTTAAACCACGTCTCCAACTTTTTATACGCCCTTGCCGCCATGGCGGCTGAACTTGTTGCGAGGGCCGGCTGAAACCATGCGCTCAAGCCGGGCATCAGCACAACATTCTTGCCTCGGGATGATCTTTTCACGAATTCGCGAGACTGCAAGCCTGGCCCGGGCCGCGTCGGCCCGGGCGGCTGGCTTTTCAGGTCGTCGCGGCGCCAGCCTTGCCCGGGTTGGCCGGGGCCGGCTCACCGCGCCGCAGCCGATTCTCGCCCAGGAACAGCAGGATGGGCGCGGCGATGAAGATGGAGGAACTGGCCGAGACGACGATGCCGAACAGCATGGTCCAGGCGAAGCCGGCCAGGGTCTGCCCGCCGAACAGCGCCAGCGGCAGCGCCGCCAGCAGCAGGGTCATGCTGGTGCCCATGGTGCGGTTCAGCGTCTCGTTGATGCTGCGGTCGATCAACTCCCGCAGCGGCATGGTCTTGAATTTGCGCAGGTTTTCCCGCATCCGGTCATACACCACCACCTTGTCGTTGGCCGAGAAGCCGATGATGGTCAGGATGGCGGCCACGGTGGTGAGGCTGAACTCGATCCGGGTGACGGCCAGGAAGCCGACCACCTTGGTGGTGTCGAGGATCAGCGTGGCGATGGCACCGAAGGCGAACTGCCATTCGAACCGGAACCAGATGTACAGCAGCATGGCGCCGAGCGAGATGCCGAGCGCGACCATGCCGCCGGTGAACAACTCATCCGAAACGCGGTTGCCCACGGCGTCGGTCCGCAGGATGCGGGTGCCCGGCGCCACCTGTTCCAGCGCCGCGCGCACCCGGCCCACCGCCACCTGGGTTTCGGCTTCCACGCCCTGGGTCGGCAGCCGGATCATCACGCTGCTGGCGTCGCCGAACTGCTGCAACCCGGCCTCGCCCAGGTTCAGCCCGGCCACCGCGCTGCGCATGGCGCCGAGGTCTGCCGGGCCGGGGGTGCGGACTTCCATCAGGATGCCGCCCTTGAAGTCGATGCCCTTTTCCAGCCCCGGGTAGAAGGCCAGCACCAGGGAGGCGCTGGACAGCACGGCGGAAACCGCCAGGCCGGCGATGCGGCCGCGCATGAACTTGATGCTGGTGTCGTCCGGCACCAGCCGCAGCCAGGGGCGGGCCAGGCGCTGGACCAGGGTCTTGCCGTCGTTGAACACCGGCAGCAGGGACGGGCGCTTCCAGCGGTACCACCAGGAAACGAACAGCCGCACCAGGGTGGTGGCCGTCCACATCTGCACCACGGTGCCGATGGCGACGGTGACCGCGAAGCCCTTCACCGGGCCGGAGCCGAAGCCATACAGGCAGGCCATGGCGATGAGGTTGGTCAGGTTGCTGTCCATGATGGTGCCGGACGCCTTGGTGAACCCGGCCTCCAGCGCGCTCACCGGGGTGCGGCCCAGCCGGACTTCCTCGCGGATGCGTTCGTTGATGAGGATGTTGGCGTCGAGCGCGGTGCCCAGCGTCAGCACGATGCCGGCGATGCCCGGCAGCGTCAGCGTGGCTTCCAGCAGGGAGGAAGCCGCCACCAGCAGCACGATGTTGAAGAAAAGCGCGATGTCGGCCAGCCAGCCGAACAGGCCATAGGCCAGGCCCATGTACAGGAACACGAAGAAGGCGCCGGCCGCGAGCGAGAGGACGCCGGCGCGGATGGCGTCCGCCCCCAACTCCGGCCCGACGCTGCGTTCCTCCACCACGGTCAGCGGCGCCGGCAGCGCGCCGGCGCGCAGCAGCACCGCCAGGTCGTTGGCGCTGGCGGCGGAGAAGTTGCCGCTGATCTGGCCGCGCCCGCCGGTGATGGCTTCGCGGATATTGGGGGCGGTGATGACCTTCTCGTCCAGCACGATGGCGAAGGGCCGCCCGGTATTGGCCCGGGTGACTTCGGCGAAACGCCGGGTGCCGATGCTGTCGAAGGTGAAGTTCACCACCCATTCGGCGTTGCGGCTGTCCTGGCCGGCGCGGGCGTCGGTCAGGTTGGCGCCGTCCACCTCCACCCGGCGGCGCACCGCGTAGCGCTGGTTGGCGTCGCGGTCGCCGGGCAGGAACATCACCCCCGGCGGCGGGGTGGCGGCGGCCAGGTTGGCGGCCTCATCGACCAGATGGAAGGTCATGCGCGCGGTCTTGCCCAGCAACTGCTTGATGCGGTTGGGGTCTTCCACGCCGGGCAACTGCACCAGGATGCGGTTCTGGCCCTGGCGGGCGATCAGCGCCTCGGAAACGCCGGTCTGGTCGATACGGCGGCGGACGATCTCGATGCTCTGTTCCACCGCGCCGCTGGCCTTGGCGCGCAGCCCGGCCTCGGTCAGCGTGCTGACCACGGTGCCGTCGGGGCCGGCCGTCACCTCGATATCCGGGATGGTGGTGCCGGTGGTGGTCGGGATCGGGTTGGCCAGTTCGCGCATGGCACGGGCGGCGGCCTCGGCCTGGCCGGCTTCGCGCACGCGGAAGGTCACGCGGCGGTTGGCCGGGTCGGTCGCCAGGTTCAGGTAGCCGATATTGCCGGAACGCAGCTTGGTACGGGCGCCATCGGCCAGGGATTCGACCCGTTCCCGCACCACCGCCACGGTATCCACCTCCAGCAGCAGGTAGCTGCCGCCGCGCAGGTCCAGCCCCAGCGAAAGCTGGTGTACCCAGCCCGGCAGCGTGGCGCGCGGCAGCAGGTTGGGCAGGCTGAGCAGGATGCCAAGCAGGCAGACGCCCAGGATGGCGAAGGTCTTCCAGCGCGCGAAATAGAGCATGGAGGCAGTGAATCCCTGGCCGGGGAAAGCCCCCCGGATTGCGGCGGGCGGAACATGACGGCCCAGCGGAAGGGAAGCAACCCCGACGGCGGTTCCGGCCCCCGGTGGCGGGGCATTCGGCGCCTGGGCGCTTCCACCTGGGGCACGCCGGGTCTAAAGCCGCGCCGGGTTGGCGAAGGGGTTGGGCTGCATGCTGCCGCGGATTGGCGTGTTGGGGGTGGGGCATTTCGGGCGGTTCCACGCCGTGAAGCTGGCGGCCCGGGGCTGCCTGGTGGCGCTGCATGATGCCAGCCCGGCCCGGGCCGCCCAGGTGGCCGCCGAACTGGGCGTGCCGGCGCTGGATGCCGCCGGGGTCATCGCCGCCAGCGACGCGGTGCTGGTGACGGCGCCCACCGCCTACCATCATGGGCTGGGCCTGGCGGTGCTGCGGGCCGGGCGGCACCTGTTCGTGGAAAAGCCGATGGCCGCCACGATGGAACAGGCGGAGGAACTGGCCGCCGAGGCCGCCGCCCGCAAGCTGGTGCTGCAGGTTGGTCATATCGAACGCTATTCGGCGGCGCTGCGGGCGGTGAAGGCGGCCGCGGTCGGGCGGCATCCGCTGGCGCTGGAAGCCACCCGCGTGGCGCCGTTCCGGCCGCGCAGCCTGGACGTTTCGGTGGTGATGGACCTGATGGTCCACGACCTGGACCTGGTGCTGGACCTGGCCGGCAGCCCGCTGGTTTCGGTGCAGGCCGCCGGCGCCCGGGTGGTGACGGACAAGCTGGACTTCGCCGTGGCGCATCTGGGCTTCGCCAATGGCGCGCGGGCCACGGTAACCGCCAGCCGGGCCAGCGTGGCGCTGGAACGCCGGCTGCGGCTTCTGGGCCCCCAGGGTGAGATGCGGGTGGATTTCCTGGCCCGCAGCCTGGAAATGCTGGCCCCCGGCGGTGCCGAGGGCCGCGCCGACATGCCCGGCTGGGGCCTGGACCGCGCCACCTGGACCGACCACGACAGCCTTGAGGCGGAACATGCCGCCTTCCTGGCCAGCGTCACCACCGGGGCGCCGGTGGAAGCCAATGCCGCGGTGGGGCTGCGCGCGCTGGACGTGGCGCTGCGGGTGGAACAGGCGGCCGCCGGGTAGCAGCGTGATCGCCTGCGGTGGCAGCACCGCAAGGCGTGAAGGTCGCGGCGATACCTGGAGCGTGATCGCCTGAGGTGTGCTCACCGCAAGGTGTGAATCACGCGACAAATCAATAACCTGGAGCGTGATCGGCGCTTCAGTCTGCGCCGATCACGCTCTGGGTCGCGTCCAGGAAGGCCTCGTACAGCGCCAGAGTCTCGGGTGCGGTGCTGCCCTTGGTCAGCACCGGCCGGGCGTTGGGCATCAGGCGCTGCACCGCGTCGAAGTACTGGGTGAACATGTCGGTCTCGGCGCAGCACAGCAGCGTCGGCACCGCCACCAGCGGCAGCCGCGCCGCCTTTTCGTAGGCGATCGCGGCGCGGTAGGGGATGTGATAGGTCCGCACCGCCTTCAGCACCTCCAGCACCTTGTCGTGCAGGTCTTCCGCGCTGGGCAGGCCCAGGCCGCGCCGATTGGCCGCACCGCGCCGATACCAGGGCCAGTACAGGTAGGCATCGCGCACGAAGTGCCACACCCAGTGCAACTGGCTGCCGATCTGGTCCACCGGCACGCCGGGGCAGTAGTTTTCCAGCATGTCGGCGCGTTCGGCCGGCGAATACAGCGAAATGCCGTCGATGATGAGCCGCCGCGCCCGGTGGGGTTCGGCGATGGCCATCTCGCAGGCGATATTGGCGCCGGTATGGGCGCCATACAGGTCGAACCGCTCCAGCCCCAAATCCGCCAGCGCGGCCAGATGGGCGGCGGCGAACCACGGGATCGGCCGGTCGCTGCCATCCGGCGGCGGGGCGGAATCGCCATTGCCGATGGTATCGGGCGCGATCACATGCCGGCGCTGGCCGAAATGCGCGATCAGCGGTTCCAGCATCTTCGCCGAACCGGGGGACGGGTGCAGCATCACCAGCGGCACGCCGGGCAGGCCGCGGCCGGCTTCCCGGTAATGCACCTGGCCGAAGGGCGTGTCGGCGAAGCCGCGGCGGACCGGGGGGCTCATTCCACGCGGATTCCGGTGGCGGCCTGCAATTCGCGCCAGCGCTTCAGGTCATCGGCGATTTTCTGCGCGTATTGCTCCGGCGTGGTGGCTTCCACGTCCAGGCCATTGTCGTTCATCAGCTTGGTGATGTCCGGCCGGTGCATGGCGTCCCGGAACTCCTGGTGGTAGCGGTCCACCAGCCAGCGCGGGCTGCCGGCGGGCAGCATCACGCCGTACCAGCTGTTCACCTCGAAGCCGGGATAGGTCTCGTGCACGCTGGGCAGGTCGGGCAGCGCCACGCTGCGCTTCAGCGTGGAAACCGCCAGCGGCCGCAGCCGGTTGGCGGAGATGTGGCCCATCACCGCGCCCATGTTGAAGAAGCCGAAGTCGATGCGTTCGCCCAGCATGTCGGTGATGGGCGCCGAGGAGCCGGTATAGGGCACGTGCAGCATCGGCGTGCCGGCCATGCGGGCCAGCATCTCGCCGGCCAGGTGGGTGGTGCTGGCCGGGCCGACCGAGCCATAGCTCAGCGGCTGGCGCTGCGCCTTGGCGTAGGCGATCAACTCCGGCACCGAATGCACCGGCAGCCCCAGCCGGCACACCATGGCCAGCGGGGAGGACACCAGCTGCGTCACCGGCAGCAGGTCCTTCTGCGGGTCGAACGGTACATTGGCCTGGAAGACCGGGCTGATGGTGATGGGCCCGGCATGGCTGAACAGCACGGTATGGCCATCCGGTGCCGCGCGCGCCGCCAGGGCGGTGGCGATGGTGCCATTCGCGCCGGGGCGGTTCTCCATCACCATCGGCTTGCCCAGCGTCTCACTGAGGCGCTGCACCAGCGGGCGGGCCACCAGGTCGGCCGGGCCGCCCGGCGGCCAGGGGTTGATGAGCCGCACCGGCCGGTCTGGCCAGCCTTGAGGCACCTGGGCCTGCGCGAGCGCAGGGAGGAGGGCGGGCGCGGCCAGCGCCGCGAGCAGCGTGCGACGGGCGATCATTGCAGCAGGTCCCGGGCGATGAGCATGCGTTGAACCTCCGAGGCGCCTTCGCCGACGCGATAATGCCGGATGTCGCGGTAGAAGCGTTCGATCGGCAGGCCGCCGCGCACCAGCCCGGCGCCACCATGCACCTGCACCGCCCGGTCCGCCACGCGGCCGACCATTTCGGAGCAATGCAGCTTGCAGATCGCCGGGCCGATGCCGGGCGGGTGGCCGGCGGCCAGGTTGCGCAGGGTTTCGTACATGAAGGCGCGGGCGGTCGCGATATCCACCGCGCTGTCGGCCAGCATCCACTGGATCGCCTGGCGGTCCGCCAGCGGCTTGCCGAAGGTCACGCGCTGCTTGGCGTGGGCCACGCTGTATTCCAGCAGCCGGTCGGCGGCACCGATGCAGGCGGCGGAAACCCCCAGCCGGCCATTGGTCAGGGAGGTCATGGCGATGGCGAAGCCCTTGCCCGGGTCGCCCAGCACCGCCTCATCCGGCACGAAGCAGTCGGTGAAGGTCAGTTCGGCCAGCTGGATGGCGGCGCTGCCGATGGTGGTGTCCACCCGGGTGACGGCGAAGCCGGGCGTGCCCTTTTCCACCAGGAAGGCGCCGATGCCGCCACGGGCGCGCTTCACCGGGTCCGTCACCGCCATCACCATGACCACGTCGGCCTTGTTGGCGCCGCTGATCCAGTGCTTGCGGCCGTTCAGCACCCAGCCGCCGGCGGCCCGGGTGGCGCGGGTGGTCATGGCGGCGGCGTCGCTGCCGGCATCCGGCTCGGTCAGGCCGAAGCTGGCGCGCAGCGCGCCGCTGCACAGGCCGGGCAGCCACTTGTCCCGCTGCGCCGCGGTGCCGTGGCGCAAGATGCCGATCGGCGTCAGCCCGCTGGTCGCATCCATGATGAGGGTGAAGACGCGGTGCGAGCGGGCCACTTCCTCCTGCGCCAGGCAATAGGTGGCCAGGTCGGCCTCGGCGCCGCCGTACTGGGCGGGCAGCAGCATGCCGAGCAGGCCCTGTTCCCGCAGCAGGGTCCAGGCGGCCTCGGGCACTTCGTCGGTGCGGTCGATCTCGGCGGCCACCGGGTCCAGCTTCGCGGTGACAAAGGCGCGCAGTTGCTGGCGCAGCTCGGCCAGTTCGTCGTTGATCTCAAGGCGCATGGGCGGCCTCCAGGCTGGCGATCAGGGCCGGCTTCAGCGCCTTGCCGGCGCCATTGCGGGGAATCTCGGGCACGAAGCGGATGATGCTGGGCACCTTGTAGGGCGCCAGCCGGGCGCGGCAGGCCAGGCGCACCGCTTCCGCCGTGGTGTCGCCGACGATGAAGGCGGCGACTTCCTCGCCCATTTCCCGCGCCGGGGCGCCGGCCACGCAGGCATCCCGCACGCCGGGCAGGTCCAGCAGCACGCGCTCGATGTCCTGCGGGTAGATGTTGACGCCGCCGCGGATGATCATGTCCTTGGCGCGGCCGGCCAGGTACAGGAAGCCATCCGGTCCCATCCGGGCCAGGTCGCCCGGGTAGAACCAGCCGTCACGGAAGGCGTCGCCGCCTTCGGCCTTGAAGTAGCCGGTGGCACTGGCCGGGCTGCGATAGCGCAGCCGGCCCACTTCGCCATGGGGCAGCGGCTGGTGGGCCTCGTCCACGATCTCCACCGCCACGCGGAAGGCCGGGCGGCCGACGCTGTCCGGGTGCCGCGCGCAATCGGCCGGGGCGAGGATGGAGACGCCGCCGCCCTCGGTGGAGGAATACATCTCGAACAGGTTGGGGGTCAGCTTCCGCTGGATCGCCAGCCGTTCATCCGGGTGCAGCGCGGAGCCGGAGGAGATCAGCACCCGCAGGCTGGGGAAGGCCGGGGCGGGCAGGGCTTCCTGCAGGGCGCGGCGCAGTTGCGTCGGCACCAGGAACAGCACGGTGCCCTGCACCGCCGCCACATGCGCCGCCAGTTCCGCCATGGAAGCCCGCGGCGAGCACAGCGAAACCGTGCCGCCGGCGAACAGCATGGCCAGCGAGAAGCCGCGGCCCCCGCCGAAATACAGTGGCGTGGCGCTGACATAGACGTCGTGCGCGTTCATGCCCAGGTTGACCCAGTAGACCATGAAGCGGTTCTCGAACCGCTGCTGGCTGGTGAGGGGCCCCTTGGGCATGCCGGTGGTGCCGGAGGACAGCGAGAGGACGAAATCGGTCTCCCCGGTCACCTCGGGGTCGTCATGGGGCGTGGTGGATTCCGCGGCCCAGCCGGGCGGCAGGGCGTGGGCGCCGGGCAGGGTGTCATCGGCCTCCACCAGAACATGGGCGGCGCCGAAATGCTGGGCGACATGCTGCTTCTCGCTGGCCTGCCAGCGGCAATCCATCGGCAGGATGGTGCCGCCCAGCCGTGCCAGCGCCAGCAGCGCCACCAGGTGTTCCGCGGTGTCGCGCAGCGCCACCCCCACCAGGTGGCCGCGCCGCACGCCGCGGGCTGCCAGATGGTGGGCGGCGCCGTCGATCATGCGGTCCAGGCTGGCGAAGTCGATGCGGCGGGCACCGTCGATGATGGCCAGCTTGTCCGGCCGGTTGCGGCCATGCAGGCGGAAGACGGCGTGCAGCGTCACAGCTTGTACAGCCGGGCGGCGTTGTCGCGCAGAATGGCCTGCAGGCTTTCCGGCTTGAAGCCCAGCGCCAGCAGTTCGGCCATGGTGCGTTCGAAGTCCAGCACCGGGAAATCGGTGCCGAACAGCACCTTGGCGCGGCCGAAGCTGTTGGCGAAGTGGATGAAGCTCTGCGGCCAGTAGCGCGGGCTGTGCGCATCCGTGCCGATGTAGATGTTGGGGTGCTTCCAGGCCATGGCGATCATCTCGTCATGCCAGGGAATGCCGATATGGATGCCGATCAGCACCAACTCGGGGAAATCGCAGGCAACGCCGTCCAGCGTGATCGGCCGGCCGGTGCTGCGCACCGGGTAGTCCGGCGCGTAGATCATGGACTGGCCCACCTGCATCTGGATCGGCACGTCCAGTTCGCAGCATTTGGCGTAGAACGGATAAACCCGGGCATGGTCGGGCGCCATCTCGAACCAGTGCGGGTAGAAATGGGCGCCGACGAAGCCGTATTCCCGCACCGCGTGTTCCAGTGCGCGCACGCCCCGCATGCCCTCGGTCGGGTCGATCCCGGCCAGGGCGCGGAAGCGGTGCGGATAGTGCTGCACCGCATCGGCCACCATCTCATACGGCAGGTGGTAGCAACTGGGGTGGCCGAGCCGACCGGCCTTGGTCGCCACCAGCAGCGCCTTCTCGATGCCGGCGGCGTCCATCCGCGCCAGCATCGCTTCCAGTGAAACGCCCTGCACGGTTTCCCGCTTCACCCGCATCTTGTCGCCGAAGAAGGCGTCCCGCCATTGCGGCCGGGCGGCCAGGGCCTCGTCGGTCCACAGGTTCACCACCGCATCTATCGCGGGCACGGGGGAAAGCGGCATGGGGTGCTCCTTTGCCCGGCATGTTGGCGCAAGCGCCGGGGGGCTGCATAGTCCGCCCCAGGAAAGCCTGGAGACGCCATCATGAAGCCCTGGGACGGGATCATTTCCGCCGAAGAACAGCGCGCCTACAATGCCGCCGGCTTCGGTCGCTCCTCCGGCATCGGCAAGCGGCCGGCGCTGTTGATCATCGACGTGCAGTACCGCACCGTGGGCACCACCCCGGCGCCGTTCTGGGACGCGATCAAGGAATTCCCCACCGCCTGCGGCCAGGTGGGCTGGGACGCGGTGGCGCATATCGCCCGGCTGGTGGCGCTGTTCCGGGACAAGGGCTGGCCCATCATCTACCCCTACGTCTCGCCGAAGGAATCCTTCGACAAGGGCCGCCTGGCGGAGAAGGTGCCGGCGCTGATGACGGTGGCGCGCAACGGCTACGACTTCGTCGAGGCCATCGCCCCGCGTGAGCAGGACATCCTGCTGCCGAAGAAGCACCCCAGCGCGTTCTTCGGCACGCCGCTGGCCAGCTACCTGGTGGACCTGGGCGTGGATACGCTGGTGGTGACCGGCTGCACCACCAGCGGCTGCGTCCGCGGCACGGTGGTGGACGGCTTCGCCTACAACTGGCGCGTGCTGGTGCCGCAGGACGCGGTGTATGACCGCAGCGCCACCTCCCACGCCGTCAACCTGTTCGACATGGCCAGCAAATACGCCGAGGTGGCCAGCACGGACGAGGCCCTGACGATGCTGCAGGCGATATGAGCATGTTCGACCTGTTGATCCGGGGCGGCACCGTGGTGCTGCCGGGTACCGACGGCGTCGCCGCCGACATCGCGGTGCGCGAAGGCCGCATCGCCGCCATCCTGGCCCCCGGAGAGGCCGCGCCGGCGCATGAAACCCTGGATGCCCAGGGGCTGCACGTGCTGCCCGGCGCGATCGATGCGCATCTGCACCTGGGCAGCGGCAAGGACATCTCCCGCCCGCGCCTGCCGGCCGATGCGGCGGCGGAAACCGCGGCGGCGGCGGCCGGCGGCGTCACCACCTTCATCCCGTACTGGCTCGGCGCCGAACCGTTCGAGACCGCGTTCGACGAGGTGCGCGCCGTGACCGAGGCCGGGGCGCGGATCGATTTCGGCTATCATTTCATCATCAGCACCGAAGCGCAGTTGGCGGCGCTGCCGCGCTATGTGCGCGACTATGGTGTGCCCAGCTTCAAGCTGTTCATGAACAACCGCGGCGGCGAGGGCAAAAGGCTCGGCCTGCCGGATATCGATGACGGCTTCCTGCTGCGGCTGTGCGAAGCCGTCGCCGCCCATGGCGCCCTGCTGTGCCCGCACCCGGAGAACATCGAGGCCGCCTGGATTTTGCGCGACCGCGCCATGGCGGCGGACCCGGAAGGCAAGGGCGGCCTGGCCAGTTGGAACGCCAGCCGCCCCGGCTGGGTGGAAGCCGAGGCGGTGCAGCGCGTGGGCCTGTTCAGCCGCGTCACCGGCGCCCGGCTGTATGTGGTCCACATCTCCTCCCAGGCCGCCTATGAGGCCGCGGTGCAGGCGCGTGCCCTGGGCACCGACATCACCATCGAGACCTGCCCGCACTACCTGACGCTGGACGAGACCAGCAGCATCGGCGATGTCGGCAAGATCAACCCGCCGCTGCGCGCCGCCAGCGACAGCGCCGCCTTGTGGCAAGGGCTGCTGGATGGCGGCATGGACACCATCGGCACCGACCATGTCCACCGCGACATCAGCGCCAAGCAGGGTGGCATCTGGCAGGCTTCGCCGGGCTGCCCCGGGCTGCAATCCCTGTTGCCGCTGCTGTTGAGCGAGGGCCACCACAAGCGCGGCCTGCGCCTGGGCCGCATCGCCGCGCTGTGCGCCGAAAACCCGGCCCGCGCCATGGGCCTGGCGGCGCGCAAGGGCCGCATCGCCCCGGGGCTGGATGCCGACTTCGCCGTGGTGGACCTGAACGCCGAGGCCGTGGTGCGGCGGCAGGACCAGCATTCCGCCGCCGGCTATTCGCTGCATGAGGGCTGGTCGCTGCGCGGCCAGGTGCGCCACACCCTGGTACGCGGCCGCTTCGCGCTGCGGGAGGGCGCCCTGGTGCCGGCCGCGGTGGGTACCGGCCGCTACCTGCACCGCCAGCCGGCCATTGCCTAACGCTTCGGCCGGCGGCACCTTGCCGGCCATCAAACGAGGATGCGTTCCAATGGGTACCTACGTCAGCGACAGCCGCCTGTTCCGCGACCAATTCAGCACGCCCCGGATGCGGGAAATCTTTTCGGATGAGAACTGCGTGCAGAAGTGGCTGGACGTGGAGGCGGCGCTGGCCAAGGTGCAGGCCCGCCTGGGGGTGATCCCGGCCGAGGCCGCCGCGCAGATCGTCGCCACCTGCAAGGTGGAACTGCTGGACCTGGACGCGATGAAGCTGGAGATGGACCGCACCAGCCACCCGATCGTGCCGCTGCTGCGCGAGATGAAGAAGGCCTGCCCCGGCGAGGCGATGGAATGGGTGCACTACGGCGCCACCACGCAGGACATCATGGACACCGGCGTGGTGCTGCAACTGCGCGAGGGCCTGGCCGAGATCGACGCCGCCATGAAGGCGCTGCTGAAGGCGGCCAGCGACCTGGCGGTGAAGTACCGCAGCACCACCATGGCCGGCCGCAGCCATGGCCAGCAGGCGCTGCCCATCACCTTCGGCTTCAAGGCCGCCGGTTGGGCCGCCGAGATCGCCCGCAACATCGACCGGCTGGCGCAACTGCGCGAACGCATCCTGGTCGGCAGCTTCGCCGGTGCCATCGGCACGCTGGCGGCACTGGGGGAACAGGGCGACGCGGTGCAGAAGGGGCTGTTCGCCGAACTCGGCCTGGCCGAGACGCTGATCACCTGGCACACCGCGCGCGATGGCATGGCCGAGCTGGCCTGCACGCTGGCGATCGTCACCGCCACGGTCGGCCGTGTGGCGCATGAGATCTACGAGTTGCAGAAGACCGAGTTCTCCGAGCTGGAAGAACCCTTCTCGCCGGGCAAGGTCGGCAGCAGCACCATGCCGCACAAGCGCAACCCGCCGGCCTGCGAGGGCATCATCGCCCTGGCCCGCGCCGTGCGCGCCATCGTGCCGCAGGCGGTGGAATGCGTGATGGCCGACCATGAGCGCGACAAGGTGGTGCTGCAGAGCGAGCGCGAGTTCACCAGCCGGCTGATGTGCATGACGCATGCCGCCGTGCTGAAGGGCGCCGCCGTGCTGCGTGGCCTGACGGTGCGGGCCGACATGATGGAGCGCAACCTGGGCCTGCTGAACGGCCTGCTGATGAGCGAGCCGGTGATGTTCGCGCTGGGCAAGACCTTCGGCAAGCAGGAGGCGCATGAGATGGTCTATGAAATCTGCATGCATGCCTTCGAGCACGGCCAGCCGCTGCGCGATGCGCTGCTGGCCAACAACACCATCGCCGCGGCGCTGACGCCGGAACAGATCGACGCCATGCTGGACCCGCACAGCTACATCGGCATGGCGGAGGTCTATGTGGACCGCGTGGTGGCCGGCGTGGCGCACAAGCTGTGACCCTGCTGGTTGAGCGCGATGGCGCGATCACCACGCTACGACTGAACAACGCGGCGAAGGGCAACGCGCTCTCGCCCGCGCTGGTGGCGGCGCTGGACGCTGCCTGGCCACGGCGGCGGGCGACGGCACCCGCCTGCTGGTGCTGCGCGGCGAGGGCCGGCATTTCTGCACCGGCTTCGACCTTTCGGACCTGCCCGAGTTGAGCGACGGCGACCTGCTGTTGCGGGTGGTGCGGATCGAGCTGGTGTTGCAGCGGCTGCATGCCATGCCCATCGCCACGCTGGCGCTGGGCAGCGGCCGCACCTTCGGCGCCGGGGCGGACCTGTTCGCCGCCTGCGACCATCGGGTGGCGCTGGCAGGCGCCAGCTTCAGCTTCCCGGGGCCGGCCTTCGGGCTGGCGCTGGGCACCGCGCGGCTGGCGGCGCGCATCGGCGGCACCGCCGCGCGGGCGCTGCTGCTGGCGGGGCGGGAAGTGCCGGCGGCCGAGGCCCTGGCGCTGGGCCTGGCGACCCAGGTGGTGGCCGACCCGGCCGAGGCGATCACCGCCGCCGCCACCGCCGCCAGCCGGCTGGACGCCGCCACCGTGGCCCTGCTGCATGAGCG
>CANBXZ010000061.1 GCA_947373495.1 Acetobacteraceae bacterium
CGCGCCCTGCTGGAAAGCCTGCGCGGCCGCCGCGCCGAGATCGACCAGCGCGAACAGGCGCTGGCGCAGCGCGAAATGCTGCTGGCCGCCACCGAACGCCGGTTGACCCAGCGGCTGGAGGAAATGACCGCCCTGCAACGCCGGCTGGAACAGGCCCGCACCCAGGGCAATGAGCGGGAGGAAGCCGGCTGGCGACAGCTGGTGAAAACCTACGAGACCATGCGCCCGCGTGATGCGGCGACCATCTTCGACGAGTTGGAGATGGCCGTGCTGGTGCAGGTGGTGGACCGCATGCGCGAGGCCAAGGTGGCGCCCATCCTGGGCGCCATGAAGCCGGACCGGGCCCGCCTTTTGACCACGGAACTGGCGCGCCATCGCGCCCGTCCGCCTGAACAGTCCACTCCATAGGAAGACGGTGAGCAGTGATGGACAAGAATACCAACGTCCTGATCGTGGATGACTACAAGACCATGCTCAGGATCATCCGCAATCTGCTGAAGCAGCTTGAGTTCGACAATGTCGAGGAAGCCTCGGACGGGCAGGAGGCGCTGAGCAAGCTGCGCACCGGCAGCTTCGGCCTGGTGATCTCGGACTGGAACATGGCGCCGATGACCGGGCTGGACCTGCTGAAGGAGGTGCGCGCCGATGCCCGGCTGAAGGAAACGCCGTTCATCATGATCACCGCCGAAAGCAAGACCGAGAACGTCATTGCCGCCAAGCAGGCCGGCGTTTCCAACTACATCGTCAAGCCGTTCAACGCGGAAACCCTGCGCGACAAGATCGAGAAGGTGCTGGGGCATGCCTGACGGGAACCCACCAGACCAGATCGAGGCCGCGGTGCGCGCGGTGCTTGGCACGCTTTCCGGCGACCTGACGGTGACCGAGGCGGCGCTGCTCGGGGAGCTTGAGGCGCTGGGCCGTGAGGTCAAGCGCGCGAAGAGCGAGATTGCCGCGCTCAGCGTGGAGGACATCAACGAAAGCCACATCCCGGCGGCGACGGATGAGCTGGATGCCGTGGTGGAACACACCGCCACGGCCACCAACGAGATCCTGGACGCCTGCGAGACGCTGGAGGCGCTGCAATCCAAGTTGCAGGGCGACGCGGCGCTGGCGCTGGGCAATGCCGTCACCCGCATCTATGAGGCCTGCAGCTTCCAGGACATCACTGGCCAGCGCATCGCCAAGGTGGTTTCGGCGTTGAAGGCGATCGAGGCGCGGGTTGCCTCGGTCACCGGGCGCTTCGGCAGCCTGCCTGCCGCGGTGGCCAAAAGCGCCGAGGCGACCGAGGGCGAGCAGTTGGCCAATGGCCCGCAGTTGCCCAGCAACGCCAGTTCGCAGGCGGATATCGACAAGCTGCTGGCGAGCTTCGACTGATGCCGCGGTTTCGCCCGGCGCTGGCCTTGGCGCTGCTGCTGTTGGCCGGCCAGGGGGCCGGCGCGCAGGAACAGCGCATTGGCCTGCGCGCGGGCGAACACCCCGGCCGCAGCCGCGTGGTGCTGGACTGGCCGCGCCGGCCGCAATACCAGGCCGAGCAAACCGAGGACCGGCTGCTGCTGCGGCTGCCGGCGGCGCTGCTGCCCAGCCTGGAAGGCTCCGGCCGGTTGGCGCGCAATGTGCTGGCCATCGCCCGCGTGCCGGAGGGCCTGCTGCTGACGCTGCGCCCCGGCGTGCGGGTGCGGCATTTCATCATGGATAACCGGCTGGTGCTGGACCTCAGCGACCCGGCGGCCGAGCCCGATGCGGTGCAGCGCACCGCCGAGGCCACGCCGGCCCCGCGCCGTGGCCGCGCCGCGCCGCGCGTGGTGGCCGCGGTGGAGCCTGGGCCCGCTGTTGCCGCACCGCCGGCACCCGCTGCCGTCGCACCGCCGGCACCTGCTGTTGCCGCACCACGGGTGGCGGAAGCGCCGCCGCAACGCGTACCGGAAGCCGTGGCGCCGCGGGTGGAGGCTGCCGCGCCGCCGCTCACCGCGCCCGTGCTGCGGCTGCCTCGTCCGGGCCGCCCGGCCGCGCCACCGCGCGAGGCGGTGTTCGCCGCCGCCCCGCGCGAGGAGGTGGCGCAGGCCAACCTGCCGCCGCCGCCACGTGCCGGCGCTGCCGCGGTGCCTGCCGCTGTGGTGGTGCCGGTCGTCGCCGCTCCGGCGGCGCCGGCATTGGTCGCCGCTCCGGCGGCGCCGGCATTGGCCGCCGCTCCGGCGGCGCCTGTGTTGGTCGCTGCTCCGGCGGTGCCGGCGCGGGTGGCGGCGCTGGCCCGTGTGGCCGCTGCCGTGCCGGCTGCCCCGCCCGTCATGGCCCCGGTGGTTGCCGCCGTGCCCGCCCCATTGGCCACACCGGCGCCGGCCATCGCCCCCATCGTCGCGCCCCTCGTCGCGCCCGTTGTCCCGCCCCGGCCGCCAGCGGTGCTGGCGCCCCTCAGCGCGGTGCAGGCACGCCTGGTGCAGGTTGCCGGGCAGCCGCCGGCCCTGCATCTGCCGTTCAACGAACCAGCCGGCGCCGCCGTGCTGCGTCGGGGCGATACCTTGCTGATGGCCTTTGCCTCGGCCCAGCCGGTGGACCTGGCGGCGCTGCGCGGCTCGCCGTTGTTCGCGCCCATGGAGGCGACGCCGCTGCCCGGCGGCGTGGTGCTGCGCCTGCCGTTGGCCGCGCCCGCCGGGGTGCAGGCCCGGCGCGAAGGCCCCGGCTGGGTGCTGCACTTCACCCGGGGCGACGAACGGCGGGATGGCGAGGCCGAGCCGCGCACCCTGGCGCCGGAAGCCCTGGCCGGCACGCCGCCGCGCTTCGTGCTGCGCGCCACCCGGCCCGGCCTGGCGCTGAGCCTGACCGACCCGGAAACCGGCCTGCCGCTGTTGCTGGGCACGGTGCTGGAAGCCGGGCAGGCGGTGCCGCTGCCGCGCCGGCTGGCGGAGTTCGAGTTGCCGCCCACGCTGCTGGGCCTGGCGGTGCTGGCGCGCTCGGACAGCGTGACCCTGGCGCCGCAGAATGACCGCTTCGTCATTGCCGCGGCCGGCGGCGCACAACTGGCGCTGGACCCGGCGGCGGCGGCGGCGGCCGGTGGTGCCCCGGCGATGACGCGCAGCTTCGACCTGCCGGCCATCGCGGTGCCGGCGTTGTTGAACCGGCTGCGGGCGCAACAGGGCGGCATTGCCGGCGCCGCGCCGCTGGCCCGGGCGCCGGCCCGGCGCGATGCGGCGGAAACCCTGCTGGCGCTGGGGTTGGGCCAGGAAGCCCAGGCGATGGCCGGGCTGGCCATGGCGGAAGACCCGGCGGCGGCGGCCGACCCCCGGACCATCGGGCTGGCGGCCGCGGCGGCGGTGCTGGCCGGCCGGGTGGCGGAGGCGCGGCCGCTGCGCGATGCGGCGTTGCCGGAAAGCGACGAGACCACCCTGTGGCGCGCCGCGCTGGCGGCGCTGGAAGCGCAGCCCGAACGCGCCGCCGCCGGCTTCGCCGCCACGCTGCCGCTGCTGCTGGACTATCCGGCGCCGTTGCGGGCGCGGCTGCTGCCGCTGGCTGCCGAGGCGCTGGCCGAAGCCGGGGAGCATGCCGCCCTGGCGCAATTGCTCGCCGCCACGCCGGAAGGGCTGGCGCTGCCGCGGGCCATGCAGTTGCAGGCCGCGGGCAAGCCGGCCGAGGCGCTGGCCGCCTATGAAGCGATCGCCGCCGGGTCGGACCGCCGGGCCCGGGCGCTGGCCTTGCGGCGGGTGGTGGACCTCAAGCTGGCCAGCGGCGCGCTGGATGCCGCCGGCGCCGCCCGGGTGCTGGACTCGGCGCTGTTCGCCTGGCGGGGCGACGAGGTGGAATTGGCGCTGCGCCGCCGGCTGGCGGAACTGCGGGTGCAGGCCAAGGAACCGCGCGTGGCCCTGGCGCTGTTGCAGGAAACCGTGGCGATGTTTCCGGAACAGGCGGCGGCGCTGCGCCCGGCCATGGTGGCGGCGCTGCTGGCCGCGGTGCGGGATGAACCGCCGTTGGCCGCCGTGGTGCTGCACGACACCCAGGCCGAGCTGCTGCAGGGCGACCCTCGTGCCGAGGAAGCCGCCGCGCTGCTGGCCGAACGGCTGGTGGCGCTGGACCTGACCGACCGCGCCGCCACCCTGCTGGCGCGTGCCGCTGATCGGGCCACCGAACCGGCGCGTCGGGCCGCGCTGGGGTTGCGCCTGGCCGGGCTGAAGCTGGACGAAGGCAATGCCGCCGCTGCGCTGGCGGCGCTGGAGGCCACCAAGGGGGAGGCGCTGCCGGAAGCCCTCTCGCGCGATCGGGTGGTGCTGGCTGCGCGGGCGGAAGCGCGGCGCGGCAACCTGCCCCAGGCGGTGGAGGGGCTGCAGGCGCTGGGCGATGCTGGTGCCGCGCCGCTGTCAGACCTGTTGGCCGAGGCGCAGGAATGGCCGGCGGCCGCGGCGGCCGGTGCCCGCGTGCTGCTGGCCTTGCCGGCCGCCCCGGCGGCGCTGGACGCGGCGCAGCAGCGCACCCTGTTGCGGCAGGCGGCGCTGCTGGTGCTGGCGGGCGACGAAGCCGGGCTGGCGGTGCTGCGCACTGCCCAGGGCGGGCGCCTGCCGGCCGGGCCGCTGGCCGAGGGCTTTGCCGCGCTGACCGCCGAATCGCTGAAGGGGCTGGCAGACCTGCCGAGATTGGCACGCGAACAGCAGCTTTTCCGGAACCTGCCGCGAAGGCTGGAGGCATTGCGGGCAGGCGCGCCGGTTACGCGATAGGCCACCTGTCGCCCCCGGGGGATGGCGGGAAAAAATATGGGGCGAGGGGGCTAAATTCATTTGACCCCCAGGGGCCACTGCCCCATATGCGCCCCCCGTTGACCTGATCGATACCCGATCACCAAGGTCATCTGCTGGTGGGAAAGGGGCCCGACTATGGACGCTCTCGTCACACTGGGGATGGTCTCGGATCTTCCGAGCGAAGCCCAGAATTCCGAAACCTCCCCGACGGAGGCGAAGGATTATTTCGTTGTTCGTGATGGCGTCAAATTCGCCGGCACGCACCTCATCATCGACCTGTGGGACGCCACCAACCTGGCCGACCCGGAGCACATTGATGCGGTGCTGCGCGAGGCGGCCATTGCCACCGGCGCGACGATCCTGCACGGCCACTTCCACCACTTCGGCCCCAACAGCGGCGTCTCCGGCGTGCTGGTGCTGGCCGAGAGCCATGTGTCGATCCACACCTGGCCGGAACGCGACTACGCCGCGCTCGACATCTTCGTCTGCGGCGATTGCAATCCGTACCTGGCGATTCCGGTGCTGAAGAAGGGCTTCCAGCCCGGCAACATCCAGCTGAACGAACATAAGCGCGGCATGACCGCCTGAACTTCAGGCGCGCGCAACCGTACCAGGGCCGGGCCTCAGGGTCCGGCCTTTCGACGTTTTGGAGGAGGCCGCGATGGCGACCGACAGCTGGATCAACGAATCGCTCTACCCGGCCTGGGGCCAGCGCTTCCTGGTGAAGCGCGAACTCGCGCGGGTGCAGAGCGAGTTTCAGGACATCGTCATCTTCGAGAGCTTCACCCATGGCCGGGTGATGGTGCTGGACGGCGTGATCCAGATCACCGAGGGCGATGAGTTCGTCTACCAGGAAATGCTGACCCACGTGCCGCTGCTGGCGCATGGCGAGGCCAAGCGCGTGCTGATCATCGGCGCCGGCGATGGCGGCGTGCTGAAGCGCGTGCTGGAACACCGGAACGTCGAGAAGGCCGTGATGGTCGAGATCGACGGCGAGGTGATCCGCCTGTGCAAGGAGCACATGCCGAACATCGCCGGCAATGCCTGGTACGACCCGCGCGCCGAGGTCATCGTCGGCGACGGCATCGACTATGTGCGCAAGGCCGCGGCCGGCAGCTTCGACGTGGTGATCGTGGACAGCACGGACCCGATCGGCGTGGGCGAGGTGCTGTTCACCGACGAGTTCTACGCCAATGCGGCGCGGCTGCTGAGCGACCGCGGGCTGATCGTGAACCAGTGCGGCGTGCCGGCGATGCAGGCCGAGGAACTGGCCGAGACCAGCCTGCGCCGTGGCAAGGTGTTCCCGGACATCTTCGCCTATGTGGCGGCGGTGCCGACCTATGTCGGTGGCTTCATGACGCTGGGCTGGTCCTGCAAGGACGCCGGCATGCGCCAGCACGACGTGGCCACCATCCGCGCCCGCGCCGAAGCGGCCGGCATCCTCGGCACCACGAAGTACTGGACGCCGGAGATCCACTGCGGCGCCTTCAACCTGCCGCCCTACATCGCGCAGCATCTGCCGAAGTAGGCTGCGGCCGGGCCAGGGTGGCGGCGGGGTTGCCCCCGCCGCCCTTGGCTCACCAGAACCAGCTGCCGGTGGCTTCGTGGTTGGCATAGACCGTGGCGGCCAGGGCTTCCCAGTCCACCGAGCCATCGGCCTTCAGCGGTTCGCCCCAGCTGTCGTACTGGGTGCCGCTGCTGGTGCCGGTGGCGGTGCTGACCACGTTCGCCACCTGGTCCACCGCGGCGGTGATGACGTTGGCGGTGACGGCGCTGACCGCATTGCCCACCGTGGCGGCCACGCTGCCGCCGCCCTGCGGGGTGAAGTCCACCTGGCGCACCGTCAGCGACGTGTTGTTGTTGGTGTTGATGAAGCCGATGGTGTCGTTCATGCCGCCATGGGCGAAGTCCACCGGCACGTGGTCGGTGAAGCTGGCGGTTTCCTTGCCATCCACCTTGAAGGTGATGTGCCCGGCTTCCCACACCATCTGGTACTGGTGGAACACGCCGCTGGTCACGCCGTCGAACACCTTGGCGTCGTAGGCGTTGGAGCCATTGGCGTTCCAGTGGATGGTGCCGTACTGCCGGCCGGAACCGTCGGGGGTGATCTCCAGCAGGTCCAACTCCTGGCCCGGCCACTGGTTGTCACCCGGCCAGAAGATGATGCCGGGGCCGGGCTGGTTGCCGGTGACCTTGGCGTCGATGGTGTAGGTGCCGTAGCCGTGGCCGGAACTGGGGCCGAAGGCCCATTCCATCAGCGCCGAGCTGCCGGCCAGGGTGACCTGGCCGGGGACCGACTGGTCCACGTTCCAGGCATTGCCCAGCGAGCCCAGGCCGTTGTCGAAGCTGATGCTCAGCGCGTCGGTTGCGTTGGCCATGATGCATATTCCTTGAAGAGAGAGTGGGGACGCGGGCATGGCGCCGGGCAGCCGCAAGGGCGGCCAGGCGGCGCGGGCATGCCGTGGGGACGGGCGCCGGTCGCGCGGCCCCGAACGTGCCGACACACCCCGGGCCAGCCCCGGTCAGGGGCGGCCGCTGCCAGGGGTGGGCGCGGTTACGCCGGGCCGCGTGGTGCGGCGGTGTCGCTTGCTGGGAGGGGAAGGGTGGGGCGGCTGAGGCGGCGATGCCTCAGGCCAGCCCTGCCGGGTCAGCCGTCGGCGACGGGTTCGCCAAGCGGCAGGGCGCGGGGGTGGCGCGGCGGGGCATGGCGCCCGACACGGCGCAGCCGAAACCAACCGGCAAGAGAGTTGGCGTTCAAGGCCACAGCATTCCCTTAAAGTGGAGCGACGACTTCACAGCGCCGCGAACAGGGAAACTCTAAACCGGCAACGCCGAGGAATACAAGTATTGAACATTATATACAAAACTATATCAGAATGAAATAAGCCGTGTATGGCCGGCGCGATGTCAGCCCTGACGGCTGACCCCTCGTCTGATGCGCATCCTTCGGTGCCGCCGGCTTGGGCGATGCCGGCGGGGGCGGCCCCGGCCGGGCGTGGCGATGGCCGCGGTTCAGTACCCGCCGCCGCCGCCGGCCGGGGCTGGCGCTTCCGCCGCGGGGCGACCGGGGGCGCTGGGCGGTGCGGCGCAGGCGGCCATCAGCAGCAGGCCGCACAGGGTGAGAGCTAAACGGGTCATGGCAGGATCCTCCCTGCCTGTAGCTTCGCCGGGGCGGTGGTTTTGTTACCCGCCCGGCCGCAGCGTCCCGGCCGGGTGGCTGGCGCCTCAGTCCAGCCGCACATCCGCCGCCTGGGCCACGGCGCGCAGCTTGACGAGTTCGCTGCGGATATAGGCGCTGAACTCCTGCGGCCCCAGCGGCGCCGGGGTGGCGCCCAGTTCCACGATGCGCCGTGCCACGGCTTCGCTGCGCACCAGCGCCAGGGTTTCCTGCGCCAGCCGGGCCACCACCGGGGCCGGCGTGCCGGCGGGGGCGATCAGGCCGGCCCAGCCCAGCAGCTCGAACCCTGGCAGCCCGGCGGCTTCGGCCACGGTGGGCAGGTCCGGCACCTGCGGCATGCGCTGGGCCGAGGTGACGCCCAGCGCCTTGACCCGGCCGCCCTGGATATGCGGCAGCGCCGCGGCCAGGCTGTCGAACATCAGCTTCACATTGCCGGCGATGAGGTCCGCCATGGCCGGCGCGCTGCCGCGATAGGGAATGTGGTTCAGCTGAATGCCGGCCTGCTGGCAGAAATGCTCGGCCGCCAGGTGCAGCGAGGAGCCGGGCCCGCCCGAGGCATAGTCGATGCTGCGCGGCGCCGCCTTGGCGCGGGCCACCAGTTCGGCCAATGAGGTGAAGCCGGCGGCCGGGTTCACCACCGCGATCAGCGGCGTGGTGAACACCAGCGCCACCGGGGCGTAGTCGCGTTCCACATCATAGGGCAGGCGGGACATCACCGCGGGGTTGATCGAGAGCGGGCCGCTGCTGGCCATGCCCAGCGTATGGCCATCCGGGGTGGCGTGCTTGATCGCCTCCATGCCCGGGATGGAGGCGCCGCCGGCGCGATTGTCGATGAGCAGTTGCTGGCCGAGCACGCCGCCCAGCCGTTCGGCGATGAGCCGGGCCATGATGTCGGTGGCCTGGCCGGGCGGGAACGGCACCACCACGCGAATGGGGCGGCTGGGCCAGGACTGTGCCCGCGCCGGCAGGGCCAGGGCGGGGGTGGCGAGGGCGGCGAGCAGGGTGCGACGGAACATGGCGCGAATGCTTACGCCCGCCGCGCTAGTTGGCAAACCCCTGCACCAGGCTGCCCGCCACCAGCCGCCAACCATCCACCAGCACGAAGAAGATCAGCTTGAACGGCAGGCTCACCACGCTGGGCGGCAGCATCATCATGCCCAGCGACATCAGCAGGCTGGCCACCACCATGTCGATGACCAGGAAGGGCAGGAACAGCAGGAAGCCAATCTCGAAGGCGCGCTTCAGTTCGCCCACCAGGAAGGCCGGCACCAGCACGCGCCAGCTGGCCTGCTCGGCGCTGGCGGTGGGTGGCAGTTGCGCCAGGTCCTGGAACAGCGCCAGGTCGGCGTCGCGCACATTGGCCACCATGAAGTGGCGGAACGGCTCGGCGCTCAGGCGCAGCCCCTCCAGTTCGGTGATGCGGCCTTCCATCATCGGCGCCAGCCCGGTCTGCCAACTGGCCTCGAACACCGGCTGCATCACGAAGAAGGTCAGGAACAGCGCCAACCCCACCAGCACCGGGTTGGGCGGTACGCCCTGGGCGCCGATGGCGCTGCGCAGCAGCGACAGCACAATGGCGATGCGGGCGAAGCCGGTCACCATCACCAGCAGCGAGGGCGCCAGCGACAGCAGCCCCACCAGCGCGGTCAACTGCACCAGGCGGGAGGTGGAGCCGGCCTGCCCGGCGGCGCCGAGGTCGATGGCCAGGCTCTGCGCGCCGGCCGGGCCGGCCAGCAGCAGCAGCGCCAGCACCGCCAGCGCCAGCCCGCCGGTCCTGGTGGGGGCGGGGGCAGGGGCGGCCACGGGCGCGGGCGCCTCGCCCAGCCAGCCGAGCAGCACATCCTGCCCGCCGCCGGTCAGTACCAACGCCTCGCGGTTGTCGCAGCGCAGCAGCAGCAGGCGGCGGCGCGGGTCCAGCGCCAGGGATTCGGCCAATTGCAGGCGCTTGCCCGGCAGGCGTTTGCCCTCGGGGCCGGCCAACCGGCTGCCGCGCAACGCCCGCGCCGCCGCCCAGGCCAGCGCCAGCACCAACGCCAGCGCCAGCAACGCCTGGGCGCCGGCGGCCAGGGTCATGGTTGTTCCGCCGGGCTGGGCAGGGTGGCGGCCAGCCCTTCCACGTCCCGCACCAGCGCCAGCAGCGCCGGGCGCAGCCGTTGGCCGGTGGGGCCGGGCAGCTTGGCCACCTGGGCGCACAGCGTTGCCGCTTCCGCGTCCAGCCCGGCCAGGTCCACGGCGCGGCCGCTCTGCACCAGCACGCGCGCCATGGTCACGGTGCCACGCAGGGAATCAATGGCGGCGAGCGCCTTGTCAGCAGGGCCTTTGCTCATGCCCGCACGATGCCATGCGCCGATTACCCAAAGCTTAGGGCAGGCGTTCTGCGCCGCGATCATCCGCGGCCCCGGCGTTAACCGAAGCTTTGCCGCTGTGGCCGCATGCTGCGCCCATGGACATCCCCGGCGACCCTCTTCTGGCCCTGACGGAACGCCGGCTTGGCTGGCTGGAAAGCCGGCAGCGCGTGCTGGCCCAGAACATCGCCAACGCCGACACCCCCGGCTACCAGCCGCGCGACCTGCGCAGCTTCGCCCAGCTGTTGAGCCCGCGCGGCGGCGGCGTGACGCTGGCCCGCACCCAGGCCGGGCATATCGGCCCGTCGGGTGGCGCCAATGCGGCCCGCGCCGACCACGCGGTGACCGAACGCACGCCGGATGGCAACGCCGTCTCGCTGGACCAGCAGGCGGTGCGGATGGCGGAAACCGACACCGCGCATGCCTTGGCCATCAATCTCTACCGGCGCTACGCGGCGATGTACCGCACCGCGCTGGGTCGCGCCTGAAGCCGCCTTTTCCACCCGCAGGAGCATCGCCATGGACCTCGACCGCGCTCTTCGTATCTCCGCCGCCGGCATGCAGGCGCAGGCCACCCGGCTGCGGGTGGTGGCGGAGAACCTGGCCAATGCGGACAGCACCGGCCAGTCCCCGGGGGCGGAGCCGTATCGGCGCAAGACCGTCACCTTCGCCAACCAGATGGACCGCGCGGTGGGCGCCAGCACGGTGCGCGCCAGCCGCGTGGGCACGGATGCCGAGGTGTTTCCGCAACGCTACGACCCTTCCCACCCCGCCGCCGACACCGCCGGCTACGTGAAGCTGCCGAACGTGGACCCGGCGATCGAGGCGATGGACATGCGCGAGGCCAATGGCACCTACAGCGCCAACCTGGCGGTGCTGGAAACCACCCGGGGCATGTTGACGCGCACCATCCAGGCGCTCGGCTGATGGTGGCCGCCATCGGCCCCGGCTCGGCCGCCGCGGCGGCGTATCGCGCGGCGCAGGCCATTGGCGGGGAAACTCCGGCGGCCGGCGGCAGCAGCTTCGGCGCGCTGCTGGAACAGGTCTCCAAGGGGGCGCTGGAAGCCGGCCATGCCGCCGATACCGCCTCGGCCCAGGCGCTGGCCGGGCAGGGCGGCGTGACCGAGGTGGTGGTCGCCGTCTCCCGCGCCGAGTTGGCGCTGCAAACCGCGGTGGCGGTGCGGGACCGGGTGGTGGCCGCCTACCAGGACGTGATGCGGATGCCGATTTGAACGACGCCACCGCCGACGCGCTGTGGCTGGCGGTGCAACTGGCCGGCCCGCCGCTGCTGGCCATGCTGGTGGTGGGCGTCATCATTTCCGTGGTGCAGGCGCTGACGCAGATTCAGGAAAGCACCCTGGCCTTCCTGCCCAAGCTGGTGGTGATGGGCCTGGTGCTGGCGCTGTTGGGCCCGGCCATGGGCGGGGCGATGCGCGGCTTCGCCGGCCGGATGTTCGACCGCGTGGTGGCGGCCGGCGGAGCCCCATGAGGTGCCGGCCGACCTTGCCGCCGAAGCCTTTCATTTCCTGTTGCTGTTCTGCCGGCTGGGCGCCGCCAGCCTGCTGCTGCCGGGCCTGGGGGAGCAGGATATTCCCGCCAGCATCCGGCTGGCGCTGGGGCTGACCTTGCCGTTGCTGCTGCTGCCGGTGCTGGGCCCTGGCCTGCCCGCGGCGCCGGAAGCGGTGCCGGCGCTGGTGCGGCTGATTGCGCTGGAAGTGCTGGTGGGGCTGTGGCTCGGGCTGACCGCGCGGCTGGTGGCGCTGGCGCTGGTGCAGGCCGGGCAGGCGGCGGCGCTGATGATCGGCCTGGCCAGCCCGTTGCAGACCGACCCCTCGCTGGGGGCGCAGACCACGGCGCCGGCCCGGCTGTTCGGGCTGCTGGCGGCCACGGCCATGCTGTCCTCGGGGCTGTATGCGCTGCCGTTGCGGGCGCTGGTGGAGAGCTACGCCCTGCTGCCGCCCGGCGCCGCCGTGCCGCTGGGGGCCACGGCGGATGCCATCGCCCAGGCGGTCAGCGAGAGTTTCTCCCTGGCGCTCAGGCTGGCGGCGCCGCTGCTGCTGGCCTCGGTGTTGTCCAACCTGGCGCTGGCGCTGCTGGCGCGGGTGGCGCCGCAGGTGCCGGCCTATACCATTGCCGCGCCGGGGCAGATCCTGCTCGGGCTGGTGTTGCTGGCGCTGGTGCTGCCGGCGCTGCTGCGGGTGTGGCAGGACGCCGCCCAGGCCAGCCTGGCCACGCTGCCTGGCCTGAACTGAGCCATGGCCGAGGAAGGCGACGCCGCGGACCGCACGGAAGCCGCCACGCCGCGGCGCCTGGAACGCGCGCGGGAGGAAGGCAATGTCCCGCTTTCCAAGGAAGCGGTGGGCTTCGCCAGCCTGGCCGGCGCCACCCTGGCGGCCTCCATCGCGCTGCCGTCGCTGGGCGGGGAGTTGCTGCGGGTGCTGCGCGGGGTGCTCTCCGGCGCGCATGCGCTGGACCCCTTCCTGGCCTTGCAGGAGGTATTGCGCGGCGGGCTGCTGGCGGCGCTGCCGGTGGCCGCCGGCGCCTTGCTGGCCGCCGCCGGCGCCACCCTGCTGCAAACCGGCTTCCTGGTGCGCGGTGCCGCGCTGGCGCCGGATTTCAACCGGCTGAACCCGATGGCGGCGCTGAAGCGGCTGTTGAGCCTGGACAGCGTGATGGAACTGGGCCGCACCCTGCTGAAGCTGGTGCTGCTCGGCACCGCGCTGTGGCGCGCGCTGGACCTGGTGGCGCTGCAGCAGGCGCTGCATCGCCCGGTGGGGGGGCTGCTGGCGGAGGTGGGCCGCCACGCGCTGCGGCTGATGACCGCGGCGCTGGTGGTCTATGCCCTGCTCGGCACCGCCGACCTGGTGTGGGTGCGGCTGCGCCACATGCGCCGCCTGCGGATGAGCCGCGAGGAGATGCGCGACGAGGCCCGCGACAGCGACGGCGACCCGCAGGTGAAGGGCCGGCAGCGGCAGATCCGCATGCAGCGCGCCCGCCGGCGCATGCTGGCGGCGGTGCCCACCGCCTCGGTCGTCATCACCAACCCGACCCACTACGCCGTGGCGCTGGCCTATGAGCCCGGCGCCTCGGCGGCGCCGAAGGTGGTGGCCAAGGGCATGGACAGCCTGGCGTTGCGCATTCGGGAAGTCGCGGCGCAGCATGGGGTGCCCATTGTGGAGAATCCGCCCCTGGCCCGCGCCCTGCATCGGCTGGAGCCGGACACCGAAGTGCCGCCCGAACACTGGCAGGCGGTGGCCGAGGTGATCTCCTACGTCTACAGCCTGCAAGGCCGCCAGGTGGCGCGGGCCGATGGTTGAACGCCCGCGCCTGTGGCGCCGCCGCGCCGCGCCGCCCGATGCCGCGTTTCGCCGCCTGTTCGAGGCCGCGCCCGAGGCCACCGCGCTGGTTTCCGCCGAGGGGCTGCTGCTGGCGGCCAATGCGGCGCTGCGCCGGCTGGCTGGCCCGGCGCTGCCGCTGCGCGAAGGCACCCCCGCCGCCGTGCTGCTGGCCGCGCCCGACCAGCCGGCCCTGGCCGCCGCGCTGGCGGCGCCCCAGGCGATCGCCCCGTTCGAGGCCCGGCCCGCGGACCCTTCGGCGCCCGAGGATGCCCGCTGGCAATTGGTGCTGGGCCCGGTGGAGGGCGGCGACACGCTGCTGCTGCGGGTCAGCGACATCACCCTGGCGCGGCGGGCGGAAGCGCGGCTGGCCGGGGGGTCTCGGCTGGAAACCGTGGGCCGGCTGGCCGGCGGCATCGCGCATGACTTCAACAACCTGCTGACCGCCATCCTTGGCGGGGCGGAGGCGGCGCGCGGCCTGGGGCTGCCCCCGGCCGCGCTGGTGGAACTGGACCAGGTGCAGGCCGCGGCCCGGCGCGGCGCCGAGCTGGTGAAGAACCTGCTGGCCTTCGCCCGCCAGCAAACCCTGCTGCCGCGCGTGGTTTCCTTGAACGAGGTGGTGGCCGGCACGGTGCATCTGCTCGGCCGGTCGCTGGCGGCGCGGGTTGCGCTGGACCTGGTGCTGGAACAGCCCGGCCGGCTGGTGAAGGTGGACCCGACCCAGCTTGGCCAGGTGGTGATGAACCTGGCGCTGAACGCCCGGGACGCCATGCCGGAGGGCGGGCGGCTGCGGATCAGCACCGGCCATGCCGTGGTGCTGCGGCCGGAAGGCGAGGGCCGCGCCGCGCTGCCGCCGGGCCGCTATGCGGTGCTGGAGGTGGCCGATACCGGCCATGGCATGCCGCCCGAGGTGCTGGCGCGGATCTTCGACCCGTTCTTTTCCACCAAGGGCAGCGCCGGCACCGGGCTGGGGCTGGCCACGGTGCAGGGCATCGTGGCGCAGTCGGGCGGGCATATCGGGGTGGAGAGCACGCCGGGGCAGGGCACCTGCTTCCGCATCCATCTGCCGCGCCATGAAGGCGCCCCGCCGGCCGAGCCGCCGCCGCCCGCCGCCGCCGCGCCGGCCCCGCTGCCGCCGGCGCAGCCGCTGCTGCTGGTGGAGGACGAGGCGCCGCTGCGCCGGCTGGCGGAACGCGCCCTGGCCCGCGCCGGCTACGCCGTGCTGGCGGCCGAGGACGCCGAGGCGGCGCTGGACCTGGTGGCGGCCGGGGCCACCCCGGCGGCCCTGGTGAGCGATGTCTCGATGCCGGGGATGGATGGCCTGGCCCTGGCGCGGGCGTTGCGGCAACGCTGGCCGGGCCTGCCGGTGCTGCTGCTTTCGGGCTACGCTGCCAGCACCATCGGCTGTGATCTGGAGTCGGAAGCCATTCGCTTCGTGGCCAAGCCCTATGCGCCGGCGGATTTGCTGGCGGCGGTGGGGCAGGCCCTGGCGGCGGCTTCCGTACCCTAAATGTTCTTGTTTTCGCGGTCTGATGGGAACATATTGGCGCCAATTGGTTAACCGACGGATTAACCTTTCGTTTTCGAGTTGTTCCAGAACTACCAGGGCGTGTTATGTTCGTGGGCGATACAACCACTGAACTTTCGCGCCTGGGTTGCGGCCGGGGCGACGCAGCAGCAGCAGGGAATGCGGACTATGGCAGCAGACAAGAACAAGGCTCTGGACGCGGCGCTGTCCCAGATCGAGCGTGCCTTCGGCAAGGGCTCCATCATGCGGATGGGCGCCAAGCAGACCCTGGATGGCGAGATCGAGGTGATCTCCACCGGCTCGCTGGGCTTGGACATCGCGCTGGGCATCGGCGGCCTGCCCAAGGGGCGCATCGTTGAGATCTACGGCCCGGAAAGCTCGGGCAAGACCACCCTGGCGCTGCACGCCATCGCCGAGGCCCAGAAGAAGGGCGGCACCTGCGCCTTCATCGACGCCGAGCACGCGCTGGACCCCGGCTATGCGAAGAAGCTGGGCGTGGATATCGACAACCTGCTGATCAGCCAGCCGGATGCCGGCGAACAGGCGCTGGAGATCTGCGACACGCTGGTGCGGTCCGGCGCCATCGACGTGCTGGTGGTGGACAGCGTCGCCGCCCTGGTGCCGCGGGCCGAGTTGGAAGGCGAGATGGGCGACAGCCATGTCGGCCTGCACGCCCGGCTGATGTCCCAGGCGCTGCGCAAGCTCACCGGCTCGGTCAGCCGGTCGCACTGCCTGCTGATCTTCCTGAACCAGATCCGGCTGAAGATCGGCGTGATGTTCGGCAACCCGGAGACGACCACCGGTGGCAACGCGCTCAAGTTCTATGCTTCGGTCCGGCTCGACATCCGCCGCACCGGCCAGATCAAGGACCGCGACGAGGTTGTCGGCAACACGACGCGCGTCAAGGTCGTCAAGAACAAGGTGGCGCCACCGTTCAAGCAGGTGGAATTCGACATTATGTATGGCGAAGGCGTGAGCAAGGTCGGCGAATTGCTCGACCTCGGCGTCAAAGCCGGCGTGGTGGAAAAATCCGGCGCCTGGTTCAGCTACGACA
>CANBXZ010000062.1 GCA_947373495.1 Acetobacteraceae bacterium
CCGCACCCTGAAAGACGCGTTGAACGAGGCCATGCGCGACTGGGTCGCCAACGTCGACAACACTTTCTACATCATCGGCACCGTCGCCGGCCCGCACCCCTACCCGACCATGGTGCGGGACTTCCAGTGCGTCATCGGTGACGAAGCCAAGGTGCAGATGCTGGAAGCCGAGGGCCGCCTGCCGGACGTGCTGGTGGCCGCCGTCGGCGGTGGTTCCTCCGCCATGGGGCTGTTCCACCCGTTCCTGGACGACCCCAGCGTGGCCATGGTGGGCGTGGAAGCCGCCGGCCGCGGCATGGACACGCCGGAACACGCGGCCTCGCTGAACCGGGGCCGCCCCGGCGTGCTGCACGGCAACCGCACCTACCTGCTGCAGGATGGCGACGGCCAGATCATCGAGGCGCACAGCATCAGCGCCGGGCTGGACTACCCCGGCATCGGCCCGGAGCATTCCTGGCTGCATGAACTGGGCCGGGTGCAATATGTCGGCGCCACCGACAGCGAGGCGCTGGAAGCCTTCCAGCTCTGCTCGAAGCTCGAAGGCATCATCCCGGCGCTGGAATGCAGCCACGGCCTGGCGCACATCGCCAAGCTGGCGCCCACGCTGGACCGCGACAAGATCATCCTGCTCAACCTCTCGGGCCGCGGGGACAAGGACATCTTCACCGTCGCCAAGCACCTGGGGGTGCAGCTGTGACGGGCCTGATCGCGCAGCACCGCAGCGCAGCGAGGAGCGAAGCGTGAATCAGTCCCGCAACGGCAGCCGCATTGCCGCCAAGTTCGCCGCCCTGAAGGCCGAGGGCCGGGGCGCGCTGGTCACCTACCTGCAGGCCTACGACCCGGATGCCGCCACCAGCCTGGCGATCATCCGCGGCCTGCCGGGCGCCGGCGCCGACATCATCGAGGTCGGCGTGCCCTTCACCGACCCGATGGCCGATGGCCCGGCCATCCAGCGCGCCGCCCAGCGCGCGCTGAAGGCCGGCGCCACCCTGCCCGGCGTGCTGGCCCTGGTGCGCGACTTCCGCAGCGAGAACGACACCACCCCGGTGGTGCTGATGGGCTACTACAACCCCATCCTGAGCTATGGCGTGGACCGCTTCTGCGTCGACGCCGCGGCCTCCGGCGTGGATGGCCTCATCATCGTGGATGTACCGCCCGAGGAAGCCGACGAGATCGAGCCGCAGGCGAAGGCCGCCGGCCTCGACCTGATCCGCCTGGTGGCGCCAACCACGGATGACGCGCGCCTGCCGCGCGTGCTGAAGGCCACCAGCGGCTTCGTCTACTACGTCTCCATCACCGGCATCACCGGCACCCGCAGCGCCGCCAAGGACGTGCTGGAAGCCGCCATTCCGCGCATCCGCCGCTTCACCGACCTGCCGATCGCCATCGGCTTCGGCGTGCGCACGCCGCAGCAGGCCGCGGAAGCCGCCGGCATCGCCGATGGCGCCGTGGTCGGCACCGCCATCGTGGACACGCTGGCCGCCAGCCTGGACGAAAACGGCCACGCCCGGCCCGACACCATGCGCCTGGTGCTGGACCAGGTGCGTGGCCTGGCGGAGGCGGTGCGAGGTAACGCGGCATGAACTGGATCAGCGAGTGGGCGCTGCCCAAGATCAAGACGCTGTTCGGCGCCCCGCGGGAGGTGCCGGAGAACCTGTGGCACAAGTGCCCGGCCTGCGAGCAGATGATCTTCCACCGGGACCTGGAACGCGCGCTGCACGTGTGCCCGCATTGCGGCCACCACATGCGCGTCGGCGCCCGTACCCGGCTGGACTACACCATGGACCCGGGTTGGCAGAAAATTGAACTGCCCAAGGCCCCGACCGACCCGCTGCGCTTCCGCGACCAGCGGCGCTATTCGGACCGGCTGAAGGAAGCCCAGTTGAAGGCCGGGCAGGAAGACGCGGTGCTGGTGGCGCATGGCGCCATCGAGGGCAACCGCGTGGTCTGCGCCGCCTTCGACTTCAGCTTCCTCGGCGGCTCGATGTCGGCCGGCGTCGGGGAGGCATTGGTCACCGCCGCGCGCCTGGCGGTGCTGCAGGAAGCCCCGCTGGTGGTGTTCACCGCCTCCGGTGGTGCCCGCATGCAGGAAGGCACCATCAGCCTGATGCAGATGCCGCGCAGCGTCATCGCCACCCGCATGGTGAAGGAAGCCGGGCTGCCCTACATCGTGGTGATGTGCGACCCGACCACGGGCGGCGTCACCGCCAGCTTCGCCATGCTGGGGGATATCCACATCGCCGAACCGGGCGCGCTGATCGGCTTCGCCGGCGCCCGCGTGATCGAGCAGACGGTGCGGGAGAAGCTGCCGGAAGGCTTCCAGCGCGCCGAATACCTGCTGGCGCACGGCATCCTGGACATGGTGGTGAAGCGCGGCGACATGCGCGCCACCCTGGCCCGCACCATCAGCCTGCTGCGCATGCCGGAAGCGGCGATGGAACCGGACGGCGCCGCCCTGCCGGCCGCCATCGCGCTGCCCGCGCCCGAAGCCGGCACCGCCGCCCCGCACTGATGCCGCGCAGCGAAGCGATCATCGAGCGGCTGCACGCGCTGCACCCGAAGCTGATCGACCTGAGCCTGGAACGGCTGCAACGGCTGCTGGACGCGCTGGGCAACCCGGAACGCGCCCTGCCGCCGGTGGTGCATGTGGCCGGCACCAACGGCAAGGGCAGCACCTGCGCCTTCCTGCGCGCCATCGGCGAGGCCGCCGGCCAGCGCGTGCATGTCTATACCAGCCCGCACCTGGTGCGCTTCCATGAACGCATCCGGCTGGCGGGGGACCTCGTTTCCGAAGCCGCGCTGATCGCGGCGCTGGAGGAGGTCGAGGCCCGGAACGCCGGCCTGCCGATCACGGTGTTCGAGGTGACGACGGCGGTGGCGCTGCTGCTGTTCGCCCGGGTGCCGGCCGACATGCTGGTGCTGGAAGTGGGCCTGGGCGGCCGGTTCGACGCCACCAACGTCGTCGCCCGCCCCGCCGCCTGCTGCATCGCCAGCATTTCCATGGACCATACGGATTTCCTGGGCGACCGGCTGGAAGGCATCGCCGGGGAGAAGGCCGGCATCATCAAGCCCGGCGTACCCTGCGCCACCGGCCGGCAAGACCCACGGGCACTGGCGGTGCTGCTGGCCGAGGCCGCCGCCCAGGGCGCCCCCCTGCTGCGCCGCGGCCAGGACTGGCAGGCCGAGTTGACCGCCAGCGGCCTGCGCTACCAGCATGATGGCACCACCCTGGCACTGCCGCCGCCGGCGCTGCCCGGGCCGCACCAGGCGGACAATGCCGGCATCGCCATCACCGCGCTGCGGGCCTGGAACCCGCCCTGGCTGAGCGAGGCCGCCATTGCCGAGGGGTTGCGCCGCGCCACCTGGCCGGCCCGGCTGCAACGGCTGCACGGCACGCTGGCGGCCGGGCTGCCGGCGGGGTGGGAGCTGTGGCTGGATGGCGGCCACAATGCCGGCGCCGGCGAGGCCCTGGCCGCGCACCTGCCGGGCTGGCAGGACCGGCCCCTGCATCTGGTGGTGGGGATGAAGCAGTCGAAGGCGGCCGGGGACTTCCTCCACCCGCTGCTGCCCTTCGCCACCACGCTGCACGCCATCGCCGAACCGGGCCAGCATCTGGCCATGCCGGTGGAACAGATCATCGCCGCCAGCCAGGGCCGGGCGCAGCCAGGGCCAACCCTGGCCGCGGCGCTGGCGCAGTTGCCGCCCAGCCCGGCGGCGCGGGTGCTGGTCTGCGGCAGCCTCTACCTGGCCGGCGAAGTTCTGCAGGCAGACGCCAGCCCGGTGACCTGAACGGTCCCGGGCCGGTCGCTTGCCTTGGCCGGTTCAGGCCAGCTTGCTGTCCAGCCAACCCTTCAGCTGGCCCTTCGGCTTGGCACCGACGCTCATGTCCACGACCTTGCCGTCCTTGAACAGGATCATGGTCGGGATGCCGCGCACGCCATACTCGTTCGGGGACATCGGGTTGCTGTCGATGTCGACCTTGGCGATGGTCAGCTTGTCGCCGTATTCCTTGGCGATCTCGTCCAGGATCGGCGCCACCATCTTGCAGGGGCCGCACCATTCCGCCCAGAAATCCACCAGCACCGGGCCGGGGGCGTTCAGCACATCCTGCTTGAAGGTCTCGTCGGTGACGGCCTTGGTCAATTCGCTCATTGGCATCGCTCCAAACGGGTCACACCCCGGTTCCGCTGCTGAAAGTCGGGTGCCGGCGCCTTCCGGTCAAGCGGGGGAGGCCATACGGGCCGGCGCATGCTGGTCCAGCAGGGCATGCGGCAGCGGCATGACGCTGGCGCCGTAAGTCCAGACCAGGGCGCAATCCACCGCCCGGCCCGGAAACGCCTGGCGCAGCACCGCCCGATACGCCGCCATCTGCCGCAGGTACAGCGGTGCCACCCGGTCCGGCGTGGCCGGCGGCGGGCGGTTGGTCTTGTAGTCCAGCACCAGCACCCGGTCCGGCCGCACCACCAGCCGGTCCACCTGGCCGGCGATCAGCGCGCCGCCCACCTCCCCGGCCAGCGGCGCCTCGGCCAGGCTGTCCGGCCCGAAGGCCAGGGCCAGTTCCGGCGTGGCCAGCAGCGCCATCACCTCGGCCAGGGCCTCGGCCTGGGCGGCGGCGTCCAGCCCATGGCCGGGCCGCGCCAGGAAGCCGCGGGCGGCGGCCTCGCGTTCCGGTGCCGGGCGTTCCGGCAGGTGCTGCAACAGCGCATGCAGCAGCCGGCCGCGGCGGAACCGCTGGCCCAGCGGGTCGGCGCTGCCATGCGGCGCAGCGGCCGGGGTTTGCTCCTCGCCCGGCAAGGCGGAGGGTTGCAGGCTGCGCCCCGCCGCTTCGGCCCGCGCCGGCACCAGGGCCCAGGGCGGCAGCGCGGCACGGTGCCGCGACGCCACCGCGCGGTCGGCCTGGGGCGGCGCGGTTTGCTCATGCGCCAGCCAGCGCAGCGCGCCACCGCCGAAGTCAGCCCCCGCCGCGCCGCCGAAGGCGGTAGCATCGAAGGGCTGTTCCTCGGCCCCATCCAGGCGGGAGAATCCCTCGGCCACCTTGCCGTACCAGCTCTCCGGCTTCGGCTCGCCCCAGCCGCAGACCAGCAGCCGGTCCTCCGCCCGGGTCAGCGCCACGTAGAGCAGGCGGTTGTCTTCCTCGGCGGCGGCGGCGGCCTCGCTGGCCAGCAGGGCGGCGAAGACCGGGCTGCGGAACTCGCGCCGGTTGTTCGGCGCCCAGAGCGGCAGTTCCACCCCGTCCTGCTCCACCCAGCGCAGCGTCTTGCCGCCCCGCCCGGCGCCCAGGTCCGACAGCACCACCGGCGCCTGCAACCCCTTGGCGCCATGCACGGTCATGATCCGCACCGCGTCGGCGGCACTTTCGGTTTCGCGCTTCACCTCGGCATTGCCGCGCCGCAGCCAGTGGACAAAGCCCTGCAGGCTGGGCGGATGCTGCTTTTCATAGGCCAGGGCGGCGTTCAGCACCTCGTCCAGCGGGTCCGCCGCGTCCGGCCCCAGCCGGGCGAGCAGCCGGGCGCGGCCGCCGGCTTCGCCCAGCACCTCGGCCAGCAGGGCGTGCGGGGTGATGAGGTCGGCCCGGTCGGCCAGCCGGGCCAGCCAGGCGGCGGCGCGGCCCAGCGCGGTGTCGCTGCCGCGTTCGCGCAGCAGCGCCGCCCACAGGCTGCCGGGGCGGCCCCAGGCCAGGGCCAGCAGCGCGGCTTCATCCACGCCGCACAGCGGGGATTTCAGCAGCGCGGCCAGTTGCAGGTCGTCGTCCGGCAGCAGCAGCACGTCGCACAGCGCCAGCAGGTCCTGCACCGCGATCTGTTCCACCAGGTGCAGCCGGTCCACACCGCCCACCGGCACCTTGCGTTCCTTCAGCGCCCGCACCAGCAGTTGCACGAAGCGGGTACGGCGGCGCACCAGCACCAGGATATCGCCGGGGCGCACCCGGCGCGGCGCCGGCCGGGCCGGGTCCTCGCAGCGCGCCGGCAGGGTTTCCTCGGCCACCATATGGGCGATGCGTGCCGCCAACGCCTCGGCCAACTGGGCTTCGGCGCCGGTGGTGCGTTCCGGGGTTTCCGGCACGTCCCAGGCTTCCGGCCGCGGCGTGGGCAGCTTGGGCAGCAGCGGCCACAACTCCACCAGCCCGGCCTGGCCGGTGCGATTGGGCAGGTGGGCCAGGGTCTCGCCCGGCGGCACCACGCCATCGCGCGCCGGGCCGGCGGCGAAGACCGCATCCACCAGCGCCAGCACCGGCGCGGTGGAGCGGAAGGAAACGTCCAGCCGCACGCTGGCGAACCCCTGGCCCAGCCCTTCCACCTGGCGGCGGAAGCGGGCTTCCCATTCGCCGAAGCCGGCCGGGTCGGCGCCCTGGAAGCTGTAGATGGACTGCTTCACATCGCCCACCGCGAAGACGGTGCGCGGCCTCTCGCCCTCGCGCGCGCCCGCGCCGGCGAAGAACTCCTCGGTCAGCGCGGCGGCGATGCCCCATTGCGTGCCGTTGGTGTCCTGGGCCTCGTCCAGCAGCACGTGGTCCAGGCCGCCATCCAGCTTGAACAACACCCAGGCGCTGCCCGGGTTGTTCAGCACCCGGCGGGCAATGGCGATCAGGTCGTCATAGGCCAGCAGGCCGGCGCGGGCCTTGCGGCTTTCATAGTGGTCCAGCACCGGCTGGCCCAGCGCCAGCAGGGCTTCGGTCGCCGCCAGCAGCCGGGCGGCGGCCAGCTTCTCCCGCCAGCCCAGCAGGCGCTGGGATTCGGCCTGCAGCACCGCCACCACCTCGTCGTAGCGGGCGCCGACCTTCTTGGTGACCATGGACTTGGCGGCCTTGGCGGTGCCGTCCTTGGTCAGGAAAATACTGCTCCAGGCTTCCAGCCGCGCCACCCGGCGGGCCGGGTCCAGCCCCAGCCATTCGGCCATGGCGGTGGCCCGGGCCTGGTCGTTGTCGTTGCCGCTGGCGCCCATCAGCGCGGCGGCCAGGCGCAGCGGGGCTGCCTCCAGCGCGCAGCTGGCGGCCAGCAGGGCGGCCTCGTCGGTTTCCTCCAGTTCCAGGCCCAGCAGGGCGGCCAGCCGGGCATGCAACGCCTGCGGGCCATTACCCAGGCGCAGGCAGGCGGCGACCTTCTCCCGGTCCCGCAGCAGCGCGGCCAGCACGCTGGCGAAGTCGTCCGCCGAAACCAGCGCCGCCACCCGCGCCAGCGCGGCGCCCGGGGCCATGCTGCCGGCCAGCACCGCCTCGCGCGCATCGGCCAGCAGGCTGGCGCTGTCGGCTTCCTCGATGACGCTGAACTGCGGCGGCAGGCCGGCTTCCAGCGGAAAGGCGCGCAACAGGCTTTGGCAGAAGGCGTGGATGGTGGAAATCCGCATGCCACCGGGCAATTCCAACACCTCGGCAAACAGTTTTCGCGCCCGGTCCAGCAGAAGCGGGCCTGGGGTGGTGCCGGTCAGCTCGGCCAGTTCGGCGGCCAGGTCGGCATCCTGGGCGCAGGCCCATTTGCCCAGCCGGCGCGCCAGCCGGGTCTGCATCTCCGCCGCCGCCGCCTTGGTGAAGGTCAGGCAGAGCAGCCGGTTGGCCGGTTGCTCGGGCTGCAACAGCAGGCGCAGCACGCGGTCGGTCAGCACCTTGGTCTTGCCGGACCCGGCCGAGGCACCCACCCAGGCCGACAGCGTCGGGTCCGAGGCCACGCGCTGCTGGCGCTGCGCCCGGCCCTGGGCGGTGAGGGTGCTGCTCATGCGTCGCTGCCTTCGCCGTCCTCGGCGCTGGCCCATTCGGCCAGGCGCGACAGGTGGTCATATTCCTCGCCGGCCGGCTTGCGGCCGGGGTGGGGGCGGGCCAGGAAGCTGCCCTGGCCCCACAGGAAGCGGTCCACCAGCAGCCGCACCTGGCCCAGCGCGGCCTCGGCCTGCTCGGCGATCTCGGCCGGCGCCAGGTTGACGGCTTCCACCGCGCCCGGCTCCGGCCCGCCGGAAAGCCGCCAGTACACCAGCCGCTCGGCGGCGCCGGCCGGCACGCCCTTGAAGCCGTCCCGCGCCAATATCGCCGCTTCCAGCGTCAACTGCGGCTTGGTGCCGTCCCCCACCTGCTTGCTGCTGGGCGGCTTGCCGGTCTTGTAGTCCAGCAGCGCCAGCCGGCCATTGGCCAGCAGGTCGATCCGGTCCGCCCGCGCCGTCAGCGCCACCTTGCGGCCGTCGTCATGGGTCAGCTCCAGCCGGCCGCTGGTTTCGACGTAGCTGTGCTGAATGGCGTTGCCCTGGCGCGCCGCGGCTTCCTCGGCCAGCACGAAGCCGCCGATCCGCAGCAGCCGCGGCCGCCAGAAGGCGGCGAAGCCCGGCCGTACATTGGTCTCTCGCAGCGAGGCGGCGACCGCCTCGGCCCACCAGTCGCGGGCGATGGCCTCGCCCGGCCAGGGCTGCAGCCGCGGGACGAAGCGGCGCAGCACGTCGTGCACCAGCATGCCGTAGTCGGCGGCGCCCACCTCGGCGTCCAGCGGGTCCAGCGGGCGCAGCTTCAGCACGCGGCGGGCGTAGAACACGTAGGGGTCGGCGATCAGCGTCTCGACCTCGGTCACCGAGATCTGGTCTGGCCGCTGGTGCGCCGCCGGGCAGGGCGCCGGGCGGGCCCAGGGCACCACCCGCGCCGGCTGGTCCAACTGCGCCGCCCAGCCCACCGCCGGGCTGCTGGCCAGCTTCAGCCCGTCGCCGAAGCCCTCGCCCTGCTGCCCGGCCAGGAAGGTTTCCAGCCGCACCAGCCAGCGCGCCGGCACGGTGGGGGCGCCGCCGCGCTTTTCGGCGCGGGACAGCACCGCATGGGCGGCGGAACAGGCGCCGAGCAGGAAATCCGCCGCCACCCGGCCGATCCGCGCCTCGGGTTCCGGCAGGCCGAAGTCGCGCCGCATCGGCCGGCTCATCCAGGGGCCGGGGTCGGTGGCCAGCGGCCAGACCGTCTCGTCCAGCGCGCCCAGCACCACCACCTCATGCGTCAGCAGCCGGGCTTCCAGCAGGCCGAGGATTTCCACCCGGGGATGCGCCCCGCCTTCCCGCCCCCGGCTGCCATGCAGGCTGGGGGCCGAGGCGCCGGCCATGGTGGCGTCGAACAGCGCCGGCCAGGAAGCGGGTGAAAGCGGCGCCGAGCCCTGGAACGCCGCCATCAGCGCGGCCAGGTGCTGCGCCAGCATCTCGCCTTCCTCGCCGGCATAGAGCCGCAGGCCGCCCGGCATGGCGGCGGTGCTGGCCAGCGCCTCGGCGGCGGCCAGGTGGGCGGCCAGCAAATCCGCCGGCGGCGCGGCGGGTGCCTCCGGCAGCGTGGCGAAGCCGGCCAGCCCGGCCTCCAGCGCCGCCAGCAGGGCGGTGACCTGGGCGGCCTGCTCGGCCAACCGCGCATCCGCCAGCGCCGCCAGCGCCGCCTGGCGCAGCCCGGCCAGGCCGGGGCCGGGGCGCGCGCCGCGCAGCGCATGCCATTCCAGCCGGCGCACCGCCGCCATCCATTCGGTGCGGTCCATGCCGCCACAGCACATCGGGTGCTTCAGCACCGCCAGCAGCGGCACCGGGGCCAGGTCCTCCGCCACCGCACGGGCCAGCAGCCGCAGGAAGGCGCCGGCCGGGGTTTCCGCCAGCGGCGCCCCGGCGCTGTCATCGGCCACGATGCCGTGGCGGGCCAGTTCGGCGGTGACGCGCCGCGCCAACTCACGGTCCGGCGTCACCAGCGCGGCGCGGGCCTCGGGCTGTTCCAGCGCCTCCCGCAGGGTCAGGGCAATCGCCGCCGCCTCGGCCTGGGCGTCTGGCGCCACCAGCAGCGAAAGCCCGGCCAGCGCGGGCTGCCAGGCGTGCGGCCGGCGGGTTTGCCAAGCCGGCAGACCCGGCGCCGGGCGCAGCGCCATGCCCAGCACCGCCGGCCGCGCCGCCGGCACCGCCGAGGCGGCCACGCCCGGCCAGGGGCGCATATCCCCCCGCACCGCGCCCAACGCCGCCAGCAGGCGCTGCTGGCCGCAGAAGGGGTGGGTCGGCGCCTGCTGGATGGCGTCCCAGACCTTGTCCTCGGCGCTGGCCTGGTCCACGCCATGCAGCACCACGGCGCCGTTGGGCGACTGCGCCAGCACCTTCAGCAGCTCCGCCGCCGCCGGAATGGTGCCGCCCACGCCGATGCCGGCGGCGATGACCGGATGCGGTGGCGGTTCCGCCACCCAGGCACGGGTCTGCGCCCGCAGCGCCTGCACCCGGCGCATGCCGATATCCAGCAACCCCTGCTCGGCCAGCCAGCCCTGCCAGGCCTGGAACACCCCGCGCAGGAACAGCAGGGTGACCTGCCAGTGCCGGGCATGCTGTTCCGGCACCAGGGTTTCCAGCCGGCCGAGCCATTGTGCCACCAGTTCCGCCGGCGGGGCGGCTTCCAGCAGGTCCAGGTCGCGTTCCTCCAGCGCGATCTCGTCCAGCAGCGTCGCCAGTTCCCCGGCCAGCGACCAGGCCTGTTCCGGCGTGCCCGGGCCGCCATGGCGCGGCTGCCAGCGGGCGACGAAGCCGGCCAGCACCGCCTGGCGCCGCAGCGGCTCCACCGCCGGGGGCAGCTCCAGCAGCCCGGGCAGGGCCAGCTCGTCGGCATCCTCGGTGGAAAGCCCGGCCAGGGCGCGCATGCGCGGCAGCAACAGCGCCTCACCCCGCGCCGCTTGCAGGAAGGCGGCGCGCAACGCCCGGGCGGAACGCCGCGTGGGCAGCAGGATGGTGACGCGGGACAGGCGTTCGGGCGAATGGCCGCGCAACTGGTCGAGCACCCCGGCGGCCAGGCAGTCCAGGAAGGGCAGCTGGGCCGGAATGTCGTAGAGGTTCATGCGACTGGTGTCCTGATGCCGGGGTCCCGCGGGCTGCGAACCAGGCCACCAGCCATTCCGCAGCGCCCGCCTGGCCGCGGCGTTCCTCCGGGGTCGGCGGAACGCTGCGGCCAGCAGGCTAGAATTGCGCCCGGATCAGCCCGGCCCGCAATGCGGCTTCGGCATGGGCCAGGTCGGGCGGGGTGGAGAGGTGGAACCACACCCCGTCATGCACCAGGCAGAACAGCCGCCCGGCCTCGATGGCGCGGTCGTACAGCAGGTTCAGGCTGAACGGGCCCGCGGGGACGTCCTGGAACAGCGCCGGCGCCAGCACCTGCACCCCGGCGAAGACATAGGGCGCCAGTTCGCGTTCCTTCGGCCGGCGGGCGGCGCCCAGCGGGTCCAGCAGGAAGTCACCGCGGCCAACCTCGCCATCCACCTGGGCGCTGCGCACCACCAGCAGCAGCGCATCCATCCGCGCCGGGTCGAAGCTGGCGGCCAGGCGTTCCAGCACCGGGGTCGGGCCGTCCAGCCACACGCTGTCGCCATTGGCCACGGCGAAGGGGCCACTGCCCAGCCGGGGCAGCGCCAGGGCGACGCCACCGCCGGTTTCCAGCAGGGTTTCCTCGTGCTGCACCTCCACGTTCGGGTCGCCCCGGCGCGCGACGGCGGCGGCCACGTGGTTGGCGCACCAATGGGCGTTGACCACCACCTGACCGATGCCGGCCTGCTTCAGCCGGTCCAGCGCGTGGTCCAGCAGGCTGCGGCCGTCCAGTTGCAGCAGCGGCTTGGCGGTGGCCTCCGTCAGCGGCCGCATCCGCAGGCCAAGGCCGGCGGCCAGCACCATGCCATGGGTCAGGGTAATCACGTCGCCTCCGTCAGCGAGGGGGGGTTGCCGCGCCGGTCATCCGGCACGTGCCTGTCGAGGAATTCCGCCAGCGGGCCACAAACCGGGTGCGACAGCGAGCGTGCCAGCAACCGCCAGCAACGCGGCCCATGCGCCAGGTAGTGCGGCTTGCCATCGCGCCGCGCCAGCCGGACCCACAGCGCCGCCACCCGCAGATGGCGCTGCGCCCCGTGCGCCGCCAGGGCCGCCAGAAGATCATTTGGTGACTGTCCCGGCCGATGCCGCAGGTAGGCCGCCACCGCCGCCCGCCGCGCCTCCGGCGCCACGTCGCGCCGGGCATCCTCCACCAGGGAGACCAGGTCGTAGCCCGGGTGGCCCAGCGCGGCATCCTGGAAATCCAGGATGCCCATGCGCCGGGCGCCGGCGCGGTCCGGCAGGCGCATCAGGTTGGCCGGGAAGAAGTCACGGTGGACGAAACCCTGGGCGGCGAAGGGCGCCAGCATGGCGTCCAGCGCTTCGGCCAGCTCGGTGCGCACCGCTTCCGGCGCCGGCGCGCCAAAGCTTTCCGGCCACCACCAGTCGAGGAAGGTGGCCGCGGTGGCGCGGGCCATCGCCGTGGCGTCCCAGGCCGGCAGCCCGGGCGGCGGCGGGGCGCGATGCAGCGCCGCCAGGGCCTCGGCCGCCTCGGCATACAGCGGCACCGGGTCGGCGCCGGCATCCAACGCCTGGGCCATGGTCTGGGCGCCGAAATCCTCCACCAGCAGCAGCCCGGCGGTCTTGTTGGCGGCCAGGATCTCCGGCGCCGAGAGGCCGGCGGCCAGCAGGTGCCGGGCGATGCGGATGAAGGGGCGGGTGTCCTCGGGCGGCGGTGCCTCCATCAGCAGCGCCGGGCGCGGCCCGCCCACCAGGCGGGTGTAGCGACGGAAGCTGGCATCGGCCGGCAACGGGTGCAGGGTGGCGGCGCCGAAGCCCTCCACCCGCAGGAAGTTCTCAATCTGGCTCAACGGGTTTCCCAGCCTTGCAGCATGGCCATGCGGGCATCCTCGGTGGCGCCGGGCGCCAGGGTTATCTCCAGGGCGGCGTCCGGCTTCAGCTCGCCCAGCCGGTCCGGCCATTCCACCAGCACGATGCCCAGCCGGGCCTCGTCCCAGCCCAATTCGGGCACCTCGGCCGCACCGGCCAGGCGGTAGAGGTCGAAATGATGGGCCAGCCCGCCATCCGCCCGTTCATAGGCCTGCACCAGGGTGAAGCTGGGCGAGGGCACCTCCAGCCGCGGGTCGCCGGCCCAGGCGCGCAGGAAGGCGCGGGCGAAGGCGGATTTGCCGGCGCCCAGCGGGCCGGCCAGCAGCACCGCATCCCCCGGCCGGGCCTTGGCCGCCAGCCGCGCCGCCAGGGTTTCGGTGGCCGCCAGGTCGGGCAGGTCCAGGGTCATCATGTCTCCGTACCCGCTTCGGCCTTGGTCACCGGGCGCATACCCTCTATGACGCCGGGCCTTACCTAGAGCCTGATCGGCGCCGACTGAAGCGCCGATCAGGCTCGGGCTGATGGATTTGTCGCGTGGTTCACGCCTTTCGGTGATTCTACCTCAGGCGGTCACGCTCCAGGGAAGTGGGGTTGCAGGCGCCATGACCGCTATTGTGGATACCGATGTCGCCATCATCGGTGCGGGTCCCACCGGGCTTTTCGCCGTGTTCGAATGCGGCATGCTGAAGATGCGCGCCGTGGTGATCGACACGCTGGAAGCCATCGGCGGCCAATGCAGCGCGCTGTACCCGGAAAAGCCGATCTACGACATCCCGGCCCATCCCGCGATCGAGGGCGCCGAGCTGGTGGCGCGGCTGGAACAGCAGGCGGCGCCGTTCGCGCCCACCTACCTGCTGGGCCGCCGGGTGGAAACGCTGGTGCAGCATGAGGGCGGCTTCACCCTGACCACCAGCGCCGGGGAGACGGTGACGGCCAAGGCGGTGATCATCGCCGCCGGCGCCGGCGCCTTCGGCCCCAACCGGCCGCCGCTGGACGGCCTGCCGGGCTACGAGGCCGGCGGCGGCGTGCGCTACCTGGTGGCGCGGCGAGAGGAGTTTCGCGGCAAGCGCGTGGTCATCGCCGGTGGCGGCGACAGCGCGGTGGACTGGGCGCTTTCGTTGAAGTCGGTGGCGGCGAAGGTGACGGTGGTGCATCGCCGGCCGAAATTCCGCGCCAGCCCGGAAACCGCGGCCCAGCTGGAAGCGGCGGCGGCGAAGGGCGAGGTGGAGATGGCCATCCCCTACCAGCTGCACGGGCTGGAGGGCGACGGCAGCACACTCACCGGGGTGCAGTTGGCCACGCTGAAGGGCGAGGTGAAGACCGTGCCGGCCGACCACCTGCTGGCCTTCTTCGGGCTTTCCATGGAACTGGGCCCGATCGCCGACTGGGGCCTTGGCCTGGCGCACAGCCATGTGACGGTGAACCCGGCGACCTGCGAGACCAACATCCCCGGCGTCCATGCCATCGGCGACATCGCCAGCTACCCGGGCAAGCTGAAGCTGATCCTGCAGGGCTTCAGCGAGGCGGCGATGGCGGCCCACGCCATCCACCCCCGGGTCTTCCCCGGCCAGGCGCTGCACTTCGAATACAGCACCAGCAAGGGCGTGGCGGGGAGTTAGGCCCCGCCGGGGGCCGGCGCCGCACCCTGGTCCCTCGCATTCGGCAATAGCCACCGCCCGGCGACGCGCCCCGGGGGCCTGCCGGCCTCCCATTCTGCGAATCCGGCCGCCGCCGACTGGCAAAACGCTTGGCACGCAACTTGGTCCTCAGGCTTCGAACCCCTGAAGGGCCCTGGCCATGAGCGCGACCCTGCCGAAGCTTGACCTCTCCCTCCACCAGGTGGCGCCCGCCGCCGATGGGCTGGGATTGGGTGCCACCAGCCTCTGGCAACTGGACCTGTCCAATGCTGCCGGCGCCACCGACCAGGCGCGGGATCTCAAGCTGGATATCGCCCTGGGCGACGACCTCGGCCTGGTGGCCGGCAGCGTGCAGGTGGTGGACGGCCAGGGCCTCGCCCTCGGCACCCTGGTGGCCGGCGCGCACGGCTTCACCCTGGCACTGACCGGCACCCTGCCCCCGGGCGACAGCCTGCTGAGCCTGCGGTTCCAGGCCGTGGTGGCGCCCAGCGCCACGCCGGGCGAAACCCTCAGCCCCGAGGCCAGCGTGACCTACAGCGGTGCCAGCGCGCACCAGCTGGTCTACGCCACCAACAATGTCGAACCGAGCATCTACCAGTACGACCTGACCACCGGCACGCTGGCCAACCTCGCCGGCCCCACCGGCGGCATGGACAGCCTGGCCTTCACCCCCTCGGGCAGCATCGTCTACACCCAGCAGACCGGCCAGGCCGGCCTGACCGAGCTGGATCTCGTCAGCGGCATCAGCACCACGCTGGTCGCGGGCCTGGGCACCGGCGACCTGGTGCTGGCGCCAGACGGCCACACCGTTTTCTACAACGCCAACACCCCCGGCCACGGCGAGCTGCGCGCCTACGACCTGGCGACCCACAGCGACCGCCTGGTGGCGGACCAGGCCGGCGGCACCTTCCTGAACGGCATGGCCTTCAACCCCGGCACCGGCCAGCTCTATGCCGCCTTCAGCAACAACGGCACCGGCAACCTCTGGAGCGCCAGCGCCGGCAGCCTGGTGGAGCTGAACCCGGCGGATGGCAGCGTGCTGCGCGCCTCGGCCATGCTGGGCGCGGTGGATGGCGTGGCCTGGGACCCCTGGAGCGGCCACCTCTTCGTCTCCGGCGGCGGCACCCCGGCGCTGTTCGAACTGGACCCCGCGAACCTGACGGTGGTGCACAGCTGGGCCATCGCCAGCATCAACGGCCTGGATGGCATCGCCGCCGATGGCCAGGGCCACCTCTTCGTCGCCCGCTACCACATGAGCATCACCGAGGTGGACCTGACCGCGCCGCTGCCCGGGGTGAACCAGGGCAGCCACGGCGTCAGCCACCTGGTGGTCACGCCCTTCATCGACGACGTGGTGCCGCTGGCCGGCGTGCCGGTCTTCGCCAGCCATGCCAGCGCCACCGCCAGCGTCAGCCTGCCCGCATTGGCCGGCCACCTGGGCGGCACCGCCTTCGCGCTGGAACCGGCCGGGATCTGCGGCTGGAAGCTGCCGGGCGCGGTGTTCACCGGCGTGACGGTGCAGTTGCTGAACGCCGCCGGCGGCGTGGTCGCCAGCACCCTCACCGACAGCGCCGGCCACTACGGCTTCGACGCCGCCCCGGGCCAGTACACCCTGCGCTTCGTGGCGCCGGACGGTCTGGCCCTGGCGCCGCGGCACAGCGGCTGGCTGCAT
>CANBXZ010000063.1 GCA_947373495.1 Acetobacteraceae bacterium
GGGCTTGGGGAAATCCGGGATGCCCCGGATATGGTCCTTCAGTTCCAGGCTCTCGTCGTGATCCATCGGGTAGGGTCTTCCCTGGGCAGGCGCGAAATGGCGCCGGACCATACGCGGGGCGGGCCGGTGGGGGCAACTTCGGTGCTGGCTGGCCGGCCCGGCGCCTAAACCTCCGCCGGTTCCGAACTGCCGGGCCGGGCCAGCGGCACTTCCAGCACCGCGTGCAACCCCTCGGGTTCCCAGCGCATCGTCAGCCGGCCGCCCAGTTGCTGGCCGATGGTGGCCTGCAACAGGCGGGAGCCGAAGCCGGAACGCTCCGGCTGGCCCGCCACCGGGGGGCCGCCGCGTTCATGCCAGTCCAGCCGCAGCATGGCGGCCTCCACCCACCAGGTTATGCCCAGTTCGCCGCCCGGCTGGGACAGCGCGCCATGCTTGACGGCATTGGTCGCCAACTCATGCAGCGCCATGGAGAGCGGCTGGGTCAGCACCGCGGGGATCGAGGTGGGGGGGCCACTGATCCGCACCTGCGGGCCGCCCGGGCCGGGCACCAGGAAGGCGGCCAGTTCACCGGCGGCGAGGTCGCGCAGCCCGGCGCCTTCCCAGCGGGTGCGGGCCAGCACCGTCTGCGCCCGGGCCAACGCGCCAACCCGGCCTTCGATGGAGCGGGCGAAATCGTCGGCGTCCCGCTTCGGTGTCAGCCGCAGCGCCGCCTGCACCACGGCCAGGGCGTTCTTGGCGCGATGGTCCACTTCCCGCGCCAGCAGGGCCTGGCGCTCCTCGGCCAGCTTGCGGTCGGTAATGTCCTGCACCGCGGCGATGATGCGGGGCTGCCGGCCGCTGCCATCCTGGATCAAGGCACAGGCCAGGTGCACCCACACCTGCCGGCCACTGCGATGGGAAATGGCGCGGTCGGTTTCGTACCGGCCCTCGGCGGTCATGGCGGCGCGGAAGTGGGCTTCCTCCTCCCCGCCGGCCTCCAGCAGGCCCAGCTCGGGCAGGGTCATGCCGGCGGTCAGGGTCAGGGTGTCGTAGCCGGTGATCTCACAGAAGCGCCGGTTGGCGCGGGTCAGGCGCAGGTTGTGCAGGTCTGCCTGGGCCTTGCCCATGATGCTGCTGTCGAAGGTGGCGCGGAACTCCGCCTCACTGGCCGCCAGCGCCGCGGTGCGTTCCTTCACCCGCGTCTCCAGCCCCCGATAGGCCCGCTTCAGCGCGCCCTGTTGCCGCCAGACCAGCAGCGCCAGCAAGGCCAACAGCGCGCTGGCCGGCAACCCAACGGCCAGTTGCGGCATCATCTGCGTTCGCCAGGCGCCGGCCACGTCGGCTTCCGGCCGGCTGGCCAGGGCATAGACCGGCCAGCCGGCCACCTGGCGCAGGGCGGCGATACGCGCCGGCTCCCCGGGCTCGGCCGGCAGCATCAGGCTCAGCCGGCCTTCCTGCCGGGCCATGGCGGCGCGGGCCGGGCCTGGCGGCAGCGGCGGCGGGGCGCGGGTGAAGCCGATGGTGTTGGCCAGCACCTCGCCATCCGCCCGGACCAGGGTGATGAGGTCCTCGCTGTCGCCCAGCATCTGCCGCAGCCCGGCGGTCAGGTCGCTGGGGAAGACCGAGACATTCACCAGCCCGTCGAAGCTGCCCCGCGGCAGGCCGTTGCCCGGCGCGGTACGGCGCCGGCTGATGGCGAAGAAGGTCGTGTTGTCCACCCGGCCCAGAAGTACCCGGCTGACATGGGTGGCCGGGGCCTCCGGGGCACTCAGCACCTGGAAGAACTCACGGTCCCGGAAGCTGGGTTCCCGCGGCACCGGGTACAGGTTGGCCGCCAGCAGCGCATGGCCCTCGCGGTCCAGCACGAAGCTGGTCAGGCCGTTGGGCAGGCCTTCCAGCATGCGGTTGATCTCCAGCCGCAGCAGGCCCTCGTTCTGGCGGATATCGGCGTCGGCACGGCCGCGCAGCATGTCGTCCACCCGCAGCAGCAGCAGGCGGTGGCCGTCCAGCACGCGGCCGGCGTATTCGGCGGCGGCGTCGGCGGTGCGCAGGGTTTCCAGCCGCGCCTGGCGCCATGCCTCCCGCCAGGACAGCAGGCCGCTGGCCAGCAGCACCAGCAACGGCAGGCACACCGCGGCGGCCAGCAGCAGCGGCACCGAACGGCGGGTCCAGCCTGGCTCGGGGGAGGGGCTTGCCGCCTCTATCCGCGGCACCGGAGGCGCGGGGACGCGGACGGCGCCGGGTACTGCGATGGCGTGCCCGGCTGGCGACTGGATGGTCAAGGCATCTCCCGTCTTCCCGGTGCCAGGCTGCACGAGGGCGGCTCACCCGCAGGCGGGCCATGGGCCGCTCCAGCGTTGCGCTGATCCATGTGGTCCCTTGGGCTTGCGGCCGTGCGGCGCGGCGTTCGGGGCCAACTAACAAGCACTGTTCGTCACAGGGTTGCTATCCGTGAAGAGACTTGCGGGCTTCACGTTCGCGCCAGGGTGACGACCCCCAGGGGGGGAGCCGGCCGGGCTGGTGGCGTGTTGGCCCTTGGCGGCGGGCGCGAGGCAGGGCAAACCCCGCGCATGTCCCGTCCCCAGATCGCCGTGCCGCTCGGGCTGCTCGGTTTCCTCGCCTATATCGTCGCGGTCATGAACCTGGCCGACCTGGTGGTGAGCCGCCATTGGGCGCTGCAGGTGCCGTTCTTCCTGGTGGCCGGCACCTTGTGGGCCTGGCCGGCGCATCGGCTGATCCTGTGGGCGGCCGGCAAGGAGTAGGGCCAGCATCCTCGGGCGCACCCGCCCGGGCTGGTTGTTGCCGCGGGACTACGTCGGGCCGTGCGGTGGGGCGGGCCGCTGCCTCAACGCGGCCCGGTGTCCCCCGGCGGCGCCACGCGCTCGATCCAGGCGGAAAGCGGCCGCAGCGCCATGTGGGCGAAGGCGACGATCGCGGTCAGCCCCAGCGCCATGCCGTATTCGTGCAGCCCCGCCGCGGTGCCCACCGCGGCCACGGCCCAGAAGGTGGCGGCGGTGGAAAGCCCGCGCACCGTCATGCCCCGGTGCAGGATGACGCCGGCGCCGATGAAGCCCACCCCGCTGGCAATGGCGCCCAGCGCCGCACCCGGGTTGCCGCCGCCATGGCCTTCGGCGATGCCGGCGAACACCGCGGCGGCGGCGGCCACCAGCGCGCAGGACCGCAGGCCGCCGGGGTGCCGGCGCCATTCACGCTCGGCGCCGATCAGCGCCCCCAGCAGGGCCGCCATCAGCACGGTCAGCAGGGAGGCGGGGAATTGGGCCAGGGCGTTCATCGGCACAGCCTACACCCGGCGCCGCGCCGGGGCAGGCCCGTGGGGCAGGCCCCTTGGTCAGGCCCCTGGGTCAGGCCCGTGGCCGGGGGGCGGCCGGGGTTTCAGACGTTGAACAGGAAGTTCAGCAGGTCGCCGTCGCGCACCACGTATTCCTTGCCTTCCAGCCGGAACTTGCCCGCGGTCTTGCAGCCGGCCTCGCCATTGTGGCCGATGTAGTCGTCGTAGCTCATGCATTCGGCACGGATGAAGCCGCGTTCGAAATCGCCATGGATCACGCCGGCGGCCTGCGGCGCCTTGGTGCCCTTCACGATGGTCCAGGCCCGGGTCTCCTTCGGGCCGACCGTGAAGTAGGTCAGCAGGCCCAGCAACTCGTAGCCGGCGCGGATGATGCGCTCCAGCCCGCTATCGGCCAGCGCCAGGGATTCCAGGAACTCGGCGCGGTCGGCGTCGGCCATCTGGCTGATCTCGGCCTCGATGGCGGCGGAGACGATCACGGCCCGGGCGCCCTCGGCCTTGGCCTGGGCGAAGACCTTGGCCGAATGCGCGTTGCCGGAGGCGGCGGAGGCTTCCTCCACGTTGCACACGTACAGCACCGGCTTGGTGGTCAGCAGCTGCAGCCGTTCCACCGCGCGCTTCTCGTCCTCGTTGGCCAGGGCCACGGTGCGGGCCGGCTTGCCGTTTTCCAGCGCCGGCAGCAGCCGCTTCACCAGGTCCAGCTCGGCGGCGGCTTCCTTGTCGTTCTTGGCGCGCTTTTCCAGCCGCTGGGCGCGGGCCGCCAGGCCCTCCAGGTCGGCCAGCATCAGCTCGGTCTCGATCGTCTCGATGTCGCGCAGCGGGTCCACGGTGCCGTCCACATGGGTGACGTCACTGTCCTCGAAGCAGCGGACGACATGCACGATGGCGTCGGTCTCGCGGATATTGGCCAGGAACTTGTTGCCCAGCCCCTCGCCCTTGGAAGCGCCCGCCACCAGGCCGGCGATGTCGACGAACTCCAGGCTGGTGGGGATGATCTGCTGGCTGCCGGCCACCTTGGCCAGCTTTTCCAGCCGCGGGTCGGGCACCGCCACCCGGCCGACATTCGGCTCGATGGTGCAGAACGGGTAGTTCGCCGCCTGCGCCGCCACCGTCGCGGTCAGCGCGTTGAACAGGGTGGACTTGCCGACATTGGGCAGGCCGACGATGCCGCAGTTGAAACCCATGGGACTAAGCTCCTTGCAGCCGGGCGGCGATATCCTGCGCCAGCAGGCTGGCGGCAATGCGGGCCGCGCCGTCATCGGTGGTGAGGGAAAGGGCGGCGGCGCGCAACGGCGGCGCCAGCAGGGCAGGGGCCACGCCGCAGCGCTTGGCCAGGGCGGCCAGCTTTTCGGCCAGCGGCGCGGCGTCGCCGCCCGGGGCCAGCATCTCGCCGGCCTCCAGCAGCAGCGCGGCCTTCAGCGCGGCATCGCCGGCGGCGGCAAGCGCCAGGCGCTGGCGGCGAATATCGCCCATGGCGCCATTGGAAGGGTCGTTCGGCACCGTGGCCACGGCGCCGCGCAGCGCCACCGCGGCCTGGGACAGGGTGCGGGCGGCAATGGCCAGGGCGGCGGCCAGCGCGGCGGCGCCGTTCAGCCGGTCTTCCGGGCCGGGGCCGGTGCCGAAGGCGGCGGCGAAATCATCTTCTTCCATCAAGGCGTCTCCTGGGTCAGCAGCGCCACGCGGGTCATGAAGTCTTCCGGCTTGCCCTCGGCCAGCCGGGGGGCGGCATCGGCCACGGCGTCCAGCAGGTTGGCCAGCCAGGGTTCGTCCACCTTGGCGAAGTTGCCCAGCACATGGCCATGCACCCGGTCCTTGTGGCCAGGGTGGCCGATGCCAAGCCGCACCCGCCAATAGCCCGGGGTGCCCAGGGCGCGCTGGATGTCGCGCAGGCCGTTATGCCCGGCGGCACCACCGCCCAGCTTCACCCGCACCTTGGCCGGAGCCAGGTCCAGTTCATCGTGGAAGACCGTGATGGCTTCGGGCGGAATTTTCATGAAGGCCGCGGCCGGCTGCACCGCCTCGCCACTGGCGTTCATGTAGGTCATGGGCTTCAGCGCCAGCACCTTCTGGCCGGCGACGATGCCCTCGGCCACTTCCCCCTTGAAGCGCTTGCGCCAAGGGGAAAAGCGATGGCGCCGGGCGATCTCGTCCAGCGCCATGAAGCCGATGTTGTGGCGATGCCGGGCCTGGGAAGGCTCCGGATTGCCCAGGCCCACCCAGAGCAGCATCTAGGCGGCCGATGGCCGGAAGGCCGCCGGGGGTACCGGCAGGCCCGAAGGGCTGTATCGGCCGCCTGGCATGACTACTTCTTCTTGGCGGGCGCCGCGGCGGTCGGCTTGGCCGGGGCGGCCTTGCCGCCCTTGCCCTTGGCCGGCGGGGCAGCGGCGGCAACCGGGGCGACCACTTCCTCAACCACCGTCGGCGGGGCAATGGTGGCCACCACGAAGTCGCGGGTGATCACGGCCTTGGTGCCGAAGTTGTCCTTGATGGACGACCAGCGCAGGCTGTCGCCAATGTTGGCTTCGGCCAGGTCGATCTCGAAGAATTCCGGCACGTTGTCCGGGTCGGCCAGCACTTCCACGTCGCGGCGCACGGCGTTGAGCACGCCACCGGCCTTCAGGCCCGGGGCGATGTCTTCGTGCAGGAAGTGGACGGCCACCTTCACCTTGATGCGGACGCCGGCGGCAACGCGCTGGAAGTCCACATGGATCGGGCGGTCGGTGACCGGGTGGAACTGAATGTCGCGCATCAGGGTGCGGACGGTCGGGCCGTTCTTGACCGCAACCTCATACAGGTGGCTCTGCCAGCCGCCCTTGTGCAGTTCCTTCATGATGTCGCGGGGGTCGAGCGCGCAGAGCGTCGCTTCTTCCTTCGCACCATAAATCACCGCGGGAACAAGTCCCTCTCGCCGGGTCGCACGCGCCGCCCCCTTACCGGAACGCTCGCGAGACTCGGCCTCGATCCTGATGGTCTGGACCATGGCTTTAACTCCGCTTGCTTGGGTGTATGCCGCTGCCGACGGTTGGCCGGAAACGACAGCGCCGGCCTCCAGGGGTGCCAGCGCAGCGCGGGGCTTTAGCCGTTCGGCACTTCGGGCGCAAGTTCGGCCGGGGTTACCGCCCATACGTTGCCGCCATAGCCCGGCGGTTCGCACAGAATCGGCAGTGCATTGGGGGTGCGGACATTGGGCTTGTGGCCAAAGCCCAGCCGCAGCGCGCGGAACAGCGCGCCATGCGCCACCACCAGCACCGGGCCCGGCAGCAGCGTGGCGCGGTTCACCGCCGCCACCGCGCGTTCATACAACTGGGCGAAGCTCTCGGCGCCCTTCGGGGTGTAGCTGCCTTCGATCCAACTGTCGTACCAGTCGCCCATCGGCAGACCCTCCTGCTCGCCGAACTCCACCTCCCGCAGGCCGGGGTCGATGGCGACCGGCAGGCCCAGCGCGCCAGCCACCGCCTCGGCGGTTACCCGCGCCCGCACCAGCGGGCTGGCGACGATGGTGGTGACGGCAATGCCGGCGGCGAAGGTGGCGGCGGCGCGGCGCGCCTGGTCCTGGCCCACGGCGTTGAGGGGAATATCCGTGGTGCCCTGGGACAGCCCCTGGGCGTTCCAGTCGGTTTCGCCGTGGCGGAGGAACCAGAAGGGCGTCGGGTTCAACGGGGTCATGGCTGCATCCTTCGCGGGGTGGCGCCTGCCATGGCGCAGGCGGGCCGGCCCGGTCAAGGGCCGGCCCTTCAGCTTCGGGCCAGGAAGCCGGGCTTACGCCAGGCCTTCGGCCTTCAGCGTGCGCTGCACCGCCGGGCGGGCATTCATCCGCGCGTAGTGCGCCGCCACATTGGCCGGCAGCGGGCGGTTCAGCCGGGCCGCCCACCAGAAGCACACGTAGAACACCGCGGTGTCGGCGAAGCTGAACTCCCCGGTCACGTAGTCCCGGCCGGCCAGCTTCTGGTCCAGCCAGGCCAGGCCCTTCTCGAAGATCTCGCCGCCGCGGGCCTTCACCGCTTCATGGTCGGCTTCGCTGGGGGCGTAGTTGCTGGGCTTGAAGATGCGGCCGAAGCCCTGCATGTGCATGGTGGCGACGCAGTAATCCACCACTTCGAACGCCTGGGCCATGCCCTCGATGCCGCCCGGCAGCACCTTGGCGTCGGGGTTGGTGACGGAGAGGTAGTAGGCGATGGCCGGGTATTCGGTCAGCACGCCGCCGTCGTCCTTCAGCAGCGTCGGCACCTTGGACTTGGCGTTGACGCTGGTGAACTCAGGCTTGAACTGGGCGCCTTCGCGCAGGTTCACCAGTTCCAGGTCATAGGGCTTGCCGATTTCCTCCAGCAGCACGTGAATGCCGATGGAGCAGGCGCCCGGAGCGTAGAACAGTTTCATCAGCCAATCCTCCCGCAAGGCCCGGTGATCCGGGCTGCTGCGGCAAGGTTAGCCCGGAATGCCCCTAGTTGAAGAGGGAGGAGACCGAGCTTTCATCGCTGATCCGGCGCATCGCCTCGGCCAGCAGCGGCGCGATGGTCAACTGGCGGATGTTGGAGGAAATCCGCACCGCCTCGGTGGCCTGGATGCTGTCGGTCACCGTCATCATCTCGATCGGGCTGGCGCCCACGCGGGCCACCGCACCGCCCGAGAGCACGCCATGGGTGACATAGACCGAGGCGCCGGCGGCACCATTGGCCAGCAGCGCCTTGGCAGCGTTGCACAGCGTGCCGCCGGAATCGACGATGTCATCGACCAGGATGCAATGGCGGCCTTCCACGTCGCCGATCACGTTCATCACTTCCGAAACGCCGGCGCGTTCGCGGCGCTTGTCGATGATGGCCAGTTCCACGTTCATCCGGCTGGCCAGGGCGCGGGCGCGCACCACGCCGCCGACGTCGGGCGAAACCACCATCAGGTCGCGCCCGGCATAACGCTGCTGGATGTCGTGCGAGAACAGCGGCGCGCCGAACAGGTTGTCCACCGGAATGTCGAAGAAGCCTTGGATCTGCGCCGCGTGCAGGTCCATCGTCAGCACCCGGTTGGCGCCGGCGGCGGTGATCAGGTTGGCCACCAGCTTGGCCGAGATCGGCGTGCGGCTGCCGCTTTTGCGGTCCTGCCGGGCATAGCCGAAATACGGGATCACCGCGGTGATGCGGCGCGCGCTGGCGCGACGCAGCGCGTCCAGCGTGATCAGCAACTCCATCAGGTTGTCATTGGCGGGGTAGGATGTGCTCTGGAGGACGAACACATCCTCACCGCGCACATTCTCGTGGATTTCCACGAACACCTCCATATCCGCGAAACGGCGGATGGAGGCGCTGGTCAGTGGCAGCCCAAGGGAGGCGGCAACCGCTTCGGCCAGGGGGCGGTTGCTGTTGCAGGCGACGATCTTCATGCCAACCCCTTGGGTACGAGCGGTCGCGGGCGGCGGCTGCTTACCACCGCTGACGCGAGCAGGGGAATAGTGATCTCCCCTGACGCGGCGTGCAGTAACAAGATGACGGTTTCGTGTAAATCGCGGTGCCTTGCGCGCAACGCATGGCGGACCGTTGAGCTTACCGCGACGGTGGCGCCACCAGTGGGTTGTTGCCGCGCCCGGGCAGGCCGGCGGGCAGCGGCGGCGGCATGGCAGCATTGCCTGGCGTGGCTGTTCCTGGCGCGGCGGCCCCAGGTGCCGCCGGCGCGGCGGTGGTGGCGTTGACCAGGACCTGGCGAATGCCGCCGGCGGCTTCCTCCGCCACCACATAGGCCACATCGCCCCAGGGCCGGTTCAGCGAGTTGGCCGGCACCTCGTTCATCTGCACCACCTGGCCCAGCTCCTCGCCGTCTCGCCGGCTGACCCGCCAGACGATCTCCACCCGCTGCACCGCATTCGGCTGCGCCACCATGGTCACCCGGCCTTCCAGGCCGAAGGTGGCGCCATCCGACACTTCCTGCATCACGTAGCCGTGGCGGGAGAGGAATTCGCGCATGCGGCTGGCCAGGGCGGTGTTGCCGTCTCCCGGGGCGCCGACCACGCGGGTGAAGCGGATTCGCGCCGGGCCGCCGGCCAGGGCCACCGGGTCCATCTGCTTGCGGGCGGCGTCCACCTGCAACAGCAGGGTGCTGAGGGACTTGGCCGCCTGGCTGGCCATGGCGATGAAGGCGCCGGGGCCGGGGTTGGTCCAGACCTGCGGCGGCATCGGCTGGCCGGCCACCACGCCCTGTTCCTGGCCATCGGCGTTCAGCAGCCGGAAGCGTGGCACCACGCCGCGCGGGCCGGCATCGGCCACGATGTCCAGGTGCCAGTCCAGCGGCATCGGCCGGTCGGTCACGGTGGCGGGCACCTCCTCCTCCAGCAGCGCGGCGGCCAGGGCCTCGGCCAACTGCTTTGACGCGGCATCGGTCAGCAGCGCCTGGGTGGGCTGGGCAATGGCCAGGCGCAGCGCCAGCGGCACCGAAAGCCGCGCCCCTTCCCGCCCCGGCTGGCCGCAGAAGGGTTGCAGGTTGCTGCACGCGGCGGGCAGCAGCAGGGCCAGCGCCAGGGCCAGCCGCAGGCCCCGGCCCAAGGTCAAGCCCCAGGCCAGGCCAGTTGCCTGCCGCCGGGGGTGCGGGCGGTCGCTGATCGGTGCGAGGGTCATGCCGGAAGCCTTTTCATACAACCGCACAGGTCACCAGCATGGTCAGCAGCGACAGCAGGAAGAAGATCACCAGGTAGGGCATGGCCTCACCCCGTCAGCGCAATGGCTGAAAGCTGGTGGCCGATGGGCAGTTCGCCGGCATGGGTGGCGCGGCGATAGCTGAAGAACCGGTCCGGCGCGGCGTAGGTGTCCACCCCCACATCGGCCACCGCCCGTAGCCCCAGCGCGCCAAGCCGCGCGGCGCAATAGCCCGGCAGGTCGAACTGCCAACGCTCCGCGCGCTGGCCGGGCACCAGGAAGCCGGCGCCGAGCGGCCCCTGGGCCAGCAACTCGGCCCGCATGTCGGGGCCAACCTCGTAGCTTTGCTGGTGGATGCAGGGGCCGATGACGGCGCTGATCCGCCCGGCCTCGGCGCCCAGCGCGCACATCGCCGCCACGGTGGCTTCCAGCACCCCCAGCACGGCGCCGCGCCAGCCGGCATGGCAGGCACCAACCACGCCGGCGCTGGCATCGGCGAACAGCACCGGGCCGCAATCGGCGGTGACGATGCCCAGCGCCAGGCCGGGCCGGTTGGTCACCAGGCCATCCGCCTGCGGCCGGGCATCCTCCGCCCAGCCGGCTTCCAGCACCGCCACGGCGCGGCCATGCACCTGGTGCAGCCCGAACAGCGCCGCCGGGTCCACGCCGATGGCCTGCATGGCCAGGGCCCGGTTGGTGCGCACCAGGGCCAGGTCGTCCCGCCCGTTCATCGAACAGTTCAGCGTGCCGAAGGCGCCGGCCGAAACCCCACCGCGCCGGGTGAAGAAGCCATGCGCCACGCCGGCCAGGGCGGGATGCGTCAGGTATTCGGCGGAACTGCTCATGCGGCCTCGAAGCCCGGGGGCGTGGGCATTCCCGCATGGCACAGGCACAGCGCCTTGAACAGTTGCCCCATGGCCTCCGGCGCCACCAGCCGCTGCGCCGCCGAAAGCGTCAGCCCGGCCTGGCGCGGATGGGCGCGGGCCAGCATGGCGGCACGGGACATCAGCCCCAACCGTTGCAGCAGCAGCCCCTGCGGCAGCGGCCCATGCGTGGCGGCGCCGTGCTGGCGGGCGGCACGGGCCACGGCCGCGAAGTCCACATGCGCGGTCAGGTCCACGCTGCCGGGCTCGGCCAGCGGTTCGGCCCGGCCATGGGCGCGCATCGCCTGCAGGCTGTCGCCCAGGCCGGATTCGGCCGGGCCATAGTCCAGGAACAGCGCCGCGCCGGGCTGGCTGGCGAAGCGCCGCGCCAGGGCGGCGCCCAGCGCCAGGGCGGGTTCGCACACCTCCTGGATGGCGCCCTCGGGCGCCGAGGCGGGCAGCGCCGGATGCAGGCCGGGCTGCTCGACAAAGCCGCCCCCGGCCACCCAGCGTTCCAGCCATGCGTCGCCACGGCGGATGAACTGGCGGATCGGCAGCGCGTCCAGGAACTCATTGGCCAGGATGATGGCGGGGCCGGGCGGCAAGGCGTCCAGCTCCTGGTGCCAGTGCGCGTCCGGCACCTTGGCGGCCTGGGCCTGGCGCAGCCGCGGCGACTGTTCCACCAGGTGCACGCTCAGCGCGGCACGGAAGGCCGGCATCACCTCGCCGATGGCGCGCAGGGCGTCGGCCATCAGGGTGCCGCGGCCGGGGCCCAACTCCACCAGCATCACCCGCGGCGGCGCCGCCATCTGCTGCCAGACCACGGCGGCCCAGAGCCCCAGGCATTCGCCGAAGCACTGGGAGATTTCCGGCGCGGTGGTGAAGTCCCCGGCGGCGCCGAACGGGTCCCGCCCGGCGTAGTAGGCGGCCACCGCCCGGGCCATGAAGCTGTCCAGGCGTTCCATGGCCTGGCTCAGCGCGTGGTCTCGGGCCGGGCGCGCAGCATCAGCCAGCCGCCCACCAGCACCATCGGCACCGACAGCAACTGCCCCAGCGTGGCGCCGGCGAACAGGAAGCCCAGATGCGCATCCGGCTGGCGAAACACCTCCCCCACCACCCGGGCCAGGCCATAGCCGGCGATGAAGGCGCCGGCGACGAAGCCGCGGCGGGCCCGAATGCCGGGCTGGCGCACCAGCACCTGCAACAGCACGAACAGCACCAGCCCCTCCATGCCCGCCTGGTACAGCTGGGAGGGGTGGCGCGGCAGCGGGCCGCCGGTGGGGAAGACCATGGCCCAGGGCACCTCGCTGACCCGGCCCCACAGCTCGCCATTCACGAAGTTGGCGCAGCGGCCGAGGAACAGGCCGATCGGCACCACCGCCGCCACCCGGTCCCCGAAGGCCAGGAAATCCATCCTCTGCTGCCGGCAGAACCACCAGGTGGCGATCACCACGCCCAGCGCGCCGCCATGGAAGCTCATGCCGCCACCCCAGACCGCCAGGATCTCCAGCGGCTGGAACAGGTAGTAGCCGGGCCGGTAGAACAGCACGTAGCCAAGCCGCCCGCCCAGCACGATGCCCAGCGTGGCCCAGGTGATGAAGTCGTCCACCTGGAGCTTCGTGGCCACCACCGCCGGCAGCGCCACCAGCCGCAGCAGCAGGCGCCAGCCGGCGACGATGCCGACGATATAGGCCAGGGCATACCAGCGGATGGCGATGGGCCCCACCTGCACCAGCGTGGGGTCGATGACCGGGAAGGGCAGGGCGAACAGCATGCGGTGGAGTCTCCGGCCTGGGGGGCGCCAAGGGCCGCCAGGGTGGGGCCGATGCAACCCGCGCCGCGGATGACCATATCCTGGGGAACAGGTCCTCACGGGGCGCGATTGCGTCGGTGCGGGCGGCGGTATAGGCCCCGCGCACATGGTGGGGCAAGGAGAGCGGGTATGAGCGAGTCCAGCGGTGGTGGCAGCGGGCGCAAGCGCGGCGGCCTGTTCGATGACCTGGCCGGCATGGCCGGCGGCGCCTTCTCCGCCCTGGCCGGGGTGCGGAACGAGGCCGAGGCCATGGCGCGCAGCCAGGCGGACCAGATGATCCAGCGGCTGGACCTGGTGAAGCGCGAGGAATTCGACGCGGTGATGGAAGTGGCCCGCCGGGCGCGGGAACAGGTGGAAGCCCTGGCCGCCCGGGTGGCGGCGCTGGAAGCCCGGCTTGAGCCGCCGGCCGCCGCCGAAGCCGTGCAGGAAGGCATCGACGACGGCGCCTGAGCCTGGCAGCCGTGCTGCCGCACCGCAATATGATCGCGCCTGTGGTCAGGCAGGAGAACATAACCTGATTCATAAGTGAGTCAGGGGCTTGCGGCACGGAGTTTGAGTTGCGTAGTCTATCCCTGGTGGTCGATTCGTGCGGTGACCGCAAAACCCGGTAGCGGCTGGCAGCCTGGCCAGCCGGGGATCCTTGCCGGGTTTTTGGCCGCAACAGGGAAGAGGAGGTGCCGCATGTCCGGCTTGCTGGCCCTTGAGCGTGACCGTGCCGCCAATCCGCTCGACGTGATCGAGCAGATCATCGGCGCCAATGAATGGGCGTTCGAACGCCGGTCGGACGGCGAGATGGCCGCCGAGGCACCGGGCAAGTGGTGCGACTATGGCCTGTTCTTTTCCTGGAGCCAGGAAATCAGCGCCATGCATTTTTCCTGCGCCTTCGACCTGAAGGTGCCGGCCGGCAAGCGGGACAAGCTGTTCGAGTTGCTGGCGCTGGCCAATGAAAAGCTCTGGATCGGCCATTTCGGCCTGGAGACGGAGGAAGGCGTGCCGGTGTTCCGGCATTCCGTGCTGCTGCGCGGCGCCCCGGGCGCCAGCGCCGAAAGCCTGGAAGACATGGTCGACATTGCGCTGACCGAATGCGAGCGCTTCTTCCCCGCCTTCCAGTTCGTGCTGTGGGGCGGCAAGCCCCCGGCCGAGGCGCTGCAGGCCGCCATGCTGGATTGCGTCGGCGAGGCGTGAGGCGTTAAGCCCTTCCCAGATACTGGGGAGGCAACCATGACCGAGACGACTTTGCCGCCGCTGCTGCTGGTGGGCTGCGGCAAGATGGGTGGCGCCATGCTGGCCGGCTGGCTGGAACAGGGCCTGTCCGAAGCCGTGGTGGTGGAACCCTACGCCCCGGCCGCCGCCGCCTTCGCCGGCCGCGTCACCGTGGTGCCGGACGCCGCGAGCATCCCCGCCGGCTTCGCCCCGGGCGCCGTGGTGCTGGCGATCAAGCCGCAGGAAGCCGCCGCCACCCTGCCGCACTTTGCCCGCTTCGCCGGGCCGGGGACGTTGTTCGTCTCCATCATGGCCGGCCGCAACGTGGCCGGCATGCGCGCCCTGCTGGGCGAGAACGCCGCCCTGGTCCGCGCCATGCCCAACACCCCCGCCGCGGTGCGCCAGGGCTATACGTGTTGTCATGCCTCGATGGGCGTGACCGCGGCGCAGCGCGCCCTGGCCGACCGTCTCCTCACGGCCGTGGGCCTGGTGGACTGGGTGGATGACGAAGCCCTGATCGACCCGGTGACCGCGGTTTCCGGCGGTGGCCCGGCCTATGTCTTCCTGCTGGCCGAGGTGATGGAAGCCGCCGCCATCGAGCAGGGCCTGCCGCCCGAGCTGGCCCGCCGCATGGCCCGCGCCACGGTCTCCGGCTCCGGCGCGCTGCTGGCCGCCAGCAGCGAGGAAAGCGCCCAGCTGCGCAAGAACGTCACCAGCCCCAAGGGCACCACCGAGCGTGCCCTGAACGTGCTGATGGCGCCCGAGGCGCTGCCGAAGCTGATGAGCGAGGCGATCGCCGCCGCCACCGCAAGGTCGCGCGAACTGGCGGGATAGCCCCGGCGCCCCTACATTGGGGGCATGGACACGCAAACCGAGACGAAGCTGGTGGCCGGCCTGTGGCAGGTGGTCGCCGCCCATGGCTGGGACGGCCTGACCATGGCCCGGCTGGCCCAGGCCGCCGGCCTGCCCCTGGCCGAGGTCAGGCGGGCCTGCCCGTGCCGGCTGCACCTGCTGCGGCTGCACGGCCAGGTGATGGACGCGGCGGTGATGCAGGCCGGCACGGCCGACAGCTTCAGCCCACCGCGAGACCGCGTCTTCGACGTGCTGATGCGGCGGATCGACGCCATGCAGCCGCATCGCGCCGGGCTGCTGCGGCTGTTCGAGGATGTGAAGCGGGACCCGCTGCTGGCGCTGCTGCTGCTGGCGGAACTGCCGCTTTCCATGGCCTGGATGCTGGAAGCCGCCGGGGTTTCCCCGGCCGGGCTGCCCGGGCTGCTGCGGGTGCAGGGCACCACCGCGGTGTGGCTGGCCACGGTACGGGCCTGGGCGCGCGACGAAACCCAGGACCTGGCCCCCACCATGGCGGCGCTGGACAAGGCGCTGGACCAGGCGGAACGGGTGGCGCGCAGCCTGCGCCTGACCGCGGGCGAGGACGCCGCCGAGCCGATCACGGAGTGATTATGCTGCACTGCACAAAAAGCTTTGACCGGGCTGGGGCACGACCCTAAACTGCCAGTCCAGCGAGCAAATGGCGCGGAGAAAGACAATGGCAATTCCCCCCGATTTCGACGTGATGAAGGCCCTGGCCGAGTTCCGCATGCCCGGCGTGCCGGACGTGGACGCCCTGGCCGCGGCCCAGCGCAAGAACATGGAAGCGCTTTCGGCCGCCAACCGCGTGGCGCTGGAAGGTGCCCAGGCGGTGGCCCGCCGGCACATGGAAATCCTCCAGCAGTCGGCTTCCGAGCTGACCGAGGCGTTCAAGTCCTTCGGCAGCCAGGAAGCGCCGCAGGCCAAGGCCGCGCGCCAGGCCGAACTGCTGAAGAGCGGCTATGAGAAGGCGGTCTCCAACATGAAGGAGATCTCCGACCTGATCCAGAAGTCCAATGCCGAGGCGCTGGGCCTGCTGAACACCCGCTTCACCGAAGCGCTGGACGAAGTGAAGACCCTGGTCAACAAGCCGGGTACCTGAAGCCACGCCTGCCCGCGGCGCGGTGGCCCAAGGGGTGACCCTGGCCCCGCGCCATGGGCGGCATGGGCTTGCCCCGGGAACCCGGGGCGCCGTCCGCGCTTATGCCCGCGTCATCATGCGCGGGAGCGGACCATGGGGTTGATCGGCACCATCA
>CANBXZ010000064.1 GCA_947373495.1 Acetobacteraceae bacterium
GCCTGGCGGCCCTGTTGGCCGGACAGCAGGCTGATGTCTCCGCGGTGCTGTCGTTTGGCATTGCCGGCGGGCTCGACCCCAGCCTGGTTCCCGGGGATCTGGTGGCCGCCACCCGCATTCGCGCTTCCGCCGGCGCCTGGCCGGCCGACATGGCCTGGGCCGCCTGGCTGGCCCGCGCCACCGCCGCCCGGCTGGGCGTGCTGGCCGGGGCCAATGCCGCCGTGGCCGACCCGGCGGCGAAGAAGGCGCTGCGGGCCATGACCGGCGCCGTGGCGGTGGACATGGAAAGCCAGCAGGCCGCCGCCTTCGCCGCCCGGCGTGGCCTGCCTTTCGCCGCCCTGCGCGCGGTGGCCGATACCGCCGAGGAAGCCCTGCCCCGCGCCGCCCTGGTGGGGCTGACCCCGGAAGGCCGCCCGGCGCCGTTCAAGGTGCTGATGGCGCTGGCCCGCAACCCGGGTGAGCTGAAGCCGCTGCGGATCGTGGCGGCACGTTCCCGTACCGCGCTGGAAGCCCTGGGCCATGGTGTGCACCTGCTGCGCGGCAGCCTGCGCAAGGCCTAGGGCGTTGTCGCCTGTGGTGGGTGCGCCGCATGCCTGATGCACGCAGGATAAGCCTTCGTGCTCCTTGGTCGCCTGGCGGCCTGCCTCCACGGCCCTGGCTTCGCGGCAGCAACCGCGGCTGCCATGCAGCGGCTCGGCCCCCCAGGCTGCGGCCCGCAGGCGGACCTTCGTGCGCTTGGTAGCAGGCGGTCACGCTTCTGCCCTCGGCTGGCGCACTATCGCAGTATCTGCACCGCCCGCGTGGCGGGAATGGCGGAAGACGCCTTCTTCAGGTTCACCAACTCGGTCAGCAGCGCCAGCACCTGGGTGGTGTAGTCGCCGCGCCGGCTGCCATCGGCCGGCGGTTCGGCGAAGCGCGGCACCCGGTAGGCCGGGCCATCGAAGGTTACCTCGAAGGCCACGCCGGCGGGCAGGTGCTCGGCCGGGTCGCGGGAAAGCCGGAACAGGCAGGCCTCTCGCCCCGGGCTGCCCGGCGTGGCGCTGCCCAGCGGGAAGACCAGGCAACGGTCGTGGTCCTCCTCCGGCAACTCGGCTTCCTGCTGCACCCGCAGCACCAGGCCCAGGAAGCGGATGATGTCGGCGACCGACCGCAGGTGGATCTGCAGGCCGGGGCGGTCCTGGCTTGCGCCGGCAGGGGCCATGGCCACCATGTCGTCCAGGTGGCAGCGTTCGGGCCCGGCCACCGCCGCCGCCCCCGCCGTCGCGATCGGCGCGGCGGGGCGGGCGTTGTTGGCCTGGGCGCGGCAGGCCGCCAGCCGGCGTTCCTCCCGGAACAGTTGGAACTGGCCGCCCGGGGCCGGGCGCAGGTTCAGCTTGCCTTCGCCCAGCGCCACCAGCAGCGCCGGGTCGGCGGCCTGGGCCCGGCTCAGCGGTGGCCCGACCGGGATGGCCACATTGTAGTACTGGAACTCGAACCGGCCGCCGCCGGTCAGGAAGGCGTTGCGGATGACGGCGCCGGCCACCGGCTGCGGGCAGTCCGGCCGTTCGAACCAGCAGCGCGGGTCGTTCAGCACGCGCTGGCCGGTGGCCGGGTCGCGCACGCTGTTGAACATCAGCAGCAGCAGCATCTGTTCCGAATAGCCGCGTTCCAGGTAGTAGCGGAACAGGTCGGGCTCCAGCGGCTCCAGCAGGCCGCGGGTGAACTCCTGCGTGTCCAGCGCCGAAACGTCGAAGCTGGGGGAGGAACTGCCGGACAGGCCGAGGTTCAGCCCATTGGCCGCCAGCGCGCCGATCGGCAGGCCAATGCCGGGCTGGCCCAGGCCGATCGACAGCGAGCCGCGGATCTGCGGCACCGTGGTGAAGTGCAGCGGCAATTGGTCCCGCGCGCGCAGCACGTTGCGCAGCAGCTGGGTATTGGCGGCGTGCTCCACCGCCAGGTTGTAGTCGCCGGCCTGGCTGGCCACCGTGCCGCCCAGCGAACAGCCGGCCAGCGCAAAGCCCGCCAGCAGCGCCAGCAACGGCGCCAGCAGGGGCCTCATCGCACGATCTGTACGGCGCGGGTGGAGGGGATGGAGGTGGAGGACTTCTTCAGGTTCACCAGGTCGCTCAGCAGGGCCAGCACCCGCATGGAATAGTCCCCCATTGCCCGGCCGCCCACGCCCGGCTCCCGGTAGGGCGGCACATGGTAGGGTCTGCCGCCGTACTCCACCGTTACAGCGCCTTCGCCGCCGCTGCCGGGCAACAGCTGGAACAGGCAGGACTGCCGCGCCGAGCCAGGCGCCAGGTTGAAGGGGACGCAATCGGTGCTGCCATCCGGGTGGCGCGGCAGGTCCAGCTGCACCCGCACCAGCGTGCCGAGGAAATGGATGATCTCCTGCACGCTGCGGACATGGATCTGCTGCACCTGCCCGCGCTGCACGGCGTGGGTGGCGCTCGGCACCTCCACCACCTCCTCCCGGGTGCAGACCGGCGCATGGCCCGCGGCCAGCAGGGCCGGGTCGCTGTTGCCGCCGGGCGCCAGCACCGCGCCACCGCGGAACGGCACGCGGTAGCAACTGGCCACCCTGGCTTCCTGCCGATACGGCTGGAACCGGCCGCCCGGCAGCGGCACCAGCCGCACCTTGCCTTCCGTTGCCAGCGCCAGCACCCCGGCATCGGCCACCTGGGCCGCGGTCAGCGGGCCGCCCATCGGCACCAGGGCGGTATAGGCGTTGAAGGTTGGCCGGCCGCGCGTCAGGGAGAGTTCCAGCGCCTGGCGCACCGCCGCCGCGCTGGCGCGGCCGCCGGGGCAGTCCGGCCGCCCCAGCCAGCAGCGCGGGTCGTTGTGCAGCCGCTGGCCGCTGGCCGGGTCATCCACCGAGGAGAACAGCAGCATCAGCAGCATCTGGTCCGGGTAGCCGCGGTCCCAGTAGTAGCGGATGACGCCCGGCTCCAGCGGCTCCAGCAGGCCGCGGATGAAGTCCTGGGTGTCCAGCGCCGAAACGTCGAAGCTGGGCGAATTGGCGCCCGACAGCCCCAGGTTCAGGCCATTCGCCGCCAGCGGCCCCACCGGCAGGCCAATGCCCGGCTGGCCCAGCCCCAGGCTCAGCGAGCCACGGATCTGCGGCACGCTGGTGAAATGCAGCGGCGCCTCGTCCCGCGCCCGCAGGATATTGGTCACCAGCAGGCTGTTGGCCGCGGTTTCCACCGCGTGGTTGTAGTCTATGGCCTGGCGGGCAATGGGCTGGCCGAGCGAACAGCCGGCCAGCAACCACAGCAGTCCCACCCAGGCATGGCGCATGCTATTCGGCGGCAACCCGGGTGGAGCCGTTGCCGCCCTTGTCACCGGGTGCCGTCGCGCCGTGCTTGGCGCCCTTGGTCGGCGGCGGTTCGTGCGCTAGGTCGGCCATGGCCTTGTCCACGTGCTGGCTGAACACGAAGTCGGCCGGGCGCTGCTTGCTCAGGTCGATCTCGGGCGCCATGGCGCCTTCGGTCTTCGGCCCGCGCAGCATGGCGCCCACCATCTTCCACGGCCGGGCGAAGGCATCGATCGCCGCCGTCGCCTCGAAGCCGCAATGCACCATGCAGTCGGCGCATTTCTCGTAGTTGCCGACGCCGTACTTGTCCCACTCCGTGGTGTCCATCAGCTCGGCGAAGGTTTTCACGTAGCCCTCGCCCAGCAGGTAGCACGGGCGCTGCCAGCCGAAGATGTTGCGCGTCGGGTTGCCCCAGGGGGTGCATTCATAGGTCTGGTTGCCGGCCAGGAAGTCCAGGAACAGCGGGCTGTTGCCGAACTTCCAGCCATGGCCCTTGCCGCGGGCGAAGACGTCGCGGAACAGCTCCTTCGTCTTCTGCCGGTTCAGGAAGTGCTCCTGCGTCGGCGCCCGCTCATAGGCGTAGCCCGGCGAGACCATGATGTCGTCCACGTTCATCGCGGTGACGTCGTCGAAGAACTTCGCGGTGCGCTCGGCGTCGGCGTTGTTGAACAGGGTGCAGTTGATGGCGACGCGGAAGCCCAGCGCCTTGGCGTTGGCAATGGCCTTCACCGCGCGGTCGTACACGCCCTTCTGGCTCACCGCCCAGTCGTGCTGGTCGCGGTCGCCATCCAGGTGGATGTCGAGGGTGAAGTTCGGGTGCGGCTTGTAGTCCTCGATCCGCTTGTCCAGCAGCAGCGCGTTGGTGCACAGGATGATGATCTTGCCCTTGGCGAGGATCTTCTCGACGATCTCGGGCATTTCCTTGTGCAGCAGCGGCTCACCGCCGGCGATGGCGACCACGGGCGCGCCGCATTCGTCCACCGCTTCCAGGCACTCGGCCACGCTGAGGCGCTTGTTCAGGATCGGGTCCGGATAGTCGATCTTGCCGCAGCCGGCACAGGCCAGGTTGCACTTGAACAACGGCTCCAGCATCAGCACCAGCGGGAAGCGCTTGCGCCCCGAAAGCTTCTGCTTGGCCACATAGGCAGCGACCTTCGCCTGCTGACGCAGCGGAATAGACATGTTCCGAGTGGTCCTCTTAATCCACCGCGCCGATGGAGGCTTCCATCAGCACGGCAGGCAGCTTGAACTGCACATCCTCGACAATGCCCGGCAGGGTCGAGACCGCAACCGGCGCCAGCTTGTCCAGCGCCGCGATCACTTCCCGCACCAGGCTTTCCGGAGCGGAAGCCCCGGCCGTAATTCCCACCGTACCGGCGCCGGCCACCCATGCGGGGTCCAGCGCCGTGGCGTCGGCGATCAGGTAGCAGGGAATGCCGTGCTCGGCGCCGATTTCCCGCAACCGGTTCGAATTCGAACTGTTCGCGGCCCCGACCACCAGCAGCACATCCACCTGTTGCGCCAATTCGCGTACCGCCCACTGACGGTTCTGTGTAGCGTAGCAGATGTCCCTTGTATCCGGACCAATCAAGTCCGGAAAGCGGTTCTGCAATGCCTCGATGGTGGCGCGGGTGTCATCCATGCTGAGTGTGGTCTGGGTGACATAGGCCAGCGGGGTGTCGCGCGGCAGGTCCAGCAGCGCCACCTCCGCCGCATTGGCCACCAGGTGAACCGGCCCCGGGATCTGCCCCAGCGTGCCCACCACCTCCGGGTGGCCGGCATGGCCCACCAGCACCAGGGTGCGGCCCTGGTCCACATAGCGCCGGCCCTCGGCATGCACCTTCGAGACCAGCGGGCAGGTCGCGTCCAGCACCGGCAGGCCTCGGGCCCGGGCGGCCTGCTCCACCTGGCGGGAAACGCCATGGGCGCTGAACACCACCACGGCGCCGGGCGGCACCTGGTCCAGTTCGGCCACGAAGCGGGCGCCGCGGGCCTCCAGGGTTTCCACCACGCGGCGGTTATGGACGATTTCATGCCGGACATGCACCGGCGCCCCATGCTGGTCCAGCGCGCGTTCAACGATCTCGATCGCCCGCACCACCCCCGCGCAGAACCCCCTTGGCTGCGCCAGCAACACCCGCATTCATCGTCCCCCGGCCCTGGCGGGGAGGCCCCCGCCTGCTGAAGCAATCTGCGCGCCCTGAGTTCTGCGTCAGCTGGCGGCGCGATTGCAACCAGGCAATGGGCTGGCCGCTGGCATAAGCTGGCGGCTGTGGCTAGTTTGCCGCCGCCTCGGCCCGGCGCTCTCCGCCGGCCGGATGCATCCGTTCGGAGCCCGCCTTGCCCCACCTCTCCCGGCCCTGCCGCCGCGCCCTGCTGGGCAGCCTGGTGGCTGGCGGCCTTGTGCCGCTGCTGTCCCGCCCCGCCGCCGCCCATGCGCTGGTGATGTCCAGCACCCCCGCCCCCGGGGCCCGGCTGGCCACCGCGCCGGCCCAGGTGGCGCTGCGCTTCAACAGCCGCATCGACCACGGCCGCAGCCGGCTGACCCTGCACGGCCCCGACCACGCCGCGCTGCCGTTGCCGCTGGCCACCGGGACCGACCCGGCCCTGGTGGAGGCGGCGCTGCCCGCCGGGCTGGCGCCGGGGGCCTGGCGGCTGCGCTGGCAGGTGCTGGCGGTGGATGGCCACATCACCCGGGGCGACATCTTCTTCACCCTGCTGGGTCGCTAGGCCTATGGAATCGCTGCTCGACCTGTTCGGCTTCTTCTCGGTGGTGCTGCAGGCGCTGCTGCTGCTGGCGCGCACCGTGCTGCTGGGCAGCGTGGTGGCCTGGGCGCTGCTGGTGGTGCCGCTGGGCGCTGCCATGCCCGGCGCGGCGCACCAGCTGGCGCAAACCGCGCGGCGGCTGGTGCTGGCGGCCGGGCTGGCCACGCTGGCCTTCACCTTCCTCGGCGCCGCGCTGGCGGTGCTGGCGCTGGCGGCCACGCTGCAATCCGGCCTGGGCGCCGTGCTGGGGGCGGATTTCGTCCGCGCCGCGCTGGGCGCCATGGCCGCCACGCTGCTGCTGCTGGTGCTGGCCCGCCCCCAGGGCCCGCTGGAGCCGGCCCGGCGCCTGGGCCTGCTGGCCGCGGCCGCGGTGCTGCTGGTGGCCGCGGTGGCCGGCAGCCACGCCATGGCCCGCACCGAAAGCCGCGCCATGCTGATGGCCGCCACCTTCCTGCACCAGGCCGGCGCGGCGTTGTGGATCGGCGGGCTGCCGCTGCTCTGGCTGGCGCTGCGCCTGCCGGAACGCGCCGCCCGCGCGGTGGGGCAACGCTACTCCCCCTTCGCCGCGACGGGGGTCGGCTTGATCCTGCTTGGCTCGCTGGGGTTCTGGCTGGGCTATATCGGCGGGGTCCCGGCGGTCTACGGCACCGCCTATGGCGCCATGGCGGGCACCAAGCTGGTGCTGCTGGGCCTGTTGCTGGGCCTGGGCGCGGCCAATTGGCTGCTGCTGCACCGGCTGGCCGCGGTGCCGGCCGGGCTGCTGCGGGTGAAGCGCTTCGTCGAATGCGAAATGGCGCTGGCCGTGGCGGTGCTGGCCATCGCCGGGTCGCTGACCAGCGTGCCGCCGGCCGCCGACCTGGTGGATGACCGGGTGACCTGGCACGAGGTGGTGGAACGCTTCACCCCCGGCACTCCGCGCCTGACCAGCCCGAGCCACGAGGACCTGGCGATTCCGGTGCTGCAATCCCAGCTGGATGCCGAATGGCAGGCCGCCCAGCAGCGCGCCGCCGAACGGCCGCAGGCCTTCACCCCGGGCGAGGGGCTGCTGCCGCCGCGCAACGCCCAGGACATCGCCTGGAGCGAGTACAACCACAACTGGTCCGGCATCGTGGTGCTGCTGGTCGGGCTGGCGGCGCTGCTGGATGCCAGCCGCCGCGTGCCCTTCACCCGGCACTGGCCGCTGCTGTTCCTCGGGCTGTTCCTGTTCCTGTTCATCCGCTCGGACCCCGAGGTGTGGCCGCTCGGCGATATCGGCCTCATCGCCAGCCTGCGCGACCCGGAGGTGGTGCAGCACAAGCTGGCGGCGCTGCTGGTGCTGGGCTTCGCGCTGGCCGAATGGGCGGTGCGGCTGGGCAGGCTGCGCGGCCGCTACCGCTATGTGTTCCCGCTTTCCATGCTGGCCGGTGGCGCGCTGCTGCTGGCGCATACCCACGCCATCGCCAACTTCAAGGACCTGCTGCTGGTGGAACTGTCCCACCTGCCGCTGGCGATCTGCGCCCTGGTGGGGGGCTGCGCCCGGCTGGTGGAACTGCGCGGGCCGGAGGTGCTGGCCCGCCGCGCCGCCTGGGTTTGGCCGGCCTGCCTGGTCATCATCGGCAGCTTCCTGCTCATCTATCGTGAAGCCTGAGCCGCCTGGCGTGAACCAGCAACCTGGCGTCGAGCTTGGGCACCCCGCCCACCTGGCGGGCCCCGAGGCCCCGGCCGGCGCGCTGGCCCGGCTGGCCGCCTGGCTGACCGGCACCGCCTGCCGCCGCCCCGCCCGCACCCTGCTGGCGGCGGCGCTGGCGGCGCTGCTGTCGCTGGCGGTGGTGGTGGACGGCTTCAGCCTGGACAGCGACATCTCCCGCCTGTTTCGCCAGGACCTGCCCTGGCGCAACACCGAACGCGCCATGGCCGAGGCCTTCCCGCAGCGGGAGGACCTGATCGCCGTGGTGGTGGATGGCGTGACCGGGGACGTGGCGGACCGCGCCGCCGCCGCGCTGCACCAGGTGCTGGCCGGCCGGGCGGACCTGTTTTCCAGCGTGACCCGGCCGGATGCGGATGCCTTCTTCCGCCGCAGCGCCCTGCTGTTCCTGCCCGAGGCCGAGGTGCGGGAGACCACGGACCGCATCATCCAGGCCCAGCCGCTGCTGGGCACCCTGGCGGCCGACCCCTCGTTGCGCGGCATCGCCACCACCTTCGGCCTGCTGCTGGAGGGGGTGGAGCGAGGCGATGTGCAACTGGCCGAGGTGGCCGGCCCGATGGCGGCGCTGCTGCCACCGGCGGAAGCCGCGCTGGCCGGGCGGCTGCGCTTCCTCGACTGGGGCAGCCTGTTCACCGGCCGCCAGCCCGGCCCGCTGGAGTTGCGCCGCTTCGTGCTGGCCAAGCCGCGGCTGGACTTCGCCAACCTGTCCCCCGGCGCCGCCGCCGGCGACCTCATCCGCGCCACCGCCCGGCAACTGAACCTGACCCCGGCGCAGGGCGTCACCATCCGGTTGACCGGCCAGGTGGTGATGGCGGACGAGGAGTTCGCCACCGTGGCCGAAGGCGCCGTGGCCAATACCCTGCTGTCGCTGGCGCTGGTGTCGCTGCTGCTGTGGCTGGCGCTGCATTCGCTGCGGCTGATCCTGCCGGTGCTGGCCACGCTGCTGCTGGGGCTGGTGCTGACCGCCGCCTTCGGCGTGCTGGCGGTGGGGCCGTACAACCCGCTTTCCATCGCCTTTGCCGTGCTGTTCATCGGGCTGGGGGTGGATTTCGGCATCCAATTCGCCGTGCGCTACCGTGAGCAACGCTTCCTGCTGGACCGTGCCAGCGTGCTGCGGGCGCCGCCGGCACTGGAGTTGCGCGCCGCGCTGGCCGCCGCCGCCGCCGTGGCCGGGCCGGGCATTCTGCTGGCCGGGGCGGCCATCGCCGGCGGCTTCCTGGCGTTCCTGCCCACCGACTACCGCGGCGTTTCCGAACTGGGCGCCATTGCCGGCTTCGGCATGCTGGCGGCGGCGCTGCTGAGCCTGACCGTGCTGCCGGCGATGATCGCCTGCACCGCCCCGCCGGGCGAGGCCGAGGAACTGGGCTGGCCGCTGCTGGCCGGGCTGGAGGCGCGGCTGGCGGCCCGCGCCGGGCGCTACGCCTTGTGGGTGGCGGCGCTGGCGGTGCTGTGCCTGGCGCTGCTGCCGGCGTTGCCGTTCGACTTCAACCCGCTGAACCTGCGCGACCCCAAGGCCGAATCCGTCGCCACCTTCCGCGCCCTGATGCAGGTGCCGGAGACCACGCCCAACACGCTTTCGGTGCTGGCGCCCAGCCTGGAAGCCGCCCGCGCCCTGGCGCCGCGGCTGGAGGCGCTGCCGGAAGTGGCCATGGCGATGACCCTGGCCAGCTTCATTCCCGAGGACCAGGCCGCCAAGCTGGCCCTGGTGGCCGACGCCGCCGACCTGCTGGGCCCGACGCTGAACCCCGACCCCAGCCTGCCGGCGCCGGACGACGCCACGGTGGTGGCGGCACTGCGCCAGCTGGCCCGGGCGCTGGACAAGGCTGCCCAGGGCGGCACCGCCGAGGTCAACACCACCGCCGAACTGGCCGCGGCGCTGCGCCGGCTGGCCGGTGGCGAGGCCGCGCCGCGCCGGCTGTTCGCCCAGGCGGTGCTGCCCGGGCTGGAAACCACCCTGGCCGGGCTGCGGGACGCGCTGGCTGCCCGCCCGGTGGCGCTGGCCGACCTGCCGCCGGCGCTGGCGGCGGAATGGCTGGCGCCCGATGGCCGCGCCCGGGTGGAGGCCTTTCCGCGCAACCTGGACGACGGCAACGCGGCGATGCGCGACTTCGCCCAGGCGGTGCAGGCGGTGGCGCCGCAGGCCACCGGGCCGGCGATCTCGGTACAGGCTTCCGCCAGCACCATCCGCGAGGCCTTCCTGCTGGCCGGCGGCATCGCCCTGGTGCTGACCCTGGCGCTGCTGCTGGCGGCACTGCGCAGCCTGCGGCTGGCCTTGCTGGCCATGGCCCCGCTGGCGCTGGCGGGCTTGCTCACCCTGGCCACCTGCGCGCTGCTGGGGCCGGCGCTGAACCTGGCCAACATCATCGCGCTGCCGCTGCTGTTCGGCATCGGCGTGGCGTTCGACATCTACTACGTCACCGCCTGGCGCGGCGGCGAGCGCCGCCTGCTGCCGAGCGCGCTGACCCGGGCGGTGCTGTTTTCCGCCCTGACCACGGCCAGCGCCTTCGGCACGCTGGCGCTTTCCAGCCACCCCGGCACCGCCAGCATGGGCGTGCTGCTGGCGATGAGCCTGATGTACACGCTGCTGGCCGTGCTGGTGGCGCTGCCGGTGCTGCTGCACGCCTTCGGCGAACCCGGGGCCCGCCGGGGCGGGTAGCGCGTGATCGGCTGAGGTGCGCACACCGCAAGGCGTGCATCACGCGACAAAACAACATGCTGGAGCGTGATCGGCGCGTCAGTCGGCGCCGACAGGCTATGGCCCCGGCCTGGATCAGGCCGCGGTTTCCAACTGCATCGGCAGGGTTTCGCCGGGGCGCAGTGTCAGCCGGCACAGCGGTTCCACCACCGCGCCGGGCGGCAGCGCCAGGCTGAACTCCTGCGCCAGCGTGGCCAGGCAGATCACCGCTTCCGCCAGGGCGAAGCCGGCCCCGGTGCAGACCCGTGGCCCCAGGCTGAACGGAATGAAGGCGTGGCGCGGTGGCGGCTCGGCTTCGGGCAGGAAGCGCTCGGGCACGAACTCATCCGGTTGCGGCCAGTATTTGCGGTGCCGGTGCAGCAGCCAGGGCACTGCCAGCACCAGCGCCCCCTTGGGCACATGGTGGCCGGCCAGCACGAAATCCTGCTGCGCTTCCCGCCCCAGCAGCGGAATCGGCGGATAGAGCCGCAGCGTTTCCTCCACCACCGCGCGGGTGAAGGGCAGGTTGGGCAGGTCGGCATGGGTGGCGGCGCGGCCGCCCAGCGCCGTGCGGGCTTCCTGGCGCAGCCGGTCGGCGGCGGCCTGGTCCTGGCTCAACAGGTACCAGGCCCAGGCCATGACATTGGCGGTGGTCTCATGCCCGGCCAGGAACAGGGTCACCGCCTCATTGCGCAGGGCTTCGGGTGAAAGCCGGCCGCCGCCGGGCAGCGTGGCGCGGGCCATGGCGCCGATCAGCGAGAGCGGTGCCGGCTCGGCCTCCGCCGCGCTGGCCGGGCGGTTGGGCAGGGTGGCCAGCTCGCCGTCCTGGGGGCCGCCCATGGTGGCCACCGCCGCGGCTTCGCGCTGCGCCGCGGCCTGGTGGCGGGCGCTGGCGGCGGCTTCCTCGCGCAGGGTGGCGGCGACCAGGCGTTCCACCACGGCATGGATGCGCCGGACCTGGGCGCGCAGCCGGGGCCGCGGCGGGCGCGGCCACCAGGCGGGCAGGCCCAGCAGGCTGGGCAGGTCGGTCTGCGCCACCAGCGACTGGTAGCGGGTGAAGGCGGCGGTCACCTCGGCCGCGGCCTCGGTGCCCAGGGTTTTGCCGAACAAGGTGCGGCAGATCACCTCGGCGGCCATGTGGGCCATTTCGGCCAGCACATCCACCTGGGTGCCGGTCTTGCCGCGCCAGGCGGCGGCGCGCTCGGCGGCGGCCTCGGTCATCACCGCGCTCAGGTCGCCCAGGCGGGAGACGTGGCTGACCGTGGCCACCAGCCGCCGCCGTTCCTTCCACACCAGGCCGTCCGAGATGATGAGCCCATCCCCGGCCAGGGGTTCCAGCGCGTGGCGCATCTGCGGCGTCTTGCGTTCCAGCGCCGCCGGGTTCTGCACGAAGGCGGCGTGGACCGTCTCCGGGCTGTTGCACACCACCAACTGGCGGGCGAACAGCCGGGTGACGAAGAACTCGGCGTAGAAATGGCCGGGATACCAGACCGAAATCTGGCTATGGCGGAACCGGCGCAGGGTTTCCAGCAGGCTCAGCCGTCGGGTCGGCCGGGCCGGATAGGGTGGGGTGAAGCTCATGCCTCGCCCAGTACCACTTTCCCGATCATGCTGCCGCTTTCCACCCGCAGATGCGCCCGCGCCAGGTTGGCGGCGGTGAGCGGGCCGAAATGTTCCGTCATGGTGGAGCGAATCGCGCCGGCGTCCACCAGCTCCGCCACCGCGTTCAGCAGGTGGTGCTGGGCCACCATGTCCGGGGTGCGGAACCCCGGGCGGGCGAACATCGCTTCCCACACCAGGCCGCCGGCCTTCTGCTTCAGCTTGTTGGTGTCCAGCACCGGGGTCTGGTCGATGGCGCAGATCAGGCCGAGCGGCGCCAGGATGGCACAGCTGGCGTCCCAATGCCGGGCGGTTTGGGTGATGGAGAAGATATAGGGCACGCTGAGCCCCAGCGCCTTCACCTGGGCCGGCAGGTCGCCGCCGTGGTCCAGCACGTGGTGGGCGCCCAGGCCCAGGCACCAGGCCCTGGTTTCGGCGCGGGAGGCGGTGGCCAGCACGGTCAGCCCGGTCAACTGCCGGGCGAGCTGGATGGCCATGGAGCCAACCCCGCCGGCGCCGCCGATCAGCAGCACCGCCTCGCCCGGGCGCGGTTCCTTGTTGCGAGCGATCCGCAGTCGGTCGAACAGTGCCTCCCCGGCGGTGATGCTGGTCAGCGGCAGCGCCGCCGCCTGGGCGAAGGAAAGCGTTGCCGGCTTGCGGCCGACGATGCGCTCGTCCACCAGCTGCAGGTCGGCATTGCTGCCCGGGCGGCTGATGAGGCCGGCGTAGAATACCTCCTCCCCCGGGCGGAACAGGGTGCAGTCGGGGCCCGTGGCGCGCACCACGCCGGCGGCGTCGAAGCCCAGGACGCGCGGCTTGCCCTTCGGGTCGTTCAACTGCCGCTGCTTGGTGTCCACCGGGTTCACCGAGACGGCGCGCACCTCCACCAGCAGGTCGTGGCCTTCCGGGGCCGGCGGTTCCGGCAGCTCCAGGTCCAGGAAGGCGTCGGGCTGGTCGGCGGCGAGGCAGGCTGAGTAGGCCACGGCATGCATGCGGGATTCGTTCCTTGAGGCGCCGGAAGCTTGGGCCGGTTACAGGGATTTTGACAGGCCGGGCGTGGCGGCCCTATTTTGCGCCGGGTTTTCGCAGGTGCGAAGCGGCCCGGTCTCGGGCTGGGTCGGCCTATCTCCCTGGGTCGGCCTTTCTCCGGGGGCGCATCCGCGCCCCCGAAACACGGAAACAGAACGCAGGAAACGGCAGAGACGATGAAGCTGCTCGTGCCCGTCAAGCGGGTGGTCGACTACAACGTTAAGGTTCGCGTCAAGGCGGACGGAACGGGTGTCGAAACCGCGAACGTCAAGATGTCCATGAACCCGTTCGACGAGATCGGGGTCGAGGAAGCTGTCCGGCTGAAGGAGAAGGGCGTCGCGACCGAAATCGTCGCCGTCTCCTGTGGGCCGGCCGCCTGTGCGGAACAGATCCGCACCGCGCTGGCCATGGGTGCCGACCGCGGCATTCTGGTGGAGCATGATGGCGTGCTGGAGCCGCTGGCGGTGGCCAAGCTGCTGAAGGCGCTGGTGGCCAAGGAAAGCCCCGACCTCGTCATCCTCGGCAAGCAGGCCATCGACGACGACATGAATGCCACCGGCCAGATGCTGGCGGCGCTGCTGGGCTGGGCCCAGGGCACCTATGCCAGCAAGGTGGAAGCCGCCGATGGCGGCCTGCTGGTGACGCGCGAAGTGGATGGCGGGCTGGAGCGCATCCAGCTGAAGCTGCCCGCCATCATCACCACCGACCTGCGCCTGAACGAGCCGCGCTATGCGTCGCTGCCGAACATCATGAAGGCGCGCAAGAAGCCGATCGAGAATGTGAAGCCGGCCGACCTGGGCGTGGACGTGACGCCGCGGCTGACCGTGCTGAAGGTCTCGGAGCCGCCGGTGCGGCAGGCCGGCAAGAAGGTCGCCTCGGTGGCCGAGCTGGTCGACAAGCTGCGCAACGAAGCCAAGGTGATCTGAGATGGCGGTCCTTGTTCTGGCGGACCACGACGGTTCCGCGGTGACGCAGCCGACCCGCAGCGCGGTGGCGGCGGCGAGCAAGCTGGGCGACGTGACGGTGCTGGTGCTGGGCGCCCGCGCCGCGGCCGACAGCGCCGCCGCGGTGGCCGGCGTGACGAAGGTGCTGCACAGCGACAACGCGCTGTACGCCCACAACCTGGCCGAACCCGTTGCCGCCCTGCTGGTGGCGATGGCGCCCGGCTACAGCCACCTGCTGGCCCCGGCCTCGGCCGCCGGCAAGAACGTGATGCCGCGCGTCGCCGCGCTGCTGGACGTGCAGGTGCTGTCCGACATCGCCGAGGTGATCGACGCCGATACCTTCGTGCGCCCGATCTATGCCGGCAACGCGCTGGCCACGGTGAAGTCGGCCGACGCGAAGAAGGTCATCACCGTGCGCGCCGCCAGCTTCGACCCGGTGGCCGCCACCGGCGGTTCGGCCGCGGTGGAAGCCGCGCCGAGCGCGGCAGACCCGGGGCTCTCGGTGTTCAAGGGCGCCGAGATCGCCAAGAGCGAGCGGCCGGAACTGACGGCGGCGAAGATCGTCGTCTCCGGCGGCCGCGCCATGGGCAGCGCCGAGAACTTCCACCTGATCGAGGCGGTGGCGGACAAGCTGGGTGCCGCCGTGGGCGCCTCGCGCGCCGCGGTGGATGCCGGCTATGCGCCGAACGACCACCAGGTGGGCCAGACCGGCAAGATCGTGGCGCCGGAGCTGTACATCGCCGTCGGCATCTCGGGGGCCATCCAGCACCTGGCCGGCATGAAGGACAGCAAGGTGATCGTCGCCATCAACAAGGACGAGGAAGCGCCGATCTTCTCGGTGGCGGACTACGGCCTGGTTGGTGACCTGTTCAAGCTGATGCCGGAATTCGCGGCCGAGCTGGACAAGAAGTAAAGCGCGACACGGGGTGGCTTCGGCCACCCCGTTTTGATTCCGGGGCACCCACGCCCCAGGTTCCAAGGAACGCCACCATGGCAATTCAAAAACTCGGCGTCATCGGCGCCGGCCTGATGGGCAATGGCATCGCGCATGTCGCCGCCATGTCGGGCCTGGACGTTACCCTGGTGGACGTGAATGCGGCCGCGCTGGACAAGGCGCTGGCCACCATCGGCAAGAACCTGGACCGCCAGGTTTCCCGCAGCCTGATCTCGGCCGACGACAAGCTGGCGACGCTGGCGCGCATCACCACCGCCACCGAGCAGGCGCCGCTGGCCGCATGCGACATGGTGATCGAGGCCGCGACCGAGAAGGAAGCGGTGAAGATCGCCATCTTCAAGGCGCTGTGCCCGTTGTTGAAGCCGGAGGCGATCCTGGCTTCCAACACCAGCTCCATCCCCATCACCCGCCTGGCGGCGGCCACCGACCGGCCTGGCCAGTTCATCGGCATGCACTTCTTCAACCCGGTGCCGATGATGAAGCTGGTGGAAATCATCCGCGGGCTGGCGACCGACGACGCCACCTATGCCGCGGTGAAGGAACTGTCCGAGCGCCTGGGCAAGGCGCCGGTGCTGGCGCAGGACTATCCGGGCTTCGTGGTGAACCGCATCCTGTGCCCGATGCTGAACGAGGCGATCTTCGCGCTGATGGAAGGCGTGGGCGATGTGCGCGCCATCGACGAGGGCATGAAGCTGGGTGCCAACCACCCGATGGGCCCGCTGGAGCTGTGCGACTTCGTTGGCCTCGACACGCTGTACGAGGTGATGAAGGTGCTGCACGAGGGCCTGGGCGACCCGAAGTA
>CANBXZ010000065.1 GCA_947373495.1 Acetobacteraceae bacterium
CAGCCGGCTTCCAGCACCGCCGCCAGCCGCCGCGCCGCTTCCAGCCAGGGCGCCGGGTCGCCGGCCTCCCGCGGCAGGCCGCGCACCACGCCGGGCAGCAGTTGCACCAGGGCGCGCACCGCCTGGGCGTCCCGGGCCGAACGCATGCCATCCAGCATCGCCAGCAGCCGGTCTTCCGGCATCAGGTAGACCGGGCCATGCTGGTCCACCACATCGCCGGGCCATTGCTGGAACAGCACCGGCCAATCTGCCCGCAGGCGGAATTCCAACTGCGGCGCCGCGCCGTTCAGCGCCAGCTTGAAGCGCATCACCGGCCAGGCGGTGCCGCCCAGCCGCACCTGGTCCAGGGTCATGTCCAGGTGCCGGTAGCCGCCATCGGCCGAGGCATGATGTTCATGCATGCGCACCCCGGCGCATTCCGCCGGGCGCGGCTTGTGCACCAGCCGGCTGGCCGGGGCCGGCTGCGGCAGGTCCTGGCGGCCCAGGGCGCGGCCGAACAATTCCGCCCATTCCAACCGGCAGGCGGCCGGCGCCGAGGCAGCCAACCGCGCCACCAGCACCACGGCCAGGGTGGGTTCGGCACCCAGCGGCAGGCGCAGCGCCAGGTCGAGCCGGTCGCTGGCATCGGCCGGCAGCCGGCGCCAGCCGCTGCACCGCGCCCCCGGCGCCGCCAGGTGCAGTTCCTCCGGGGTGGCCGCCTGGCAGCCGGCGGGCTGCAGCCACAGCGCCACCTCCAGCCCCTCGGCGCCACCTTCCGGCAGCGCCAGCCCGGCTTCCAGCAGGTCCAGCCCGGCCACCGGCACCTGCGGCAGCACCGCCATCGCCTCGGCACCCGGGGCCAGCACCAGCACCGGGCGCGGCGCCTCGGCACCCAGCGCCACGTTGCTGCCGCCCAGCGGTAGTTGCGCCAGCGGCCAGATCTGCTGCGCCATGGCCACCGGCACCGCCGGCGGCGGCAGCACCAGGTCGCCCTGCTCCCAATGCCAGTACAGCGGCATGGCGAAGCGCCGGCCGAACGGCGCCTGCCACAGCCGCAGCGCCAGGGCGTGGCCGAGCGGTACCGGCATCGCCGCCCCACTGTCCCGGAACGCTCCCCGGTCGGGCCCGGCCGTGGCATCTTCCAGCGAAACCGCCAGCAGGTCGGTGGTGGCACCCTCCACCACCAGGTCCAGGCAGGCGGTTTCCCGCACCGGGCCGATCGGCGCCGGCAGGTCCAGCGCCAGCCAGCCGGGCCGCAGCGCCGCCGCCGGCACCAGCCAGGCCGCCAGCACCCGGCCGCTCTCGGCGCCATACAGTCGCAGGCGCAGCCGCGCCTCGGCGGAGACCTCGGCCATGGCGATATGCAGCGCCACGGCGGCCACCGATTCCACCGACAGGTTCAGCACCTGCCCCAGCGCCAGGTGGCCGCTTTCGGTGCGCGCCGCCTGGGCCTCGGGGCCGGGGTCGCTGGCCAGGGCGGTTTCCAGCCCCACCGGGGCGCGGAAGCCGCTGGACTGCATCAGCACGGTCATCGCCGTGCGGGTTTCCTCATAATCCTGCCGGGTCGCCACCAGGGCGCGATGCAGCCCGGCGGTGCGCTGGGCGGCGGCGGTGAGTTCCGCCAGCGCCAGCCGGGCCAGCGCCGGCCACGCCTCCGCCACCGAGGCCGCCACCAGCACCGGCGGCACCCCCGGCCCAATGCCGCGCCACGCCGCCAGCAACGGCTCGGCGGCGGCGGCGCTGGGCGCGAGAATGGCCAGCACGCCAGCGGGCAGCGCCGGCAGCGGGGTCTCGGCCCCCACGGCAGCGCCGAACGGGGCGATGCGCAGCCCGCTCACCTGCCAGCAGCGCAACTCCGGCACCGCCGCCGGCAGTTCCTCGGCGCCGGGCAGGCCGGCCAGCACCAGCAGGCCCGGCTGGCCGGCAAGCAGTTCGGCCAGGGTGGCGGTGAGGGTGGTCAGGGTGGTGACGGTCATGTCTCAGCGTCCAGCGGGCAGGTCGCCGCAAGCCAGGGAAGGAAATCGCGCATCGTCTCGGGCCAGCCGGCCCCGGCCAGCCGCGCCGCCGCCTGCTGGCCGATGCCCAGCAGCAGCGCCGGGTCGGCCGCCAGCCGGTCCAGCGTGGCGGCGAAGGCGGCGACGATGGCGGCCTCGGATTGATGCGGGGAGATCAGGAAGCCGTCCTCGCCATCGCGCACCACCTCGGCCACGGCGCCCACCTCGGTGGCCAGCACGACGCAGCCCAGGCGCTGGGCTTCCAGCACCGTCAGCGGCACACCCTCGAAGCGGGAGGGCAGTACCACCGCATCGGCCCAGGCATACAGCGCGTCCAGTTGCTCCGGCCGGGTCAGCGGCGGTTCCACCGGCTGGCCGAAATCCGGCGCCACGCCGCTGTCGGCCATCACCGCGCCGCCGACGATGCGCCATGCCAGCCCGGGCCGCGCCGCCAGCAGCGCCGCCAGCCGGTCCATGCCCTTCTGCTGGTCCAGCCGGCCGAGGAACAGCACCCGCAGCGGCCCGGGCGCGCGATGCCGCCGCGCCGCCAGGGTGGCCGCCAACCGCGCCGGGGGGGTGGCATAGCCCGGCGCGTTGCGCACCAGGTGCAGCTTGTAGCCAGGAATGCCCTGGCCGATGCACCAGTCCCGCAGCGCCTGGCTGATGACGACGAAGCCGTCATAGGCATGTTCATAGGCCAGCGCATGATGCGGGTTGCCGCTGGGGTGCTGCCAACTGCTGCGCTCCACCAGGTGCAGCCCCACCAGGGTGCGCACGCCGCAGCGCCGCAGCCGCGCCATCAGCGCATGGCCGGCCAGGGAATGGGTGTTCAGCACGGCATGCATGCCCGACAGCAGGCCCAGCAGGTCGGCGGCCTCGGCCCGGCCGCCCAGGCTGGAGGTGCCACCACCGAAATAGCCCAGGCTCCAATCCTCGCCATCCTCCCCCAGGCCGTGCACCAGGGTGATGCTGGCGAAGGCGGCGCGGGCCTCGGGCGTCAGCGCCATCAGCCGGCCGCCCACCACGAACAGGTGCGGTCGCCAGCCGGCGGCACGCAATTGCTCGGCATAGGCCAGCACCACCTTCTCCACCCCGCCGAAGCTGAACACCGGCACCAGCAGGCCAATGTCACGCTGGCCCGGGCGGGGCAGCAGCGGCAGGGTCACGCCCAGGCCGCTGTCGCGCTGGCAATCCGCCACCACCTTGTGGCGCGGCCGGCGGAAATCGTCGCGCCATTGCCGGCGCAGCGCCGTGGCCTGGCGCTCGGCGCGGGCCAGTTCCGCCACTTCCTGGCTCAACAGCCACACCGGCGGCGCGGCCTGGGGCGGCGGCGGCCGGGTGCCATCCGGCAGTACCAGGCGCAGCCGGCGCGTGGCCGGGCGCGGCTGTTCCCGCCGCAGGCTGTCCAGCCAATCCCCGGCCGGGTCGCGCATGGCTTCCTGCAACGTGGCGGTGCGGGCGAACACCAGGTGGCAGGCGGCCAGCCCGCCGAGGCCGCCCAGCATGTCCTGGCGCAACTCGGCCTCGCCGCCCGGCACCAGTTCCACCCCCATGAACTGGGCCTGGCGCAGGGTGAGGTCGGCCTGCCAGAACAGCCCGGGCAGCAGGCCGAATTGGTCGAGCAACGCCACCACCGACGCCTCGGCGAACAGGCAGACCGGCGGGAAGAACGCGGCCGAGGGCACCTCCCGTGCTGCCAGCAGGCGTTCGCGCGCCGCCGCCGGGGTGAGGGTCTCGCTGGCCGGGGCGGTTGGGTCCAGCAGCAGGCGCACCGTGGCCTCGCCACTGGCGAACCAGGCGAAGCGCGGCATTTCCGCCGCCTCCAGCCGCAGCACCTGGCGCGGCCGGTACAGCGCGGCGTGCTTCCGGCGCAGCTGGGCGGCCAGCAGCGGGCGCTGGCGCTCGGCTTCGGCCAGCATGCTTTCCGGCCGGCGGCGATAGCGAAAGCCGGACCACGGCAGATGCTGGCCGCGAAAGCCGCGCGTCGCCGCCTGCAGCCAGAAGTCCCAGTCCTCGAAGCCGGCGCGCAGGGTCTCGTCGAAGCGCAGCCCGGCCTGCAACAGCTCCCGCCGTACCAGGCTGCCGGCCTCGCACAGGTTGTCCACCAGTTGCGCCAGCAGCGAATACGGCCCGGCGCCGCTGCCGTTCAGCGGCACACCGAACATGTCGAAATCCGGATAGACCCAGCCGATATGGGCCGGCGCCGCCCGCAGGGCCGCATCGGCACGGGCCAGCAGATGCGGCTCCAGCCGGTTGTCGGCGTCGAGGAAGTACACCGCGCGGCAGGCCGGGAAGCTGGCCAGCGCCACCTCGATCCCGGTGTTGCGCGCGGCCGAGAGCCCGGCATTGCGCTGGCGCACCGCCAGCACCCGGCCGGGCCAGGCGGCGGCATAGGCGCTGGCGATGCGGGTGGTGTCGGGGTCGGGGCAGCCATCATCCACCACCACCACGGCGGTGGGCGGGGCGCCCTGCTGGGCCAATACCGCCTCGATCGCCTCGGGCAACAGGCCGGGCTGGCCATGCGCGGGGATGATGACGGCCAGCGCCACCTCCGCCGCCGCCAGGGCGGGCAGTGAACCGGGCGGGGCGGCGGGGCCGGGCCGGGGCACGGCGGGCCACCAGGGCAGGAAGGGCTGCGGCAGCATCGGGGCGGCTCCGGCGGCCAGGATCGGCGCAGCCGGCAGCACCCCCCCTGAGCCAGCCTGTGGTTGCGTCGTGGGTGTCATCGCCTCAGGCCACCAATCCGCGCAGCAGGCCCAGGTAGCGCCGCAGCATCATGGCCTGGTCGTGGCTGGCGGCGTAGCGCCAGGCGGCCGCCACCCGCGCCGCGCCATCCGGGCCGGGCGGGAAGGCCTCGCAGACATCCGTGGCCAGGCTGCCGGGGGTGCTGATGTCGATCAGGCTGGCCATCCCGGCCGCCGCCTCGCCCAGGCATTCCAGCGCGGCGGCGCTGGCCAGCACCGGGCAGCGCCGCGCCGCGGCTTCCAGGAACACCAGCGGGCAGCCCTCCAGCCGAGACGGCATCACCAGCGCATCCGCCGCCAGCAGCCAGGCCGGTACGTCCTCCACCTGGCCGGGCAGGCGCAGCGCCTCGCCCAGCGTGGCCAGTTGCTCCAGCATCTCGCCCTGGCCGAGCGCCACCAGCGTGGCCCCCTGGCGCTGCCACAGCGCCTGGGCCATCGGCACCAGCAGGTCGGCGCCCTTCTGCGTGTCCAGCCGGCCGGCGAACACCAGCATCGGCGCCGCGGGCGCCAGCCCCAGCCATTGCCGCTTCTGCTGCCGCGCCAGCCGCCGCGCCACCGGGTCCTCCGGCGGCACCGGCACGCCATTGGGCAGCGTGCCCACCTGGCCCGGCGCCAGGCCGAAGCCCCGCGCCAACCGGGCCGCCGCCGCGGCGGAAACCGCCACCACCCGCCCGGGCAGCCGCGGAAAACCACCCAGCGCGCGCAGGGCATTGGCATCGCCATCGGCCGGCACCAGGTGGCCGACCAGCAGGCTGGGCAGCGCCGCCGCCGCCAGGGCACGGGCCGGGCCGACCCCGGCGGTGGGCCAGGGCAGCGGCAACAGCGCGGCATCGGGGGAGGTTTCGGCCAGCAGCCGGGCGGTCGCCGCGGCCTGCGCCACCGGGCTTTGATGAAACGCCGCCGGGTCCCAGCCCAGGCCGGGCGCCGGGTGCAGCCGCAGCCCCGGCAGCGCGCCCAGCCGCCGGGCCAGCGGCGCGATGAAGGCCGGTTCCGCCGCCAGCCCCACCTGCACGCCCAGGGCGGCCACGGCGCGGACGATCTCCAGCGTATGCAGTTCCGCCCCGCCGATGCCGCGGCCCGGCAGCAGCACCAGCAGGCGCCGCAGCCGGGTCACGGGGCGCGGAGGAACAGCAGGCTGGCCTGCCCATGGGAGCGTTCGTCCAGCAGCTCGAAGCCCTCCGGCGCCTCGGCCGATTCACGGCCGAATTCGGCCGAGATCAGCGCCCCTGGCTTGAGCCAGCCGGCCTTGCCCAGCGCCGCCAGGGCCTGGGCGTTCAGCCCCTGGCCATAGGGCGGGTCGAGGAAGATCAGGTCGCAGGGCTGGCTGGCGCGCGGCGGCTTCAGCGCGTCGGCCACCAGCACGCGGGTGCGGGTCAGCTCGGCGCAGCGGGTGATGTTCTGCCGCAGCGAGCCCAGCGCCTCGGCGTCGTTCTCGATGAAGGTGGCGTGGGCGGCGCCACGCGACAGCGCCTCCAGCCCCAGCGCGCCGGTGCCGGCGAATACGTCCAGCACCCGGGCGCCATCCACCACATGCCGGCCGCCCCAGGGGGCGTGCCACAGCATGTCGAACAGCGAAACCCGCACCCGGTCGGCGGTGGGGCGGGTGGTGGTGCCCCAGGGGGCGATGAGGTTGCGACCCTTGTGGCGGCCGGCGACTATGCGCATGGCGGCGTCGATCCTTGCGCCGGCAGGCGCAGCGCCGATCCTTGCGCCGGCAGGCGCAGCGCCAATCCTTGCGCCGGCAGGCGCAGCGTCGATTTCAGCAGGGTGCTGCTCATGCCTCGCCCTCGGCCGGCTTGCGGCGGGCGCGGCGTTCGGCCACGCGGGCCTCGGCCGCCTCGCTCTTCACCCCCAGTTGCTCGCGCAGCACCTTGGGGTTCACCTCCTCGATCGCGCCCTTGGGCAGCGTGCCCAGTTGGAACGGGCCATAGGCGGTGCGCAGCAGGCGGGACACGTCCAGGCCCAGATGGTCCATCACGCGCCGGATCTCGCGGTTCTTGCCTTCCTGCAAGGCCACGGTCAGCCAGGAATTGGCGCCCTGGCGACTGTCCAGCCCAGCCTCGATGGCGCCGTAGCGCACGCCTTCCACGGTGACGCCCTGGGCCAGCGCCGCCAGGTCGCGGTCGCTCGGCGCGCCATGCACGCGCACGCGATAGCGCCGGATCCAGCCATTGGAGGGCAGTTCCAGCCGGCGGGCCAACTCGCCGTCATTGGTCAGCAGCAGCAGGCCCTCGCTGTTCAGGTCCAGCCGGCCGACGCTGATGACGCGGCCGAGTTCCTTCGGCAGCTTCTCGAAGACCGTGGGGCGGCCTTTCTCATCCTTGTGGGTGGTCACCAGGCCGGCCGGCTTGTGGTAGCGGAACAGCCGCGTCTTCTGCGGCTCCGCCACCAGCTTGCCGTCCACCGTCACCATGTCGCCGGGGCGGATGAAGGTGGCGGGGGTGGTCACCACCTTGTTGTCCAGCCTGACCCGGCCCTCGGCGATCAGCTTCTCGGCGTCTCGCCGGCTGGAGATCCCGGCGCGCGCCAGCACCTTGGCGATGCGTTCGCCGCGCTCGCCCTCGGCGACGTCCTCGTCCCGGTCCTCGATTGCATCAACCACGGCAGGCATCCACGAAAGCTTTGAGAATCAACGGGTCGGCCGGGTCCACCGCATATTCGGGGTGCCACTGCACGCCCAGCGCGAAGCGGTAGCCCGGGTGCTCCACGCCTTCCACCACGCCATCCGGCGCCACCGCATTCACCACCGCGCCGGGGCCGGCGCTGGCCACCGCCTGGTGGTGCGCGCTGTTCACCGCCAGTTCCGGCCGGGCGACGATGCGCGCCAGCAGGGTTTCCGCCGTCACGCGGACCGCATGGCCCGGCTCATGCCGCGGGTTGGGCTGTTCGTGTTCCAGCGCATCGGCCACGCTGTCCGGAATGTGCTGGATCAGGCTGCCGCCGAAGGCCACCGCCAGCAGTTGCTGGCCGCCGCAGATGCCCAGCACCGGCATGTCCCGCGCCAGGGCGCCGCGGGTCACCGCCAGTTCGAAATCGGTGCGGCCGGCCTTCAGCACCACGGTCGGGTGGGTCGGGCCGCCGCCGTACAGGGCCGGATCGACATCGAAGGCGCCACCGGTGACAAGCAGGCCGTCGATCAGGTTCAGATAGTGCTCGGCCAGGGCCGGGTCGTGCGGCAGGGCCACCGGCAGGCCGCCGGCCTCGGCCAGGGCGGTGAAGTAATTCTTGCGGAGCGCATACCAGGGCAGCTTGGAGTAGCCGCCGGGCTCCTCCGCATCCAGGGTAACGCCGATGATGGGACGCTTGGTCATGGCGGCGTTGCTAGCGCAAACCCGCCCCGGGAGGAAACACCGAAGCGGGGCGATAACGTCGCCCGATCAATAATCTAGGGCCCGGTCGCCCCGGGGTGGAATCGGCGCGGGGGATGAATCGGCCGCTCGGTCCGGGGCGGGATCACTGGCGCTGGACCCGCGCCGCCGGCCAGGGCAAGGAAGCGACATGCAGCCGATGGACATCGCCCTGGAGGAAGCCCACGCCGCCGCCCGGCGTGGCGAGGTGCCGGTGGGCGCCGTGGTCACCGGCGCCGATGGCACCGTGCTGGCCCGCGCCGGCAACCAGGTGGAAGCGACCCACGACGCCGGCGCGCATGCCGAAATGCTGGCGCTGCGCGCCGCCGGCGCCCGGCTGGGCAGCCCGCGCCTGCCTGGCTGCACGCTGTGGGTGACGCTGGAGCCCTGCCCGATGTGCGCCCAGGCGGCCAGCTTCTTCCGGGTGAAGCGGGTGGTGTTCGGCGCCTACGACCCCAAGGGCGGCGGGGTGGACCATGGCGCCCGCATCTACGCCGCGCCCAGTTGCCACCATGTGCCGGAAGTGGTCGGCGGGGTGCGGGAAAGCGAGGCGGCGGCGTTGCTGCGCGGCTTCTTCAGCGCCCGGCGCTGACGCGGCGCCGGCGGCCGGGCTTCAGCCCTGGGCCGGCGGCTCCTCCGCCGTGCTGGCGGCCGCGGCCGCCGCCTCGGCCCGCAGCGCGGCGGCGCTGGCCAGGCTGGCCAGCAGCAGGTTGCGGCGCAGGAAATCGGTCCACAGGTCGCCTTGCGCCGCCTTGCCCATGGCGGCGGCGGTGGCCTCGGCTGGCGTGCTGGCGGCGGGCTTTTCGTGCGACATCCTGCTCTCGCTCCCGGTCATGTCTCCGGCAAGGCTGACCCTGGCCTGCATATGTGTCGGCTCCACGGCGGGATTGAGACGAAAGGTAACCGCCATCGCGCGGTGGTTGCCATCGCGCAGCCTCGCCGCGGCGTGGTTAAGGCTTCAACAGCGCGCGAGGCCGGCAGCGCGAGGCGGCCCACCCGCGACCCCGACACCACGGCTTTTGCCGCCGGATCTGGCGATTCACGGCTTTCGACAATTCCGTCCCGGGCGATCAGGCTCTAGACCTGTTCCCGCTGTCCGCGTGGGCGTTCACCCGCAAGCGACCGCCCGATGGAGGAACCCGCCATGACCCCGCGCCGCGCCTGGCTTGCCGCCCCTTTCCTGCTGCCGCTGGCGGCCCGCGCGCAGGAAGCCTGGCCGAACAAGCCGGTGCGCGTGGTGGTGCCCTATCCGCCCGGCGGTTCCACCGATGTGCTGGCCCGGGCGGTGGCGGAACGGCTGGGCGCGGTGATCGGCGGCCCCGGCTTCGTGGTGGACAATCGCGCCGGCGGTGCCGCCGTGGTCGGCACCCTGGCGGTGGCCCAGGCCGCGGCGGATGGTTACACCCTGTCACTCGCCACCAACCAGACGCATGCCGCCAACGCCGCCATGCTGAAGGACCTGCCCTATCGCCCGGTGGAGGACTTCGCCCCCATCGGCCGCATCGCGGAGGTGCATCACGCCCTGGTGGTGCCGGCGGCCTCCCCGGCGCAGACCCTGGCGGAACTGGCCCAGCGCGGTCGCGGCCAGCGGCTGACCTACGCTTCCTCCGGCGTGGGCAGCGCCAGCCATGTCATCGCCGAAAGCTGGGTGAAGCGCGCCGGGCTGGAAGCCACGCACGTGCCCTATCGCGGCGGCGCCCAGGCGACGACGGATACGGTCTCCGGCGTGGTGGACTTCTTCGTCTCCACCTGGCCGCAGGTGGTGGAACTGGTGAAGGACGGCCGGCTGCGCTGCCTGGAGGTTGGCGCCCCGCGCCGGCTGGAGGAAGTGCCGGCGGTGCCGACGGCGGCGGAAGCCGGGGCGCCCTGGCTGGCGGTGGATGCCTGGTTCGGCCTGTGGGCGCCGGCCGGGGCGCCGGCCACGGTGGTGGCGCGGCTGTCGGCGGCGCTGGTGCAGGTGCTGGCGGAACCGGCGATGCAGGCCGGGCTGCGCCGCATCGGCTTCAACGCCGCGCCGATGCCGGCCGCGGAATTCGCCGCCTTCCAGCGCGCCGAGGTGACCCGCTGGCGCGAGCTGGTGGAACTGACCGGGATCAGGATCGACGGCTGAGGCGGCCGCGCGGGCCGCGGCTCAAGCCAGCGCCCGCAGCCCGGCCCGCAGCGCGCCGGCATCGCCGAGCGGGGCTTCCACCTCGGCATGCAGCGCCTGCCACACCGGCAGCGCCTGCCCCAGCAGGGCCTGGCCGGTTGCGGTCAGCACCAGCAGGCGGCCACGGCCATCGGCGGGGTCGGGCCGCACCGCCACATGGCCCTGGCGTTGCAGCGGCTTCAGCGCCGCGGTCAGCGTGGTGCGGTCCATCGCCAGCAGCGCCGCCACCGGGCCAATGCCGGGCGGGGTGGGGCGGTTCAGCGCATTGAGCAGCGAAAACTGCCCGCTGGTCAGCCCCAGCGGGCGGAACGCCGCGTCGAACCGCCGGGCCAGCACGCGGGCGGCGCGCTGCGCATGCAGGCACAGGCAATGGTCCCGCACCTGCACGGTGGCGGCGAAGCTGGCGACGGCAGGATTTGACATGCGGCGTTATACGTTGATATCAACATAACCTGTCAAGCGGGAGCGCGCACCATGACCGAGGCAACACCACAGGCGCAGCACGGCTTCGCCTGGTATGAGTTGATGACCACCGACCTGGACGCTGCCGCCACCTTCTATGGCGCGGTCACCGGCCTGCAGGCGGCACCCGCGGCCATGGCGCCACCGGGCCAGGACTACCGGCTGCTGGCCCTGGCCGGGCAGAACGCCGTGGCCGGCCTGATGGCGCTGCCGGAGCCGGCCCGGGCCATGGGCGTGCCGCCGCACTGGCTGGGCTATGTCGAGGTGCCGGACGTGGACGCGGCGCTGCTGCAGGCCCAGGCGCTGGGCGCCAAGGTGCTGGTGCCGGCCATGGACGTGCCGGGCGTGGTGCGCTTCGCCTGCATCCAGGACCCGCAGGGCGCCGCGCTGGGCATGATCACCCCGGCCGACAGCAGCATGCCCGCGCCGCCCCCGGCCGGCACCACCCCCGGCCGCATCGGCTGGCATGAGCTGTACACCACCGACTGGCAGGCCGCCTTCGGCTTCTACCAGGCCATGTTCGGCTGGCAGCAGGACCATGCGATGGACATGGGCCCGATGGGCACCTACCAGATCTTCAGCTGCAACGGCGTGCCCATTGGCGGCATGATGAACAAGCCCGCCGCCATGCCGGTTTGCGCCTGGGGCTACTACATCAACGTCGCCGGGGTGGACGCGGCGATCGCCGCCACCGGCGCCAACGCGGGCCAGGTGGTGCATGGCCCGCACGAGGTGCCGGGCGGCAGCTGGATCATCCAGGGCATGGACCCGCAGGGCGCCGCCTTCGCCGTGGTCGGGCCGCGCTGACGCCTCGGCGCTGGAGCGTGATCGCTTGGGGTGCGCTCACCGAAAGGCGTGAATCACGCGACAAATCAATAACCCGGAGCCTGATCGGCGCTTCAGTCAACGCCGATCACGCTCTAGGCCAGCGCGTAGCCCAACAGGTTCATCAGCACCACGTCGGTGTGGCTGAACGGGTGTTCCAGCCCACTGACCAGGAAGGCGTTGGCGGCATCCGGCGGGTTGCCGCTGGCCCAGTCCGCCAGGTCCGAGGAGGTGGCGAAGGGCAGCAGCCGGGTGACGCCGCCATCGAGGGAGAAATACGCCGGGGCGTCGCCCGTGATCTCATGCACCCCGGGCGCGCTGTAGCGGGTGAGGTCGAGCGGCGTGTACAGCCCATCGGCGCCCAGATACGTCACCCGGCCCAGCGCATGCGCCAGCTCGTGCTCGGCCACGCCCAGGAAGTCGTACTTGCCGGCCACGCCCCGATGCGCGGTGTCGAAGTTCCACAGCGTCCCCCTGGGGTCGGTGGCGAAGCCCATCACCGCGTCGATGCCGGCCTGATAGGCCGGCAGCAGCCCCAGCACCTTGGCTTCGGCCGTGGGCACGAAAATGCCACCGCCATGGGTTGGGTCCTCGCCCATATGGGCCAGTGCGGTCAGTTGCTCCACGGAGGTCGCATGCGCCGCCAGCGCGGCCTTGAAGGCGGTGTAGGTCACGGTCACGCCGGTGGGGTCGGCTGCGCCCAGCACGCCGCGCCCTAGCGCCTGGCCGTTGACCTCGCCATAGCCGACCTGAATGGTCACCGAGCCGGCGCTGCTGAACAGCCCCTCGAAGGTGTGCGCCGCCTCGGCCAGCGCGGCCTTCATGCCGGCCGGTGCATTGGCCATGCTGGCCCGGTAGACCAGGTTGATGGTGAAGGCCGCCGCGGTCTGGGTGAGATGGACATCGCCGCCGAGCAGCGCCAGCGCGTCCTGGTCCGCGGCGTAGCGGCCGGGCGAAAGGGCCAGCGTGCCGCCGCCATCGGTCAGCTGGATGGCACCGAGCAGCCCGGCCTTGGCCGCGGCGGCAAGGGCGTCCAGGTTCAGCCCCACATTGGCCAGCGTGTCGCTGACCGAAAACCGCGCCACATGGCCGTCCTGCGCCACCGCATTGGCGCCGGCGGCGGTGACCGCGCTCAGCACCAGGCTGTGCGCCGGCAGCTTGGAAACCACCCAGGCATCCGCCAGGTACTTGCCGTAGCCCAGCGCCAGCGGGCCGCCATCAGCCAGGTTCACCGCGGCCAGGTGGCTGAAGCTGTTCAACCAGTCCAGCCCGGCCAGCACATTGGCCGTGGTCTCGGTGACGGTGAAGCTGCCCACCACGGCGTCCGACTGCGCGGTGGCACCCTGGGCCAGGCTGAGGCCGGACAGCACCAGCGCCTCGCCGCTCACCAACTTGTCCAGCGTGCTGCGGTAGGTGCTGAAGGTGGCGAAGCTGACATGCAACTGGGAGGTATCGGTGACCTTCAGGCTGGTCAGGTGGCTCAGCCGGCTGAGCTGGGGCAGCGCCGAGAGCAGGTGGGACGCGGTGTCGGCCACGCCGAAGCTGGTGATGCCGGGCAGCGCCTGCTCCGCCGCCGCCCGCGCCGCGCTGACATAGGGTGGCGGTGGCGCGGTGGGCGTGGGCGAGGGCGGGAAGAAGAAGTCCCAGATGCTGGCGGTGGCGGCACTGGCGCTGAAGCTGGTGATGGCGGCAAAGCCGGCCAGGGCGCCGTGGTGGCCAAGGGCGGTGGCGGAGCGCGACTTCTGGGGCATGCCGGTTACCTCCTGCCCCAGCGCGTGACCGGCACTGACTGAAGCGCCGATCACGCTCTGGGTTATTGATTCGTCGCGTGATTCACGCCCTCGGTGATGTCACCTCAGGCGATCACGCGCTAAGGCCGGGCCTTGAACACCAGTGGTTGCTTATCAGCCCCGGGCCGGGGCGGCTACAGCAGCAGCAGCCCCAGCGCCCCGCCGGCCACCAGCGCCCATAGCGGGTTCTGTGGGGCCAGCCAGACATACAGCATCGCCGCCACGGTGATGACCGGCGCCAGCGGAAAGCTCGCCGCCGCCTGCGCCAGCACCAGCCCGCTGGCCCCCACCAGGCCCAGCGCCAGCGGCACCAGCCCGGCCTGGGCCGGCTTCAGCCAGGGCGCATGCGCCAGCCGCCTGGTCAGCCCGGCCACCAGCCAGGCCAGGATGGCGGTGGGCCCCAGCAGCCCCAGCGTGGCGCCGAGCAACCCCGGCACCCCGCCGATCCAGTAGCCCATGATGCTGCCGGACAGGATGTTGGGCCCCGGCGCCGCCTGCGCCAGCGCCAGCAATTGGGAAAACGTCGCCTCGTCCATCAGGTGGCGGATGTCCACCAGTTGGCGATGCATCTCCGGCGCCAGCACATTGGCCCCGCCCACCGCCACCAGCGACAGCGAGGCGAACAGCAGGAACATGTCGAGCCAGAACGGCATCAGCGATTCTCCCCGGAGGCCGGCCGGGCCCGCCGCAACGCCGCCCAGATGCCCAGCGGCGCGCCCACCCCGACAATGACCAGCAGCGGCACCTTGAACACCGCGGCCGCCAGCAGCACCGCCAGCGCCAGGGCGATCACCTCCGGTGGTGGCTTCAGCCGGGTGGCCATGCGCAGCGCGGTGCCCAGCACCATGCCGGCGGCGGCGGCGGCCACGCCATGCATGGCCGCGTTCACCTGCGGGATCTGGCCGAAATGCTGGTACAGGAACACCAGCCCCATCAGCAGGCACAGCGGCAGGCCGAAGAAGCCGCCCAGGCACACCAGCACGCCGCGCAGCCCATACAGCCGGCGGCCGAACATCACCGCGAAATTGCCGATATTCGGCCCCGGCAGCACATGCGCCAGGGCAAGCAGCTCGGCGTAGTCGCGCTCACTCAACCAATGGCGCTCCTCCACCATCACCCGCCGCGCCACCGCCTGGGCGCCGCCGAAGGCCATGCAGCCCACCTTCATGAAGCCGAAGAACAGGTTGGTCAGGCTGGGCCGGGTCATGCGGCGTTTCCTGCGGTGCCCGCGTTGAAGGCGCCAACCTCGGATGGGCCAGCCTCGGATGGGTCGGCCGCAACCGGGGTGGCCTCACGCGGGGCGGCGGCGCGGCCCAGCCGGTCGTTGATGGCGGCGCCGAGCCCAGCCTCGGGCACCGGCATCACCGCGATGCCGCGCAGCCCCAGCCGGGCGCCCTCGGCGTCCAGCCAGCGCAGCCCGGCGAACAGCCTGGCCGCCGCCTCGGTGGCATCGCCCATGGCGGAAAGGTTCCACACCGCGCCGGCCGCCGCGCCCCCCGGGGGCAGCGCCGCGCCGAAGGCCAGCAGCGCCTCGTCCGCCGCCACCGCCTGGGCGTTCAGCCGCACCGGCAGGCCGGGGGCGTAGTGGCTGGAGAGCATACCCGGCGCGCGCGGCGCGGCGCCCGGCGCCAGCACCGCCTGCGCCAGCGGGCCGATCTCCGCCTCGATCGCTTCCCGCGTCACCCCGCCATGCCGCAGCAGCGTGGCGCGGCCCGGCTCGCTGAGGTCGAGCACGGTGGATTCCACCCCGACATCGCAGGGCCCGCCCTCCAGCACCGCGGCGATCCGTCCGCCCAGCCCGTGCAGCACATGCTGCGCCGTGGTGGGGGAAACCTGGCCGGAGCGATTGGCCGAAGGCCCCGCCACCGGCACCGCCACCGCGCGCAGCAGCGCCAGCGCCAGCGGGTGGGACGGCACCCGTACCGCCTGGGTTTCCAGCCCGGCGCCGGCCAGCAGGTCCACGCTGCAATCCGGCCGGCGCCGCAGCACCAGCGTCAGCGGGCCGGGCCAGAACCGCGCCGCCAGCCGCAGCGCCCGCGCATCCGCCGCCACATCGGCGAAGGCGGCCTCGGCGCTGGCGTAATGCGCGATCAGCGGGTTGAAGTGCGGCCGGCCCTTGGCCGCGAAAATCCCGGCCACGGCCCGTGGGTTGCGGGCATCGGCGCCCAGGCCATAGACCGTTTCGGTCGGAAAGCCGACCAGCTCCCCGGCCAGCAGCAGGGCCGCGGCCTCGGCCACCTCATGCAGCAGGCGGGTCATGCGCGCGCCGGCCGCTTCATCCCGCCCGCCCCACGGCGATGTAGCCGACATTGCGCCAGCCCGGCTTGCCATAGCGCAGCGGCACCCCGGCCTCGGTCAGCAGGGCGCCGCCGGCGGCTTCCAGCACCGCCTGGC
>CANBXZ010000066.1 GCA_947373495.1 Acetobacteraceae bacterium
TGGCACCTGCGTCGGCCTGGCCTGGGGCCTCGCCAGGCCGCTGGCCTGAAGTCCTCGCCAGGCCGCTGGCCTGGGGCGCCGCCCGCCCGGCGCGGTTGCGCGCCCCGGCATTCGGCGTAGCCTCCGGCGTGGGAGGAACCCGTCCATGAAGAAACTGCTGCTTGCCCTGGCGCTGCTGGCCTGCGCCAGCCCCGCCCTCGCCGCCGACCCCTTGCCGCGCGGCACGCCGCAAAGCCTGGGCTTTTCGCCCGAACGACTGGCCCGCATCGCCAGCACCATGAATGCCGACATCGCCCGCGGCCAGTTGCCCGGCGCGGTCATCGCCATCGCCCGGCGCGGCAAGCTGGCCTATTATGAAAGCTTCGGCCACCTGGACGGCGCCCGCACCCGGCCGATGCCGCGCGACGCCATCTTCCCCATCGCCAGCATGACCAAGCCCCTGACCGGCGTGGCGCTGCTGACCCTGCTGGAGGAAGGCCGCCTGTCGCTGACCGACCCGGTGCAGCGCTTCTTCCCCGCCATGGCCAATCGCCGCGTGGCGGTGGACGGCAACCCGGAGAACACCGTCGCCGCGCTGCGGCCCATCACGCTGACCGACCTGGCGCGGCATACCTCCGGCATTCCCTATGGCGCGCGCGGCACCACGGCGACGCATCGGCTGTGGCCGGCTTCCTCCAGCAGCAGCGGGCGGGAGTTCAATGCCACCAGCTTCATGGCCCGGCTGGCGGAACTGCCGCTGCTGACCCAGCCGGGCACCAACTGGGAATACAGCCTGTCGATCGACGTGCTGGGCCTGGTGGTGGAACAGCTGACCCAGCAGCGCCTGGGCGCGGCGATGGAACAGCGCATCTTCCGCCCGCTGGGCATGCGGGACACCGGCTTCCTGGTGCCCGAGGCGCAGCGCGGCCGCTACGCCACGCCGTTGCCGCAGGACCCGGCGACGCAGCAGCCGCAGAACGTGCAGGTCGGCCTGGCCCAGCCGGGCTTCGACTGCGGCGGCGGCTGCGCCGTCTCCACCGCCGCCGACTACATCCGCTTCGCCCAGATGCTGCTGAACGGCGGCCAGTTGAACGGCCAGCGCATCCTGTCCCGCAAGACGGTGGAGGAGATGACGCGCGACCACATGCACCCCGGCATCGCCAACAACCTGACCGGCACCGAGGGCAACATGGTGAACTGGGGCTTCGGCCTGACCGTGGCGGTGCGGCGCGAGGGCGGCTCCGGCCTGCTCGGCAGCCCGGGCATGTTCAGCTGGAACGGCGCCTATGGCACCGCGATGTGGGTGGACCCGAAGGAGCAGTTGGCGGTGGTGTTCATGGCCAGCACCCCGGGCCTGCTGCGGCAATACTATCGCCGCGTCATCAACGCCCTGGTCTATGGCGCCATGGTGGATTGAGGCCCGGCCGGGCTGGGGGTCACGCCCCCGGCCCGGTCCACAGCCCCCGGGCCGCCAGCCAGTCCTGCACCAGCTGCGCCACCTGGTCGCTGTTGCGGTCCATCATCACCATGTGGCTGTTGCCGTGAATGCCCATGGCCGGCAGGTCCATCACCTCGGCGCTGCCACCGGCGGCGCGGATGGCGGCGGCGAAGGCCAGGCCGCGTTCCCGCATGGCCGGCCAGCGGGCATCGCCTGCGATGTAGTCGCCATACACCAGCAGCACCGGCACCTGGCGCAGCGCCGCCAGTTGCGCCGCATCCCCCATCGCCGCCGGTTCCACCAGCACCAGCGCCTTCACCAGGTCCGGCCGGGCCTGGGCGGCGCGGAAGCCGAACTGCCCGGCCTGGCTGTGGCCGAGGATGACGCAGGGCCCCACCCGCTCCAGCTCCGCCAGGTAGGCGGCCAGCGTCGGCTCATCCGTGGTGGTGAAGCGCGGTACGCATTGGCGGATGAAGTTGTCGTAGCTCGCCACCGGAAATTGCTGGCCGGGGAAGCTCTCCCCCATCGCCGGGCCGAAGCGGAAGCGCGGCCAGGGGTTTTCCAGCGGCAGGTAGGTGGCCGTGCCGCCGAACTGCTCCGGCACCATGGTCCAGCCGGACCGCCCCCGCTCCACCGCGTCCGAGACATAGGTCGCCCAGCCCTGGCGCAGGAAGAAGTGCTGCCAGCCGTCGCGGCCATCCGGCGTGGTTTCCCAGGTTACCCCGGTCAGCCCGCCGCCATGCCAGAACAGCAGCGGCACCGCGCCGCGCTGCGGGGCAGGCTGCATGAACTGCACGTACAGCCCGCCCACCAGGTAGGTGCCGTTGGGGTCCAGCGGGGTGGGCGGGTTGCCGGGCGCGAACTGCACCTGGCGCAGCGGCTGGCCGGCCACCACCACGCGCTGGCCGCCGACATGGAAGCTGCCCCAGCGCGCCAGCGCCACCTCTGTCATCGGCTCAATCCAGCGTGATGTTGGCGGCGCGGATCACCCCGGCCCAGCGGGTGCGTTCCTCGGCGATGAAGCGGCCAAAGGCGGGGCCGTCCAGGGTGCCGGGCTCGGCACCCTCGCCGCGCAGCCGCTCGCCCAGCTCGGCGCTGGTCAGGGTGGCGCGCATCGCGCTCCACAGCTTGTCCAGCACGGGTTGGGGCACGCCCTTGGGCACCATCACGCCGTACCAGGCGGTGGCGCGATAACCGGGCAGGCTTTCCGCCACCGTCGGCACCTCCGGCAGCACGCCGGCGCGGGTGGTGCCGGTCACCGCCAGGGCGCGCACCTGGCCGCCCTGGATCAGCCCCATCACCGAAGGCAGGGTGGTGACCATGAAGGTGACGTTGCCGGCCACCACCTCGGTCAGCCCCGGCGCGGCGCCGCGGAACGGGATGTGCTCGGCCTCGAACCCGCCCAGCTGGCCCAGCAGCGCGGCGGCCAGGTGGCTGGCGCTGCCATTGCTGGCGCTGGCATAGGTCATGGCGCCGGCGGCGGCCTTGGCCTCGGCGACCAGCGCGGCCAGGGTGGCGGCGCGGGTCTTCGGCCCCACCACCACCACCAGCGGCGCATCGGCGATGAGCCCCACCGGGGTCAGCGTGGTGGCCGGGTCTGCCGGCAGGCGGCGGAACAGGCTGGGGTTGGCGGCCATCGGCCCCTGGTTGCCCACCAGCAGGGTATAGCCATCGGGCCGGGCGGTGGCGGCGGCCTCGGTGGCGATGTTGCCGCCGGCGCCGGGCTTGTTGTCCACCACCACGGTTTGCCCGAGCGCGGTGCCCAGCCGGGCGGCGAAGGTACGCGCCACCGCGTCGGTGCCGCCACCGGCGGCATAGGGCACCAGCAGGCGCAGCGGCCGGCTGGGGAAATCAGCCTGCGCCCGGGCAGCGGAAGGGGCCAGCGCGGCAAGCGCCAGCAGGGAACGACGGTGCAGCATCACTCGGCCGCCTGCGCCAGGGCCTGCCGGCCGGGCCAGATCTTGCCCGGCACCAGCAGGTTGCCCTCGAAGATGCGGCGCGCGGTGCGCAGCACGCCGGCCCAGGCCACGTCCTCCTCGCCATGCAGTTCCAGCAGCACTTCCAGCACGCCCGAGGGATGCGCCAGCAGCACCGGGGAACCGCCCGGCGTCGCCACGGCATGCGCCACGGTGCCAGGCACCCGGGCCGCGGTGGCGATGCAGATGCCGCCGGTCACCGCCATGGCCTTGTGCACCGCATGCGGGGTCAGGTAGCGGGCGCCCAGCGTGGCGTCGGCGGCCGGGCCCACCAGCACGATCTTCGGGATCACGCTGTCGGAGACATCGCCGAAGCCCATGCGCCGGCCGGCTTCCAGCCGCAGCTTTTCCAGCCGCGCCAGCAGCGGCTTGTCATTGTCGATCACCGCCGGGGCGCAGCCGACATCCACGCCCACATCGCTGCCGCGCAAAATCATGCAGGGCATGGCGCAGTCCACCAGCGACACCTCGATGCCGTCGATCACATCCGTGCGCTGGCCGGTGGGGAACAGCTTGCCGGTCTTGGCGCCGGCCACCTGGCGGAAGCGCATCTGGATCGGCGCCGCGGTGCCGGGCACGCCGGGGATGCTGGCCGCGCCCTCGTATTCCACCTGGCCGCCGGGGGTCTGCACCAGGGCTTCCACCAGCGCGCCGGTGTTCTGGTTGCGAATCCGCACCAGCGTCGTCTCGCCCTGCACCGGCACCAGCCCGGCCTCGATGGCGAAGGGGCCAACCCCGGCCAGCATGTTGCCGCAGTTCGGCCGGGTATCCACCTGCAGGCGGTCAGGCGCCACCTGGGCGAACAGATACACCACATCCACCCCGGGCTCGGGGCTGCGGCTGACGATGGCGACCTTGCTGGTCAGCGTGTTGCCGCCGCCGATGCCATCCACCTGCAGCAGGTGCGGGCTGCCCATGGCGGCCACCAGCACCGCGTCGCGCGTCGCCGTGTCGGCCGGCAGGTCGTCGGCGAGGAAATAGGGGCCGCGGCTGGTGCCGCCGCGCATCATCACGCAGGGGATCCGGGTTTGCATCGCGCTGTCCTCTCAGTGCCGGTGGTGCATCATGCCGCTGGCGCCGGCGGCCTGTACCGCGAAGGGTACCTCCACCGTGCCGGCGCGTTCGAAGCGCAGGGTCAGCGTCACCGCCTCGCCGCGGTTCAGGGGCGCGGTCAGGCCCAGCAGCATCACGTGCAGGCCGCCCGGGCGCAGGATCACCTCCTGGCCCGGCGGCAGCTCGATCGCGGGTTGTTCGCGCATGCGCATCACGTCGCCATCGCGCACCATGCTGTGCAGTTCCACCCGGCCGGCCGCCGGGGTGCTGGCGCCCAGCAGGCGGTCCGGCTGGTTGCCGGTGTTGCGCAGCGTCAGGAAGGCGGCGCCGGAGCCGCCGCGCATCGCCGCCCGGCTCCAGGGTTGGGTGATGCGGATGTCGCCGGCGCGCAGCTCCGCGCCCTGGTCCGCCCCCCCATGGGCCGCCCCCCCATGGGCCGCCCCATGATCGGCCCCTTGGGCCAGGGCGGCCGATGCGGCCAGGTGGGCCAGCGCAAGGCTGGCCAGGGCAAGCCCGGCGAAGGCACGGCGGGTGGTGCGCGGCATGGCGGTCTCCCCTGATGTCACAGGCTGCTTACGCCGCTGAGCGTGTCCCCTCAACTGGCAGGGCGCGCGCAACGCCTTTCCGCCTGGTGGTTTATGGCCGGCATGCTGCTGCCCCCAACGCCGCCCCTTGGCCCGCCCTCCGCCTCGCCCTGGGGGCGCCCCGGGGGGCACCCCTGGGGGCACCCCTGCGCCGCCCCCTTCGCCCTGCCCCCGCTGGCGGAACTGCATGGGCTGGCCCGGCTGCTGGCCCGCACCGCGGACCGGCTGGCCGCCCGCACCTTCGCCGCCGGCCGGCTGGGGCCGGAATGCCTGCCCCGGCTGCACGGCCAATGGCCGGCGGCGGAGGCGATGGACTGGCACCGCCTGCCACCCGGCTTCGTGCTGAAGGCCAGCCGCGGCCATGCCAGCACCCGGGTGGTGCGGCCCGGGGACGGCACCGACCTGGCGGCGCTGCGCCAGGTGGCAGCGGGCTGGCTGGACCGCGAGGCCGGCCCCCGCCCCCGGCTGTTCGCCGAGGAATTGCTGCTGGCCCGCGGCGGCGGCCTGGCGCTGGCCTGGCGCTTCCGCCTGGCCGGCGGCCGGCTGGTGGCGCTGTGCGACGCACCGCCCGACCCGCGCCTGGTGCAGGCCGCCGCCCGGCTGGCCGCCGGGCTGGACCAGGTGCGCATTCGCCTGCACCTGCTGGGGGACCGCGTGGTGTTCGGCAGCATCCGGCGGGACTGAAGGCACGGGATTGACCAGCCGCCCCCATCGGCCCGAGTTTCCCACCCATGACCGAACCCCTGCTGACCCAGCTTTCCGCCCTGCTCGGCCCGCGCGGCCTGCTGACCGACGCCGCCAGCCTGGAACCCCACCTGGCCGACTGGCGCGCGCTGTACCGTGGCGCCACGCCCTGCGTGATCCGCCCCGGCAGCACCGCCGAACTGGCCGCCGCGGTGAAGCTCTGCGCCGCCGCCGGGGTGCCGCTGGTGCCGCAGGGCGGCAATACCAGCATGGTGGGCGGCGCCACGCCGGATGAGAGCGGCCGGCAGATCGTCGTCTCCATGGCCCGGCTGAACCAGGTGCGCGACATCGACCCGCTGGACATGACCATGACCTGCGAGGCCGGCGTCATCCTGAAGGCGGCGCAGGAAGCGGCGGCGGGCGCCGACTGCCTGTTCCCGCTCAGCCTCGGCGCCGAGGGCAGCGCCACCATCGGCGGGGTGCTGAGCACCAACGCCGGCGGCAACACCACGGTGCGCTACGGCAATGCGCGGGAGCTGATGCTGGGCCTGGAGGTGGTGCTGCCGGATGGGCAGGTCTGGAACGGCCTGCGCCGGCTGCGCAAGGACAATACCGGCTATGCGCTGCGCCACCTGTTCGTGGGTGCCGAGGGCACTTTGGGCTTCATCACCGCCGCCGTGCTGCGGCTGTTCCCGCGTGCGCGGGAAACCGCCGTGGCGTTCTGCGCCGTGGCCGACGAGGACGCCGCGCTGGCCCTGTTCCGCCGCTTCCGCGACCGCGACGAGACGGCGGTGCGGGCGTTCGAGTACCTCTCGGGCGAGGGCGTCGGCTTCGCGCTGAAGCACATAGAAGGCTGCACCAACCCGCTGGCCGGCCGGCACGACCACTACGTGCTGGTGGACCTGGCCTCCTCCCGCCCCGAGGCCGGGCTGCGGGAGTTGCTGGAGGCGGTGCTGGAAGCCGCCATGGAGGCCGGCGAGGTACTGGACGCCGCCATCGCCGAAAGCGCGGCGCAACAGGCAAGGATCTGGCGCATCCGCGAGGAACATCCCGAGGCGCAGAAGCGCGAGGGCGCCAGCGTGAAGAACGATGTCTCGGTGCCGGTCTCCAAGGTGCCGGAACTGATCCGCCGCTCCTCGGCAGCCTGCCGCAAGCTGATCCCGGGGGTGCGGCCGGTGCCGTTCGGCCACCTGGGCGACGGCAACATCCACATGAACCTGGAACAGCCGGTGGGCATGGACCCCGCCGCCTTCCTGGCCCGCAGCCACGACATCATGGACACGGTGAACGAGGTGGTGCGCGACCTGGGCGGCAGCTTCTCCGCCGAACACGGCATCGGCCGGCTGAAGACCGACATGATGGAGGATTGGCGCGGCGGCGCCGAACTGGCGCTGATGCAGGCCATCAAGTCGGCGGTGGACCCGCGCCGGCTGATGAACCCGGGGAAGGTTCTGCCATAGCATTGGCGTCCAACGGCAGGTCCAGCGCCACCCGCAGCCCGCGCGCGCCATTGGCGCCGCGGGTCAGGCTGGCGCCGATCTGCCGCGCCAGGCTGCGCACCACCGTCTCCCCCAGGCTGCCCCCGGGCATGCCCGCGGCCGGCAACCCGACCCCATCATCCGCCACCGCGGCCAGCAGCCGGTCGCCACAGGCTTCCGCCATCAGGTAGACCGGGCCGCCCTGGCCTTCCGGATAGGCGTGCTTCAGCGCGTTGGTCACCAGCTCGCTCAACACCAGGGCCAGGGGGATGGCACGCTCGGCGTCCAGGCTCAGCCCATCCGGCGCCAGGGTGCGGATATCAGCCCCCGGGTGCAGCGCACCGGCGGCGGCGGCCAGGTCGCGCAGCATGTCCGCCAGTTGCACGCTGCGCAGGTCGGCGCTGTTCTGCAGCGCCCGATGCGCTTCCGCCACCGCCCGCACCCGTGCCGTGGCGGCTTCCAGCGCCGCCCGCGTCATCGGGTCCGCGGCGCGGCCGGATTGCAGGCGCAGCAGCGCCGCCACCAGTTGCAGGCTGTTCTTGATCCGGTGGTCGGCTTCCCGCGCCAGCATCTGCTGTGCCGCCAGCGCCTGGCGCAGCGCGTCCTCGGCCTGGCGCAGCGCGCTGACATCGCGCCAGGCCAGGATGGCGCCGGTCACCCGGCCGGTGGCATCGCGGATCGGCCCGGCATTGCACAGCACCGGGATCAGCCGGCCTTGGGCGTCGCGCATCAGCCAGGCGCTGTTCTGCACCAATTCGCCCTGTGCCGCAGCGCGGGACAGCGGCAATTCCTCCGGCCGCGCCAGGGTGACGCCATCGGGGTGGTAAATCTGCCAGGTGCGCGGCCGGGCGGCGGCATCCTGGCCCAGCACCTCGGCCTCGGCCCGGCCCACCATGGCCAGGCCATGGGCGGAAACCCGGCGCATGCGGGCGGCGCGGCCATCCACGATGGCCAGCCCTTCCGGCACATGGGCGAACAGCGCATCCAGCGTGGCGCGCGCCGCTTCGCCCTGGCGCAGCGCCTGTTGCTGGGCGGTCACGTCGCGGCATTGCAGCAGGATGCCGGTGACGCCGCCGCCCCCGGCATGGCGCAGCGGCGTTGCCTCCAGGTCCCAGAAGCGGGCCTCACTGGCCTTCAACCGCAGCGGCTGGGCGCGGCGCAGCACCGGCTGGCCCTCGGCGCGCACCTGGTCCAGCAGCGGCACCCGGCCGGCCACCGCCTGGCGCGGAAACGCCTCCGCCGCGGTGCGGCCCACCAGCCAGGCGGCCGGCCGGCCCACGGCGGCGGCGAAGGCGGGGTTCACATAGGCAATCCGGTGCGCCGGCCCTTCCAGCAACAGGGAAGGCACCGGCAGGTCCTCCACCAGGGCCTTGACCAGGCGGCTGTCTGGCGCGGGCGGCATGGCATCGTCCGGCAAGGCGCCCTCCTCACTATGGGAAGATTGCATACCAAATAATGTCGTGAAGCGGCAGCCACCACACCGCGACAGGCGATCACACTGGGGTTAGCGGCGACGGCGTTCGGCGGCGCGGATTCCGGCCGATGGGCGGCAGTGCCGGGCCGTGCATCGCTGAAAGCGCCGGCGAAACTGGCCCAGGCTGTTGATTTGCCGCGTGATTCACCGCGGGCGGCAAGCGCCCCCCGGGCGATCACGCTCTAGCCACGGCCCCTGCCGCATGGCATGGCTGGACTTCCATTGCACTGCATCATTCTGCGGGAGCCTGCCATGCCCCTTTCCGCCCCGGTTGAGCGGAAGCTGTTGCACCTGCGCGATATCGAATTGCGCGGCTATGAACGCAGCGACGGCCTGTTCGATATCGAAGCCCACCTGACCGACCGCAAGACCACCGTCCACAACGACGAAGACCCCGACGCCACGGTGCCGGCGGGCCGGCCGATCCACGGCATGTGGCTGCGCCTGGTGGTGGATGTGGAGATGGTGGTGGTGGCCTGCGAGGCCAGCAGCGACTTCACCCCCTACGACATCTGCCCCGGCGCGGCGCCCAACTTCTCCCGCCTGGCCGGGCTGAAGGTGGGCCCCGGCTTCAACCGCCATGTGGCGGAACGGGTGGGCGGCGTGCACGGCTGCACCCATCTGCGCGAATTGCTCGGCCAGATGGCCACGGTGGCGTTCCAAACCCTGTATCCGGTGCGCCGGGCGCGGGAGCGGGCGATGCTGGCCAAGGTGGCCAATGGCGAGGCCGCGGCACCGCCCGCCAAGCCGGCGCTGCTTGGCACCTGCATCGCCTATGCCCCCGACAGCCCGGTGAGCCGGGCGCGCTGGCCGCATTTGGCCAATGCGGCCGAAACCGCCGAATGAGCGGCTTTTCCCCGCTGTGGGACAGCGCCCGCAGCCATGTGAAGGTGATGCTGCGGGATGTGGAGGTGGACGCCCATGTCGGCCTGCACCCCTGGGAACAGCACCCGGAACGGCCGACCCGCCTGCTGGTGAACGTGGAGATGTATGCCCACACCGAGGGCAAGGTGGCCGGCGAGGCGCATGGCATCATCGACTACGACCCGATCCGCGCCGCGCTGAAGGCCTGGCCGACCCGGCCCCACACCCCGCTGCTGGAAGACCTGGTGGAGGAGTTGGTGCGGCTGTGCTTCGGCATCGGCGCGGTGGAAGCCTGCCGGGTTTCGGTGGTGAAGCCCGACATCTTCAATGAGGCGGCCGGCGCCGGCATCGAAGTGTACCGGGTGCGGCCGGCGGCTTAGAGCGTGCTCGCCCGAAGTGGAAGCACCGCCAGGCGCCCATCACGCGACAGCTGAACCAGGTGGAGCCAGCTTGGCGCTTCGGGCAGCGCCGAGCCGGCTCCAGGCCCATGCCGCTCAACGCCCGCCCTCCATGGCGTTGCCCTGCCAACCCGTCCTGGTTGAACCGCGCGGGCCAGCCAACGGCGCACCGGCATGTGAAGCCCGGCTGTAACCGGCCCGGGCCGCGGCATGCCCCGCGCCGCGCCGGCGCTCTCGCCAAGGTGTGCATCGCGGGGGGCTCAAGCGTCGGCGGGCGACTGGCACCCTGGCGCCGGCCAAAGCGGCCAGGAGTGCCAGAGCATGCCCGAAGCTGCCCTCATACCCGCCACCGGCCTGCTGTTGTGGAACCGGCTGGACAGCATCGCGGCGGTGGCGGCCAGCGCCATCGGCCCGCCGGGGGACTTCCTGGCGGGCAGCTTCGTGCCGGGGATGTTCGGCGGCGCCTGGCTGGCCGACAGCGGCGCCTTCAGGGGCATCAGCTTCCCCAGCAGCGTCATCGACCCGCAGCACGGCACCATCGAGTTCTGGGCCCGGATCAGCGGCGTGGCGGGCAGCATCCCCACCGGCGACCGCCCGCTGCTGTTCCAGACCGAGCCCCTGCAACTGGACCTGACGCAGCCCTGGTCCACCTGGCGGCTGGGGTTGAATGGCAATGACGGCGCCGGCAATGGCGGCCTGACCGGCGCGGTGGGGGATGGCAACACCACCGGCACCGGGGGGTTCGGCGCCAGCTACACCTATGCCGGCGTGCTGGGAGACCCCGGCGCCTGGCACCACTACGCGCTGGTATGGGACGCCGCCGGGCTGCCGCAGTTGGGCCTGCCGGACCGCCAGGTGGCGCTGCTGCTGGATGGCGCGCTGGCTTCCGGCCATTGGGAGCCGAATGTGCTGCGCGGCTTCGGCCCCGAAGGCGGGGTGTTCACCAGCGGCGAACTGACCCCGCCCCATGGCGACAGCCTGGTGCTGTTCCCGCTGGCCGGCCCGAACTGGCCCACCTCGGCGACCGTTGCCTTCGACAACCTGAAGGTCTGGGACATCGCGCGGAGCGACTTCTCCGACCGCCTCCAAGAGGAATCGGCCCCGCCTCCGCTGGACTGGGATGCCCTGGCGGCCCAGGTGGAAGCCAATTTCGCCGCGACCGGACAGTGGTTCATCACCCCGGGCACGCCACTGCCGCCAGCCGAAACCGTGGACTGGAACGCCTTGGCCGCCCGGGTGGAGGCGAATTTCGCTGCCACGGGGCAATGGTACCTGTAGCGCGGCGGGTGCCGCGGCCGGCCTACTCCTCCCCGGGCGCCAGCAGCTTCAGCGACAGCGCGTGCAGCCCGCTGGCGAACTCCGCCGCCAGCACCGCATGCACCGCGCGGTTGCGGGCCAGCCGGCCCTGGCCGGCGAAGGCCGGGCTCACCACCCGCACGGTATAATGCGTTTCCCCCCCGGGGGCGGCGCCGGCATGGCCGGCATGGCGATGGCTGTCATCCATCAGGTCCACCTGTGCCGGGGCGAAGGCGGCGGCCAGGGCAGCGTGGATACGGGCGGCGCGATTGGGCATGCCGCAGTCTCCGCCGCCGGGGCCCGGCTGCCAAGCGTGCTTGCGCACCCCCATCCGCTTCCCCATAACCGCCCGATGGCCAGACGCGTGGTTCGCCGAGACGCCGGAGAGACCAGCTTCCCGCCCCGCCCGTGCGAGGCGCCGGGCTGCGTTGACGCGGGCGAATACCGGGCGCCGAAATCCCGCCAGTCGCTGAACCAGTACCAATGGTTCTGCCTGCCCCATGTGCGCGAGTTCAACTCGACCTGGGATTTCTACAAGGGCATGAACGAGGCCGAGATCGAGGCCAACCTGCGCAGCGACGCCGTGGGGCATCGCCCGACCTGGCCGCTTGGCCGGCTGGGCGGGCTCAACCCGTTCAGCGCGGAATGGACGCGCGACCCGCTGGGCATGCTGCGTGACACGCCGCTGCACCAGGCCCGGGCCAAGCCGCGCGAGCAGAAGGTCGGCCCGCCGCCGGAATTGCGCGCCGCGCTGGACGTGCTGGGCCTGCATTGGCCGGTGGACCAGCCGGCCCTGCGCACCCGCTACCGCGAGTTGGCGAAGAAATTCCACCCGGACGCCAATGGCGGCGACCGGGAGGCCGAGGAAAAGCTGAAGGACGTGAACCGGGCCTACAGCCTGGTGCGGCACCGCCTGGCCGCCACCGCTTCCAGCCCCCCCGCGGCCACCGCCCCGGCCGGGTGAAGCCCTGCCGGGACCAACCTTTCCCCCTGGCGGAATCTCCGGGCTGGCCTTTTCCGCCAGCGCGGGTAGCCTGCCGCGCCACCCTGGCCTAGACTCTCCAAGAATGAACCTGAGCGGATGCCGATGAACAAGGTTGCTGCCCTCGCCGATCCCCAGCCCACCTCGGCGATCAACACGCCCGACATCACCGTGAGCGCACGGGACGTGTTCGGCCTGGACCTCGACATGCAGGTCCCGGCCTACTCCATCCGCACCGAACATGTGCCGGAAGCGGACCCGACCTATCGCTTCGACCGGGAAACGACGCTGGCGATCCTCGCCGGCTTCACCAACAACCGGCGGGTGATGATCCAGGGCTATCACGGCACCGGTAAGTCCACCCACATCGAACAGGTGGCGGCGCGGCTGAACTGGCCCTGCATCCGGGTGAACCTGGACAGCCACATCAGCCGTATCGACCTGATCGGCAAGGACGCCATCGTCCTGAAGGACGGCAAGCAGATCACGGAATTCCGTGAAGGCATCCTGCCCTGGGCGCTGCAGCACCCCTGCGCCCTGGTGTTCGACGAATACGACGCCGGCCGCCCGGACGTGATGTTCGTGATCCAGCGCGTGCTGGAAGTGGAAGGCAAGCTGACGCTGCTGGACCAGAACCGCGTCATCCGGCCGCACCCGTATTTCCGCCTGTTCTCCACCGCCAACACGGTGGGCCTGGGTGATACGACCGGCCTGTACCACGGCACCCAGCAGATCAATCAGGGCCAGATGGACCGCTGGAACATCGTGGCGACGCTGAACTACCTGCCGCATGCGCAGGAAACCAGCATCGTGCTGGCCAAGCTGGGCCAGGAAGGCGATGCCAAGGCCCGCAAGATGGTCGAGAGCATGGTGGCCCTGGCCGACCTGACGCGCGCCGGCTTCATCGCCGGCGACATCAGCACCGTCATGTCGCCGCGCACCGTCATCACCTGGGCCGAGAATGCCCGGATCTTCGGGGATGTCGGCTTCGCCTTCCGCCTGACCTTCCTCAACAAGTGCGACGAGGCGGAACGGGCGACGGTGGCGGAATACTACCAGCGCTGCTTCAACGAGGACCTGCCGAGCGGCAACCTGTTGAAGAAGGCCGGCTGAGGCCGGACCACCACCCGATGACGGCGCGCCACCGGCGCGCCGTCCGAGTCGGGCCGGCGGCCCGCGGCGAACCAGTCAGGCCGGCGGCCCGCGGCGCATAAGCCGGGCCGGCGGCCCGAGCCAAGCAAGGGCCACTTCCCGATGACCAAGCAAGACCTTACCCGCCAGGAAGAGTTCAAGCGCGCCACCGCCGGCGCGCTGCGGGCGGTTGCCCACGCCAATGCCGAAGTGCAGGTGGCCTTCCAGCCCGGCCCGGGCGGGGTTTCCGGCAAGCGCGTGCGCCTGCCGCTGCCCACGCGCACCCTGCCGGCGGCCGAGATGGCCAAGCTGCGCGGTGCCGCCGACGCCGCCGCGCTGAAGCTGCGCCACCACAATGAAAACGTGCACGCCAGCCGCATGCCCCAGCGCCGCGAGGCCAAGGAGGTGTTCGACGCGCTGGAGGATGTGCGCGTGGAGGCCGTGGGCAGCAAGCACATGGCCGGCGTGGCCCACAACCTGGCCGCCCGGCTGGCCGATTCCTGCGAGCAGGAAGGCTATGACCGGATGACGCGGAAGGACCAGCTGCCGCTGCCGGCCGCGCTGTCGCTGCTGGCGCGGGAACGCATCACCGGCCAGCCGGTGCCGGAAGCCGCCCGCCGGGTGCTGGACCTGTGGCGCGACACGCTGGACGCGGGCGCCACCTCGGCGCTGGACGAAATGGCCACCGCCACCGACGACCAGGACAATTTCGCCCGCGCCGCCCGCAAGTTCCTGGCCGCGCTGGACCTGGCCGAAGCCGAGGTGGAATCCGAGGCCGAGCAGGACGAGGAAGGCGAAGAGGGCGACCAGTCCACCAGCCAGCAGGACCAGTCCGGCGAGGGCGAGGCCCAGGCTTCCGAACAGGAAGCCATGCTGGGCGCCCAGCCGGAGACGATGCAGGGCGAGGCCACCGAGGAAGAAGCCCAGGAATCGGATGAGGAAGGCGCCGCGGCCGAAGGCGACGACAAGCCGGGCGGCCCGCAGCAGCGCAAGGAAGTCGTCCACACCGACGACACCAGCCGCTACCACCCCTTCACCACCAGCTTCGACGAGATCGTCGAGGCCGATGACCTGTGCGACCCCGAGGAACTGAGCCGGCTGCGCCAGCAACTGGACCAGCAGCTTTCCCACCTGCAGGGCGTGGTCTCCAAGCTGGCCAACCGCCTGCAGCGCCGCCTGCTGGCGCAGCAGCAGCGCGCCTGGGAATTCGACCTTGAGGAAGGCATGCTGGACGCCGCCCGGCTGTCCCGCATCATCGCCAACCCGATGCTGGCGCTGACCTACAAGCGGGAACGCGAGGCCGATTTCCGCGACACCGTGGTGAGCCTGCTGATCGACAATTCCGGCTCCATGCGCGGCCGGCCGATCACCGTTGCCGCCATGTGCAGCGACATTCTGGCCCGCACGCTGGAACGCTGCGCGGTAAAAACAGAGATCCTCGGCTTCACCACCCGCGCCTGGAAGGGCGGCCAGAGCCGCGAGAAGTGGGTGCAGGATGGCAAGCCGCGCAACCCCGGCCGCCTGAACGACCTGCGCCATGTGGTCTACAAGGCCGCCGACGCGCCCTGGCGCCGGGCCCGGAAAAACCTCGGGCTGATGCTGCGCGAGGGGCTGCTGAAGGAGAACATCGACGGCGAGGCGCTGGAATGGGCCTACAAGCGCATCCGCAACCGCCCGGAACACCGCCGCATCCTGATGGTGATCTCGGACGGCGCGCCGGTGGATGACAGCACGCTGAGCGTGAACCCGGGCAACTACCTGGAACGCCACCTGCGCAAGGTCATCGCCGATATCGAGGGCCGCAACGACGTTGAGCTGATCGCGATCGGCATTGGCCACGACGTGACTCGCTATTACCGCCGCGCCGTCACCATCGTGGACGCCGAGGAACTGGGCGGCACCATGATGAAGAAGCTGGCGGAACTGTTCGACGAGGACGCGGCCGAAGCCTGGCAGCGCGCCGCCACCCTGTCCTCCTCCGCCGTCGGCTAGGGCTGCGCGGGCGGCAGGCCGCCCTGGCGTGAACCAGGCCGCGGCCTGGCATCGGCGCGCGCTGCTGGCGGCGACGCTGGGCCTGGCCGGGTCATCACCCCCGGCCCGGGCCCAGGTGACCGGCGCCCAGGTGACCGGGGCCCGGGCGGCGCTGCCCCTGGCGCGGCCGCTGCTGCTGCCGGCGCTGCCCGGCGGCAAGCTGGAACCGCTCGGCGGGCTGATCCTGGACAATGCGGTGCTCGGCTTCGGCGGGCTTTCCGGGCTGCACCTCAGCGACGACCTGCAACTGACCGCCATTGCCGATATCGGCCGCTGG
>CANBXZ010000067.1 GCA_947373495.1 Acetobacteraceae bacterium
TGGAGGCGGACCGGCAGCGCCAACAGCAGCAGCAGCAACAGATACAGCAGCAGCAACAGCAACAGGCGGAACGCCAGCGCCAGATGCAGCTGCAGCAACAGCAGCAGCAACAGGCGGAACGTCAACGCCAGTTGCAGCAGCAACAGCAGGTTGAACAGCAGCGCCAACTGCAATTGCAGCAGCAGCAACAGGCGGAACGTCAACGCCAGATGCAGCAGCAACAACAGGCCGAACAGCAGCGCCAGATGCAGTTGCAGCAGCAGCAGCAAGCGGAACGTCAACGTCAACGCCAACTGCAGCAACAGCAACAGCAACAGATGAACCCGCCGCGGCCACCGCTGCCGGGCCAGCCTGGCTTTGCCACCCCGGCCCCGCAACCCGGCTTCGCGCCGCGGCCGCCGCTGCCGGGCCAGCCCGGCTTCGCCACCCCCGCCCCGCAACCAGGCGTTGCGCCCCGGCCGCCGCTGCCGGGCCAGCCCGGCTTCGCCACCTCCGCCCCGCAACCCGGCTTCGCGCCGCGGCCACCACTGCCGGGCCAGCCCGGCTTTGCCACCCCGGCCCCGCAACCCGGCTTCGCGCCCCGGCCACCGGCGCCGGGCGGCGCGGCGCCGCAATTCGCCACGCCTGGGCCACGGCCGCAGCCGGTACCGCTCGGCGGCGGCGCGCAGATGACGCCAAGGCCGGATGGGCGCGGTTTCGTCGCCGTGGGCCAGGCACCGAATGGCGGCCAGGCGGTGCTGAGCCAGCAGGCCCTGCCCAATGGCCAGAACCGCTTCCAGGCCTATGGCCAGCGCCACGACCCAGCCAGCGGCACCACCACCCGCACCTTCCTCGACGGCCGCCGGGTGACCGCCGGGCCGGGCTTCGTCACCACCGGCGGCGCCGGCCGGCCGGCCTTCACCCGCTTCAACGATGGCCGGCGGGAAGCCGTGCGGCCGGATGGCCGGCCGCTGTACCGTGAAGCCTTCGTGGAGGATGGCGGGCGCCGCATGCTGCGCCGGACCATCTTCGCGGTTGGCGCCGGGGCGGTGGTGGGCGCGGTGCTGGCGCCGCGCTTCGCCGATTTCCTGCCGCACCGCTTCGGCCCGGCGCAGCTCTTCGTCTTCGCCCCGCCGCCACCACCGCCGGCGCTCTATGGCTGGGTGGAGGCGCCCTTCGCCAGCCCGGTCGGCTTCTGCCCCTATTGCGCCCCCGAATTCATCGCCTTCGAGGGACCGCCGGAGCCCTATGCCAACCCCTACGACATGCTGGGGGACATGCAGCTCGCTTCCGGCTTCGAGAGCTATGACGACCCTGGCCTGAAGCCCGGCGACCTGCCGCCCGACCCCGAAGTGATGGCCCTGGCCGAACAGGTGGCGGCGCTGGAAGCGCAGCTGGCCAAGTCCGACGCCGCCAATGAGGAGATGCGCCAGCAACTCGCGGCCGAGCTTGCCGCGCTGCGCCAGCCGCCCCAGCGGCCCCGGCCGCTGAGCATTCCGCCCGACCTGCGCGAGCAGATGCGCCGCCAGGTGCGGGAGACGACAGCCGCGCTGCGCAGCCAGCAGGGCATCGCGCTGGACACGCTGCTGGCCTCCCCGGCCGCCGAGCGGCAGGTGTTCCAACTGGTGGAACCGCTCAACGCGGCCAGTGCCGCCGGCAGCGGCGAATGCGGCCTGACCCCCGGGGACATGCTGCGGCTGCACCAACGCCCGGGCGAGGACGCCGTGGCCGCCACCATGGTGGTTGCCGCCAGCCGGGCCGGCAATTGCCCCGCCGGCAGCACCATGGATGTCAGCCTGGCGGACCTGCAGGACATGCTGAACGGCTTTGCCCTGCGCCTGCAGGACAACATGCAGCTGGCCTTCACCCAGGCCGGCGCCGCCCCGCCCGCCTCAGGTCGATGAGAACCGCCATGCACCTGCTCTTCCTGCGCGACGCGCTGATGGCGGTGGGCCTTACCGTGGCCGCCGGGCTGCCTTCCCAGGCGCAAACCACCACGGAGCCGACCTTCTGGGCCGGGCTGGAAGCGGATCAGCCGGCCCAGGCGCACGCCTATCTGCGGGTTTTCCCGCAGGGGCCGCACGCCGCCGAACTGCGCGCCCGGCTGGCTGGCCCCCCGGCTGCCCTTGCCCCGGCCGAGGCGGTGACGCTGGCCGCCGCGCTGCAACGCCGGCTGGCGGTGCCGGAAGCCCTGGCGGCGCAGGACGCCGGCTCGGGCGAGGCCTGCCAGCTGACCCCGCGCGATATCCTGGTGGTGGAGGAACTGGGTGGCCCCGAGGCGCGGCCGGTGCTGCGGGTGCGGGTATTGACCTCCCACCCCGGCAGTTGCCGGGCCGCCACCCTGGCGGACCTGCCCTTCGCCGCGGCGCAGCCGATGCTGGAAGGCTTTGCCCGTGGCTTGCAGGCGCGCCGCATCCGCGCCGAGGCGACCCCGGCCGAGTTGGCCGCCTGGCAGCGCCAACCCGGCCCGGCCGACCTGCAGGCCGATGTGGAGTATGCGCGCAGTTGGCCCGACAGCCCGCTGACCGAATTGGTGCTGGCCCGGCTGCTGGGGGTGATGCGGGCCCAGGCCGTGCCGCCGCCGGCCCCGGCAGCGCCCAACCCGGCGCAGGGCGCGCTGGAGATCGCCTTCTGGCAATCCGCCGAGCGGCAGGACACCGAGGCGGCGTACCAGGCCTACCTGGCCCGCTTCCCCGATGGCGTCTTTGCCCCGCTGGCCATGGCGGCGCTGCAACGGCTGGCACCGCCGCCCGCGGTCGCACCGCCCGAGCCGACCCTGTCGCCGGAACAGGCCGAGGCGGCGCTGCAACTTGGCCGCGACCAATGGCTGGCGGTGCAGCGCGCGCTGGCCGGCCGTGGCTATCCCATCGGCGAGGCGGATGGCTTCCCCGGCCCGCGCACGCGCCAGGCGATCCAGCAGTTCCAGCGTGGCATGCAATGGCCGGACAGCGGCTTCCTCGACGCCCAGCAACTGGCGGCGTTGCAGGACCGGGTCGGCAAGACGCCGGAGCAGACCGAGGCGACCTTGCAGCTTGGCCGCGACCAGTGGCTGGCGATTCAGCGCGCGCTGCAGGCGCTGGACTACAATGTGGGCGAGCCGGATGGCTTCACCGGGCCGCGCACGCGGCAAGCGATCCAACAGTTCCAGCGCGCCCGGCAATGGCCGGAAACCGGCTTCCTGGATGCCCAGCAGATGGCGGCGCTGCAGGAACAGGCGGCCGACCCGATGCGTCGCCGTGCCCAGCTTGACCAACAAGCCTGGGCGCAGGTGCGTGACAGCACGGATGCGGCGGCGGTGCAGAACTATCTGCGGCGCTTCCCCAATGGTGCCTTCGCCGAGGCGGCGCGGGCCCGGCTGGAGGAGTTGCGCAACGGGCCCGGTGGCAAGCCGGCGGCGCTGGGCGCCACCACCACCGGCACGCTGAACTACAATGACGGCGCCCGCTATGTCGGTGCCCTGCGGGACGGCAAGCCGAATGGCCGTGGCGTCCTCACCCTGGCCAATGGCGAACGCTATGAGGGCGACATGGTGGATGGCAACCGCAACGGCCGCGGCAGCACCACCTGGACCAATGGCGACCGCTACGAGGGCGACTATCGCAACAACGTGCGCCATGGCCGCGGCACCTATACCTGGGCCGATGGCGGCCGCTTCGTCGGGGACTATCGCGACAATGAACGCCATGGCCGCGGCGTGAACGTCTGGGCCAATGGCGACCGCTACGACGGCGACTATCGCAACGGCGCCCGGACCGGCCGCGGGCTCTACATCTGGGCCAATGGCAACCGCTACGAGGGTGAGTGGCGGGACAACCGCCGCAACGGCCGCGGTGTCTTCACCTGGGCCAATGGCCAGCGCAGCGAAGGTGAATGGCGCGACGACCAGATGGTGCAGTAGCGCCGCCGCCCGGTCGCGGCCGCAGTTTCAGCGCGGCAAGGCCGTACCTGCGGGCCGCGCCGCCAGAGGCCGCCCGCCCGGCGACTGTGGGGCACGCAGGTTTGTCCTTCGTGCGCCCGGTGTCAGGCCCGGTATCAGGCCCGGGCGCATGCCGGGGCCGCCTGGCTTCAGCGCATCCGCGGGCGCGCGGGCGCCCGGCGCCTGGTCCGTTGCGGCTCAGCCGGCTGCCAGCGCCGCCGCTATCGCCGCCAGCCGCGCATCCTGCCCGCGCCAGCCAAGGATCGACAGGCCGCAGGGCTTGCCGCCCACCTGGCCCAGCGGCAGGCTCAACTGCGGCAGGCCGACCAGCCCGGCGAAGGATGTCAGCACGCCGATCCGGGCGGAAAGCGCGTCCAGCGCGCTCAGCGGCAGGCCCAGCGGCGGCGCGGTGAAGGGCGTGGTCGGGATGCACAGGATGGCGCCGCCTTCCAGCAGCAGCCGCGCCCGGTCCACCGCCCGGCGCCGGGCGATGCGCGCCACCTCCACCTGGTCGGGCGTGATGGCCGCGGCCGCTGCCAGGTTGCGCGCCACGTTGAAGGCGAAGGTCGGGTTGTGCTGTTCGATCCAGCCGCCGAAGCTGGCCCAGGATTCGGCGCGCTGCAGGATGTTGCGCTGGCTGCCCCAGGCCGCCAATTCCCCGGGTTCGCCCAGGCTGATGCGGCGCAGCCCGCCGAACCGCGCGCCCAGCCGTTCGGCGGCGGGCAGCAGCGCGGCAGCCACCTCGGCATCGGCCAGGGCGAAGGCGTCCTCGGCCAGCAAAACCTCGGTGGCGGTGGCGGCGGGCAGGGCCTCGCCCAGCAGCACCTCGGCGACGCGGCCGAAGGTGATGGCGTCGCGGGCGAACCAGCCGGCGGTGTCGAAGCTGGGGGCCTGCTGCAACAGGCCGGTGGTCGGCACCCGGCCCAGCGTGGGGCGCAGGCCGTAAAGCCCGCACAGGCTGGCCGGCACCCGCACGGAACCACCGCTGTCGGTGCCCAGCGCGGTGTCCACCAGCCCCGCCGCCACCACGGAAGCCGAACCGGAGGAGGAACCGCCGGGCAGGCAGCCGGGCGCCGCCGGGTTGGGCGGGGTGCCGAAGAACTGGTTGAAGCCGAGGATGCCGAGCGAGATCTCGCAGGTGATGGTCTTGCCGGCCAGGCTGGCGCCGGCGGCCAGCAGGCGTTCCACCGCGCCGGCATGGGCCTGGGGCACCGGGTGCGTCCGCCCCCAGTCCGGGTTGCCGCCGCCGGTCGGGGTGCCGGCGACATCGAACAGGTCCTTGGCGGCGAAGCTGAGGCCGGCCAGCGGCCCCGCCGGCGCGCCGGGCAGGGTGAGGCGCGGGCCGGGCAGGAAGCCGGTTTCAGGGTGCTGCATGCGGGGGTTCCTGGCTGGCCCAGGCGGCGCCGGGCACGGCGGCGAACAGGGCGCGGGTATAGGGGTGCTGCGGCGCGGCATGGATGGTTGCCGTGTCGTCCAACTCCACGATGCTGCCATGGCGCATCACCGCGATGCGGTCGCAGATCTGCAGGGCCACGCGCAGGTCGTGGGTGACGAACAGCAGCGACAATTGCAGCTTGGCCTTGATGTCGGCCAGCAGCGCCAGCACCTGCGCCTGCACCGAGACATCCAGCGCCGAGACCGGCTCATCCGCCACCAGCACATCCGGCTCCAGCGCCAGGGCACGGGCGATGCCGATGCGCTGGCGCTGGCCGCCGGAGAACTCGTGCGGGAAGCGGTCGGCGGCGGAAGGGTCCAGCCCGACCAGCCCGAGCAGCTTCAACGCCCGCGCCTGGGCCTCGGCCGGGGGCAGGCCATGGATGATCGGGCCTTCGGCGATCACGTCCATCACCCGCTGGCGCGGGTTGAGCGAGGCGTAGGGGTCCTGGAAGATCATCTGGATCTTCTTGCGGTGCGGCCGCATCAGGCGCTGCGGGGTGCGGGTGATCTCGTCGCCATCCAGCACGATGTCGCCGCTGTCGATGCTGAGCAGCCGCACCATGGCCCGCGCCAGGGTGGACTTGCCGGAGCCGCTTTCACCAACCAGGCCGAGGGTTTCGCCACGTCGCAGCGTCACGCTCACCCCGTCCAGCGCCACCGTGCTGCGGCCCTTGCCGAATAGCGACTTCTGCCGATAGGTCTTCCGCGCGGCGATCGCCTCCAGCATGACGATGCCGGGTTCCGCCACCGGGCGGGGCGGCACCACCAGCCGGGGCACGGCGGCCAGCAGGGCGCGGGTATAGGGGTGCTGCGGCGTGTTCAGCACCGCGTCGCGCCGGCCGGTTTCCACCAGCTCGCCGCGCGCCAGCACCGCCACCTGGTCGGCAATGTCGGCCACCACGCCGAAATCATGGGTGATGAACAGCACCGCGGTGCCGTGCTTGCGCTGCAACTCATGGATCAGGTGCAGGATCTGCGCCTGGGTGGTCACGTCCAGGGCCGTGGTCGGTTCATCCGCGATCAGCAGCCGCGGCTCCAGCGCCAGCGCCATGGCGATCATCGCCCGCTGCCGTTGGCCGCCGGACAACTGGTGCGGGAAGGACCGGGCGATGCGGGCCGGGTCGGGCAGGTGCACATCCGCCAGCAGCGCCACCACCTTCTCCCATCGCGCGCGGCGGTCCAGCGGGGTGTGGATGCGCAGGACCTCGGCGACCTGGCGGCCGATGCTGTGCAGCGGGTTCAGCGCCGTCATCGGTTCCTGGAAGATCATGCCGATGCGGGCGCCGCGCACTTTCGAGAGTTGCGCCGGCGTGGCCTTGGTCAGGTCCTGGCCTTCGAACATGATGCTGCCGGCGGTCACCCGCACCCGCGGCGCCGGCAGCAGCCCCAGCACGGCGCGCGCCGCCAGCGACTTGCCGGAGCCGCTCTCGCCCACCAGGCAGGTCACTTCGCCGGCGCGCAGCGTGAGGTTCATGCCGGCCACCGCGCTGGGCCGGTCGGCGCCGGGCGGCAGCCCGATGGTGAGGTTGGCGATGTCGAGGACCACGTCGTTCATCGCTCGCGCAGCCTCGGGTTCAGGGCTTCGTTCAGGCCGTCGCCGATCAGGTTGATCGACAGCACGGTCAGCAGAATGGCGATGCCCGGGAAGGTGCAGACCCACCAGGCGGAACGCAGCGTCACCCGCCCGGCGCTGATCAGCAGGCCCCAGCTCATCACGTTGGGGTCGCCCAGGCCGAGGAAGGCCAGCCCCGTCTCCAGCAGGATGGCACTGGCCACCAGCAGGGAGCCGACGGCGATGATGGAGGAGACGCAATTGGGCAGCAGGTGGCGGAAGATGATGCGCGGCCCGCTGGCGCCGAGCCCGATGCTGGCCAGCACGAACTCCCGCCCGCCCAACGCCACGAACTCACCCCGCACCAGCCGGGCGATGCCGGGCCATGACACGGCGGCGATGGCGATGATGACGCTGAGGATGGACGGCGACAGGATGACCACCAGCAGCATGGCCAGCAGGAAGGCCGGGATGGTCTGGAAGAACTCGGTCAGCCGCATCAGCACGAGATCCACCACGCCGCGATAATACCCGGCCAGCGCACCGATGACGGAGCCGAGCAGCACCGCCGAGAGCGCCGCCGACAGCCCGATGAGCAGCGAGGTGCGGGCGCCCGCCACCACGCCGGCGGCAACGTCCCGCCCCAGCGCATCGGTGCCCAGCAGGTAGCGCAGACTGGGCGGCTGCAAGGGCGGGCCGACCAGCACGAAGGCGCCGGCCGGATAGAGCAGCGGCGCCAGCAGCGTCAGCAGGCAGACCACGCCGATGACCAGCGCCCCCAGCACCGCCATCCGGTTGCGCGCGAAGCGCTTCAGGGCGGCGCGCATCAGGCCTGTATCCTCGGGTCCAGGGTGATGGTCAGCAACTCCACCGTCAGGTTGATCGCCACCACCAGGCAGGCGGAGATGAAGAAGATGCCCAGCAGCAGGTTCAGGTCGCGCGATTGCAGCGCGTTGAACGCCAGCGTGCCGAGGCCGGGCCAGCCGAACACCGTCTCCACCACCACCGACCCACCGATGAGGTTGCCGGCCTGTACCCCGGCCATGGTCAGCACCGGCAGGAAGGCGTTGCGCAGCATGTGGCCGAACACGATGCGGCCTTCGGTCTGGCCCTTGGCGCGGGCCGTCACCACGTAGTCCATGCCGGTCTGTTCCAGCATGGAGGCGCGCATCACCCGGGTGTACAGCGCCAGGTAGAACAGCCCCAGCGCGGTGCCGGGCATCACCAGGTGGCGGCCGATATCCACCCAGCGCTCCCAGCCCTCATAGCCCTCGGCGATGGTCTCGAAGCCGCTGGTCGGCAGCCAGTTCAGGTTGACCGAGAACACCACGATCAGCATCAGCCCCAGCCAGAACACCGGGGTGGCGTAGCAGACCAGGGTGATGACCGAGATCACCGCATCCCGCCAGGAATTGCGCGCCACCGCGGCCAGCACGCCCAGCGTGGTGCCGATGCCCAGGGCACAGCCGAAGGCGGTGAGCATCAGCAGCAGCGTCGGCCCCAGCCGCGCCAGGATGAGTTCGAACACCGGGCTGTCGTTGCGGAAGGAATAGCCCAGGTCGAAGCGCAGCGCGTTGCCGATGTAGCTGAGGAATTGCTCGAACACCGGGCGGTCCAGGCCGAACTTTGCCCGCAGCAGCTCGGTATATTCCGGCGAGGCGGCGCCACTTTCCCCCGCCAGCACCGAGGCGGCGTCGCCCGGTGCCAACTGGATGAGGAAGAAGTTCAGCACCAGGATGCCGAACACCACCGGCAGCGCGAAGGCCAGGCGGTAGCCGAAGTAGCGCCAGCGCTGCACCGGGCTAGCGCTCCAGCCAGGCCCGGCTGAACGCCTCATAGGTGCCCAAGGGGCCCATGGTGTGGTCGTGCAGCTTCTTGTTGAAGATCGTCACGTACTGCACCTCGGCCAACCAGGCGCCGGGGCTGTCCTCCACCATCTGCTTCTGCGCGGCATGGTACAGCGCGGCGCGCTTGGCCGGGTCCAGCTCGCGCGTCGCGTCATCCATCAGCTTGTCCACCTCCGGGCTGCGATAGTCCTTGTTGTTGACGAAGGTGGTGCCCTGCCGGATGGCGGAGGAAACGTAGTGCCGGTGCACGCCGATCACCGGGTCCGCGCCGGCGGAATAGAACGGCTCGTTGATGTCGAAGTCGTAGTCGGTGTAGCAGCGCCGCAGCCAGGTGGCGGTGTCCTCGCTGCGCAGCGTCAGCTCGATGCCGATCTGTGCCAGCGCCTGCTTCAGGTATTCGCCCTGGCGCAGCCATTGCTCGCCGAAGCTGTTGATCTCCAGGTGCAGGCCGAAGCGCATGCCATTGGCGCCGCGCGGGTAGCCGGCATCCTCCAGCAGCTTGTTGGCGATCTCCAGCCGGTTCGGCACGTCGAAGCGGCGCACCTGGTCGGTGAACCAGCCGCTGGTGCTGAACACCGAGGAAAGCGGCCCGACGGCCGGCTTGCCGAAGCCGTACAGGATGTTGTTGACGATGAACTGGCGGTCGATGGCGTAGCAGATCGCCTGCCGCACTTCCTTCTTCGCCAGGTGCGGCCGGCGCATGTTGAACTCCAGCACGCTGGTGGCGGCGGTGGTGCCATAGCCCTGGGTGGTGCTGTCCAGCAGCGGGTTGGCCTGCATGCGGCGGATGTCGGCGGCGTTCACCGCGCTGTAGGCGGCGTAGTGGGCTTCCCCGGTTTCCATCGCGGCGGAACGGGTGGCGGCATCCGGGATGAAGCGGGCGATGATGCGATTCAGCAGCGGCAGCCCGGGCTTCCAGTACTTGTCGTTCTTGTCCAGCCGCACGAACTGGCCGCGTTCCCACACGCCGAACTTGAACGGCCCGGTGCCGACCGGGCGGTTGGCGCTGGGGTTGCTCAGCGGCACCGTGCCCTCGAACACGGATTTGCAGATGATGGGGATGTTGTTGGAGGACAGCGACATCATCAGGTACGGCGCCGGATTGGCCAGCTTGAACACGGCGGTCATCGCGTCCGGTGTTTCCACCGCTTCCAGCTCGCGCAGAATCACCGGGCCGTTCGGGTTCACCTTCTTGGCGATCTCCATGAAGGAGTACTGCACGTCGGCGCTGGTGAAGGCCTGCCCGTTGTGGAAGGTGACGCCTTCCTGCAGCTTGAAGGTGATGGTCCTGCCGTCGGCGCTGATCTCCCAGCTCTTGGCCAGCAGCGGCTGCGGCTTCAGCGCCCAGTCATAGGTCAGCAGCCCCTCATACACCTGGGTGGTGATGGGCGGGATGTTGCCGGCGGAGACCGCGTAGGTGGCCAGCGTCGCCGGTTCCGGGTTCACGATCATCACCATGGTGCCGCCGCGCACCGGGGTGCGGGCCGGCGCCTGGGCCAGGGCGGCGGGCGCCAGGGCGGTGCTGGCGGCGCCGCCGAAGGTGCTGGCCAGCAGCAGGGCGCGGCGGCTGATGGGCTGCGACGGGAAGGCCGGCATGGTCATGCTCCTCGAGATCCGGATGGTGCAATGCACAAACCGGACCGCGCGGCGGGTTGGCCCCAAATGCCGCGCTGGCCCGGGCCAGGCGCCCGCCGCCGGCACCGGAGCGCATGTTTTTTGGGCGCGTGCTGCCGCGCCGGCAGCCTGGCGGCCCTTCGCGCGGCACGTGGATTGCTGCAACCATGGCCGAAACCACCGAAGGCAGCAGCGCATGGAACCCTGGCAACTCACCGCGACCGCGGCGGCGGCATTGCTGCGCGCGGGCACGCTGACCGCCGAGGCCCTGGCGCGGTCCTGCCTGGAACGCATCGCCGCGCGGGAGCCGGTGACCAAGGCCTGGACCTTCCTTGACCCGCAACTGGCCCTGGCCAGCGCGCGGGAGGTGGACAAGCGCTACACCCAGGGCGTGCTGCACGGCCTGCCGATTGGCGTGAAGGACATGATCGACACCGCCGACATGCCCACCACCCACAACAGCCCGATCTACCAGGGGCTGCGCCAGGGCCGCGATGCCGCCTGCGTTGGCGTGGCGCGTGGCGAAGGTGCCGTGATCCTGGGCAAGACCGACACGGTGGAGTTCGCCGCCGCCGGCCGCCGCGCGCTGACCCGCAACCCGCACGACCCGGCGCGCACGCCGGGCGGCTCCTCCTCCGGTTCCGCCGCCGCGGTGGCGGATGGCATGGTGCCGCTGGCCTTCGGCACCCAAACCGGCGGCAGCCTGGTGCGCCCGGCTTCCTTCTGCGGCGTCTATGGCATGAAGCCGACCCATGGCGTGGTGAACAGCGAAGGCGCCAAGCGCTATGCCCACACCCTGGACACCATCGGCTGGTATGGCCGCTGCCCCGGCGACCTGCGGCTGGTGGCGCAGGCGTTCCGGCTGTTCGGGCTGGATGCTCCCCAGGGTACCACCTTGGCCAAGCCGCTCGGCCAGTTGCGCGTGGCGCTGTGCCGCGGCCCCAACTGGCAGCTGGCGGCGCCCGAATCCCAGGCCGCGCTGCTGCTGGCCGGCCAGCGCCTGGCCGCCGCCGGCGTGGCGGTGGAGGAGCTGGAGCTGCCCACCGGCTTCGACGAGGTGACCGAGGCGCAGCGCGTGATCCTGATGGCCGAGGGGCGGGGCGCCTTCCTGGCCGAATACCTCAACGCCCATGGCCTGCTGCACCAGGACTTCCGCGACCGGGTGGAGAATGCCAGCGGCATCACCGCGCCGCAGCTGCTGGCGGCGCACGACCTGGCCGCCGCCTGCCGGCCGCGCTTCGACGCGCTGTTCGCCGGCTACGACGCCGTGCTCTCCCCGGCGGCGGCGGGCGAGGCGCCGCTGGGCCGGCAGGACACCGGCAACCCGGTGTTCAACAGCATGTGGACGCTGCTGCACGTGCCCTGCATCGGCATGCCCTGCACCACGGGGCCGAACGGGCTGCCGGTGGGGGTGCAGATCATCGGCCCGCGCCTGGGCGACGCCGCACTGCTGGACGTGGCCGCGCTGGTAGCGCCGGTGATCGACCCGGCGCTGGCCGGCTGAACCGATGACCTCGACGGGAAGGAAGGCCGGTATGCCGCAATCGGTGCTGGTGCTTGGGGCGGGGATGGTGGGCGTTGCGGTGGCGCTGCACCTGCAACGCCGCGGCGTGGCGGTGACGCTGCTGGACCGCCAGGGCCCCGGCGAGGGCGCCAGCTTCGGCAATGGCGGCTTGATCCAGCGCGAGGCGGTGTTCCCCACCGCCTTCCCCCGCGCGGCGGCCGAGCTGCGGCGCATCGCCCGCAACCGCTCGATCGATGCCGCCTACCACCCGGACGCATTGCCGGGCTACGCCGCGCCGCTGCTGCGCTACTGGTGGCACTCGGCGCCGGGGCGCTACGTGGCGGCGGTGCGGGGCCATGCCGCGCTGGTCGCCACCTGCCTGGATGAACACCTGGCCCTGGCGCGCGACACCGAGGCGATGGCGCTGCTGCGGCCCACCGGCTGGATGCGGCTCTACGCCGACCCGCGGCTGCTGGAAGCGGCGCTGGCCCAGGCGGAGCTGGCGCGGCGCGACCATGGGGTGAACTTCACCACGCTGGATGCTGCCGGGCTGGCCGCCGCCGAGCCGCATCTGCTGGTGCAGCGCCTGGGCGCCATCCACTGGACCGACCCGCTGGCGGTCAGCGACCCGCATGCGCTGACCCTGGCCTATGCCAACCGCTTCACCGAAGCCGGCGGCCGGTTGGTGACGGGGGATGCCACCACGCTGCGCCGTGCCGGGGCCGGCTGGCAGGCCCAGGCCAGCGAGGGGCCGGTGCAGGCCGAGGCGGTGGTGGTGGCGCTGGGCGCCGGCGCGCTGCGGGTGACGCAGCCGCTGGGCTATGCGCCGCCGCTGTTCGGCAAGCGCGGCTATCACAAGCACTACCGGCTGCAGGGCAACGCCACGCTGGGCCGGCCGCTGCTGGACACCGCCAGCGGCTTCCTGCTGGCACCGATGCGGGCCGGGGTGCGGCTGACCACCGGGGCCGAGTTCGCCCGCGACCAGGCGCCCCCCACGCCGGTGCAGCTGGCGCGGGCGGAACCGGTGGCGCGCGGCCTGCTGCCGCTGGCCGAGGCGGTGGAGCAGACCCCCTGGATGGGCGTGCGCCCCTGCATGCCGGACATGCTGCCCGTCATCGGCCCGCTGCCGGGCCAGCCGGGCGCCTGGTGCGCCTTTGGCCATGGCCACCAGGGGCTGACGCTGGGCCCCACCACCGGCCGCCTGCTGGCCGAGATGATGACCGGCGAGCGCCCGTTCCTGAACCCGGAGCCCTATCGCCCCAGCCGGTTCTGAACCGGCGCCGCTGGCTGGCCCGCCCTACACCAGGTGCCAGCCGTTGCCGACATGGCCCAGGTCGTGGCCGGCGGTAGTCGCCAGCGCGTCCACCATCAGCGCGTAGAGGTCGCCGCTGGCGTTGCCGAGCACCAGGTCCGCCTTGTGGTCGCCGTTCAGGTCTTCAATCTCGCTGACATGCCAGCCCAGGCCCGGCGCGGCCAGGGTGCCCTGGCCGGTGATGCCGAAGCCGTCCATCTGCCATTCGTACAGCGCGCCGGTGGCGCCGTTCTGCCACAGCAGGTCGGCCTTGCCATCGGCGTTGAAATCGCCGCTGCCCACCAGCAGCCAGTCGGCACCCACCTCGCCGACGCTGCCCTGGGCCAGCAGCGTGCCGCCATCCATTTCCCACAGGTACACCGCGCCGGCGTCGTTCTGCCACAGCACGTCGGCGCGGCCATCGCCGTTCAGGTCGGCGCTGAGCTTCACCTGCCAGTCATTGCCGATGCTGCCGAAGTCGTGGCCCGCCTGCATGGCGTTGCCATCCATCTCCCAGCTGTACAGCGCGCCATCGGCGTTGCGCCACAGCAGGTCGGCCATCGCGTCGCCATTGAAATCGGCCACCGCCACCACCTGCCAGCTGCCGCCCGGGTTGACCAGGTCGCCACCGCCGGTCTGCGCGGTGCCGGCCATCTCCCACAGGTAGTAGGCGCCATTGGCGTGCTGCCAGAGGATGTCGGCGCGGCCGTCGCCGGAGAAATCCGCGGTGGCGGCGATGTGCCACTCATTGCCCACCCAGCCGGCGGTGCCCTGGCTGGCGATGGCGCCGCCATCCATCTGCCACTGGTACAGCCCGCCATCGTCGTTGCGGAACAGCAGGTCGCCCCGGCCATCGCCGTTGAAGTCGGGGTCGTTGGCCAGGCTGGCGCTGAAGCTGCTGGTCGCCAGGGTCAGCACGCCGTCGCTGAACTGCACCTTTTCCACCTCGTGCAGCAGGTCCACGCCCTGCGGCTTGACGACTTCCCAGTCGCCATTGCCCAGGTGAAGCAGGTTCGCGCTGCCATGGGCGAAGCTGTACACCACCTTGTCGGTGCCGCTGCCGCCGTCGATGCTGTCGCTGCCGGTGGCGCCGTAGAAGCTGTCGTCACCGGCTTCGCCGCGCAGGGTATTGGCATCGGCGCCGGCGTGGAACACGTCGTTGCCGGCGCCGCCCACCAGGTAGTCGTGGCCGCCATTGCCGCGGAACGCCGTGGCGCTGTCGGAACCGATGGCGATGTCGTCGCCCTGGGTGCCGCAGTAGCTGGTGGCGGTGCGGCCCAGCAGGCTGGGCGCCAGCGGGTTGAAGCTGGCGAAGGCGCCGGGCAGCGCGGCGGCCTCGGCGTGGTATTCCACCCCGGCCAGCGCGCCGTTCTGCGGCTGCCAGCCATGGATGACCAGGGCGGCGTCGGGGCCGAAGTACAGCACGCCGCAGCCATTCCAGGTGGCCACCGCGGTGGGGGCGCCATGGCCCCACACCTGCAGGGTGTCGCCCTGGGCGGGGTTGAAGTTCTCAATCCACTGCACGCCGTCGCCGGCCTGGTAGACGAAGGTGGTGTTGGCGCCGGTGCCGTTCACCGTATCCCCCACCACCAGGCTGGTGATGACGCCGCCGCTGAAGCTGGCCGTGCCGGTGTTGCCGCCGCCCATCAGCAGGGAATGCGCGCCGCCGCCATGGATGGCGTCGTTGCCGGCGCCGCCCAGCACCACCGCGGTGGACTGGTTCGCCTCCAGCGTGTCGTTGCCGCGGCCGCCCACCATCAGGTCCAGCCCGCTGCCGGCCGCCGTGCTGCCGAGGCCCTGCATGGAGGTGGCGCCGCAGCCGGCGAGCAGGATGTCGTTGCCGGCGGTGCCTTCCAGGTTGCCGCCGCCCTGGCCGGTCATCAGCATGGCGGCGCCGCCGTTGCCGCCGTGCAGCTCGGCCCAGCCGCTGCCGCCGATGGCATAGACGGCGCCGTCATTCGGGCCGCTCAGCACCAGCCGGCCGGCGCCGCCGAGGATGACGCTGCCGGCGCCGGGCTGGTTCACCGTGGCGTCGCCGCTGGCCTGCAGCAACACCGGGCCGGTGCCGCCATTGCCGTTCCAGCAGCCACCGGCCGCCAGCTGCGTGGCCGTGCCATCCGCCACCGAACCGGTGAGGTGCAGGAAGCCCGCGTCGATGTCGTCGAGGCTTGCGCCGCTGGCCAGCTGCACGCTGGCGGAAAGGCCGGTGGCGGGGTTGGCGTCGCTGCCATCATGCAGCCAGCCGCTGTGCCGCGGCGCCAGGGCCAGACCGTCCGGCGCCACGAAGCGCAGGGTGTACTGGCCCGGGGCGGCGTCGAAGCCGTAGTGGCCGGCGCTGTCGGTGAGGGTGCTGGCGACCACGCCGCCGGCGGCGTTCAGCA
>CANBXZ010000068.1 GCA_947373495.1 Acetobacteraceae bacterium
TGGTCCGTGGTGGGGGAGACGGCGTGCAGCGACAGCTGGGGCCGGGCGCTGGCCACCGGGGAGCCCAGCCTGTCCCTGCCCTGCTTCGCCGAACGCCGCTATGGCGGCGTGCCGGATGAGGAAATGCTGATGGCGCTGTCGCCGGCCGACCTGGCGGTGGCGGTGGCCGGCATGAAGGCGCTGGCCAAGAACGGCCTGCGCTACCCGATCCCGCCCTATGGCATCCAGATGGACCCCAGCCTGGGCATGGGCGGCAGCTACCAGCCGAAGAAGTAGCGGCTCAGTTCACCCCGACCGCGCCGCCCATCACGTCGCCGATGCCGTGGTGGATGACGAGGTCGGCCAACTCGTCCTGGTCGGTTGGTTCGTGGTTCACGATCACCAGCCGCGCCCGGTTGCGCTTGGCCAGCGGCGGAAAACCCGCCGCCGGATAGACCACCAGCGACGAGCCCAGCACGATGAACAGGTCCGCCGCCAGGGTTGCCTCCCGCGCCCGCAGCATGGCGGCTTCCGGCATGGCCTGGCCGAAACTGACCGTGGCGGTCTTGATGATGCCGTCGCATTTCAGGCAGTCATGCACCACGCCATCGCGTTCCCAGGCCAGGCGCAGCGCGTCGATCTCGTAGCGCTCGCCGCAGTCCAGGCAATGGGCATAGGTGGCGTTGCCATGCAGCTCGACAATCTGCCGCTCCGGGATGCCGCTGGCCTGGTGCAGCCCGTCGATGTTCTGGGTGATGACGGCGTCGACCTTGCCCTCCCGCACCAGCCGGGCCACGGCCCGGTGGCCGCGGTTGGGTTCGGCCGCGCGCATGGTGTGTTCATGTTCGAACTTGCGCTTCCAGGCCTCCGCCCGCCATTCGGCTGAAGCGACGTAGTCCTGGAACATGATGGGCTTCACCTTGGCCCACATGCCGGTCGGGCTGCGGAAATCCGGAATGCCGCTTTCGGTGGAGATGCCGGCCCCGGTGAACACCACCGCGCGCCGGCTTGCCGCCAGCAGCCGCCGCAGCGCGGCAATGTCATCGGTCACGCAGCCTCCTCGCGCATCATCGCGGCGCATTTCTCGCCGATCATGATGCTCGGCGCATTGGTGTTGCCGGTGGTCAGCGTCGGCATCACGCTGGCATCGGCAATCCGCAGCCCCTGGATGCCATGCACGCGCAACCGGCTGTCCACCACGCTGCGCGGGTCCTCACCCATGCGGCAGGTGCCCACCGGGTGGTAGATGGTGGTGCCGTATTGCCGGTTGAAGGCCAGGATATCCTCGTCGGACTGCACATCCGGCCCGGGCAGCAGCTCGAAGGCGCTGTGCTGGGCGATGGCGTCCTGCTGGAAGATCCGCCGCGCCAGCCGCAGCCCGGCGGCCAGCACCTCCTGGTCCGACCGGGCGCTGAGGTAGTTCGGCCGGATCGCCGGGCGGGCCAGCGGGTCGGCCGACTGCGCCATGATGGTGCCGCGGCTGTCGGGCCGCACCGGGCAGATCGCCACCGTCATGCCCGGCTGGGTTTCCAGCGTGCTGATGACGTTCTGGGCGTAGCTGGCCGGGGTGAACAGCAGTTGCAGGTCGGGGCTGGCCAGCCCTTCCCGGCTGCGGGTGAACACCTGCGCCGTGGTCACGCCGAAGGTCAGCGCCCCGTTGCCGCGCAGGAAGAACTTCGCCACCTGGCCCATCAGCCGCGCCCCGCGGGCCAACTGGTTGGTGCTGATGGCGTCCTTCACCCGGTGCTGCACCCGGCTGACGTAATGGTCCTGCAGGTTGGCGCCGACGCCGGGCATGTCCGCCAGTACCTCGATGCCAAGCCCGCGCAGATGCTCGGCCGGGCCCAGGCCGGAAAGCTGCATCAGGTGCGGCGAGTTCACCGCGCCACCGGAAAGCACCACCTCCCGGGTCACGCGCAATTGCTTCAGCGCGCCGCCCTGGCGGAATTCAGCACCGATGCAGCGGCGGCCTTCGAACAGCAGGCGCGTCGCCTGCGCGTCGGTCTCCACCCGCACCCGGCCCTTGGCCGCCTTCAGGTAGGTCTGCGCGGTCGACCCACGCCAGCGGCCGATGCGCGTCATCTGCGAATAACCGACGCCTTCCTGTTCCCGCCCGTTGAGGTCCTTGCGGAAGGGGTGCCCGGCCTGCTGCGCGGCTTCGATGAAGCGATGCGTCAGCGGCAAAATGGTGCGGTAGTCCTCCACCTGCAGCGGGCCGTCATCGCCGCGAAACTCGGCTTCGCCCTGGCCATGATAGGTTTCCGACTTGCGGAAGAAGGGCAGCACCTCCTCATAGCTCCAGCCGCGCGCGCCCATCTGCGCCCAGCCGTCGAAATCGGCCGGGTTGCCGCGCACGTACAGCATGCCGTTGATCGAAGAGGAGCCCCCCAGGGTACGGCCGCGCGGCCAGCGGATCTCGCGGTTGTTGCTGCCGGCCTCGGGCGTGGTGGTGTAGGCCCAGTTCACCAATTTCTGGTTCTGCAGCAGCTTGATCATGCCGGCGGGAATGTGGATCCATGGGTGGCGATCCTTCGGCCCGGCCTCCAGCAGCGTCACCCGCGCACCGCCCTCGCTCAGCCGCGCCGCCACCGCGCAGCCCGCCGAACCCGCCCCGATCACCAGGTAATCCGTGTCCATCCTGCTTCCCCCGTGCTTGCCGGCATCCTGAAGCCCTGCCAGGGCCTTGCCAAGCCGGCGCCCGGCGGGTTGAAGGCTGCCTCACTGTCCCGGTCCCCCACCCATGCGCCCTGTCATCGGCATCGACTTCGGCACCACCAACAGCGTGGTCGCGGCGTTGCGGCCAAATGGCCAGGTGGTGGCGCTGCACCACAGCACGGAGGAAGTGTTCCGCTCGGTGCTGTGCTTCTGGTCCGGCACCAAGGGCGAAGCCCGCCACGCCGCCGGCCCGGCCGCGATCGAGGCCTACCTGGAAGACCCGCTGGAAAGCCGGCTCATCATGTCGATGAAGAGCTACCTGGCGCAGCGCAGCTTCCGGGAAACCCGCATCGCCGGCCGCGCCTGGGGGCTGGAGCAATTGGTGGCGCTGTTCCTGCGCGAATTGCTGGCGCCCTTCGCCGCCGAGTTGGCCGGCGCCCGCGTGGTGGTGGGCCGCCCGGTGCGCTTCGTGGGCGATGCCGCCGACCATGCCCTGGCCGAACAGCGCCTGGTGGCCGCCTTCGCCGCGGCCGGGCTGCCCGGGGTGCGGGTGGAGTTGGAGCCGGCCGCCGCCGGGCATCGCTTCGCCGCCGGGCTGCATGAGCCGGCCACCGTGCTGGTGGCCGACTTCGGCGGTGGCACCAGCGACTTTTCGCTGCTGCGGTTCGAACCGGGCCCGCCGCGCCGGGTGACGCCGCTGGGCCATGCCGGCGTGGGCATTGCCGGCGACGCCTTCGACTACCGGATCATCGACAACGTGGTCTCCCCGTTGCTGGGCAAGGGCGGCGACTACAGCGTGATGGGCAAGCCGCTGCCGATCCCGCCCAGCTGGTACGCCAGCTTCGCCCGCTGGCACCTGCTTTCCCTGATGCGCGCGCCGCGCACGCTGCGCGACATCAACGAGGTGGCGCGCACCGCCGAACACCCGGAACGCCTGCACCGGCTGCTGCAACTCATCCAGGATGAAGCCGGCTACGCGCTGTACCGCGCCATCTCCGCCGCCAAGGTGGCGCTTTCCCGGCAGGAGGAGGCGACGCTGGACTTCCGCCATGGCGATTTCACCGTGCAGGCGGCGATCCGGCGGGAAGACTTCAACCGCTGGATCACGCCCGAACTCACCGGCATCGGCCGCGCCGTGGATGCGGCGCTGGACAATGCCGGGCTGCCGGCCAGCGCGGTGGACCGGGTGTTCCTGACCGGCGGCACCTCCCTGGTGCCGGCGGTGCGCGGGCTGTTCGAACGGCGCTTCGGCGCCGACCGGGTGGTGGCCGGCGGCGAGTTCGTCTCGGTGGCCGAGGGCCTGGCGCTGATGGGCGCCGAGGCCGGCTGACGCGGCGCGCCCCTTGGGGGGCGCTAGACGTCCAGGTTCGCCACCTTCAGCGCGTTGGTGACGATGAAGTCACGCCGCGGTTCCACCACGTCGCCCATCAGGGTGGAGAACACCGTCTCGGCATCCTCCACATCCGTCACCTGCACCTTCAGCAGGGTGCGCACGGTGGGGTCCAGCGTGGTCTTCCACAGCTGTTCGGGGTTCATCTCCCCCAGCCCCTTGAAGCGCTGGATGCTGAGGCCGCGGCGGCCCTGGGCCAGGATGCGGTCCAGCGCCGACATCGGCCCCCCCACGGCGGCCTCGGTGCTGTCCAGTTGCAGCACCGCGCCATTGCCGAACTCGCTCAGCAGAATGGTCCGGCGCTCATCCAGCCAGCGGGCATCGGCGCTGCGCAGGGCCGAGGCGTTGAGCGCATGGCGTTCGGCCACGCCACGCACCGTGCGCGCCACCTGCAGGCCATCCGGCCCGGTGCTGGCGATCCAGCCGCGTTCGCTCGGCAGCGCCATGGCGTCCAGCCGCGCCGCCAGGGCCTGGCCGGCGGCCAGGGCGCGGTTCTCGTCCAGCGTCAGCGCCCCGGCCAGGGCGGCCTGCTCGACGATCTCGGCCGGCACATTGGCGGCCAGCCGGCGCACCCGCAGCGCGATCTCGCGCAGCAATTCCACTTCGGTGCGGAGTTCGTCGCCGGCGGCTTCCCGGCCATCGCCCAGGCGCAGCCTGGCCCCGGCCAGCGCCTTTTCCAGCAGGAAGTTCTCCAGCGCCAGGTCGTCCTTCAGGTAGCGCTCGTCATTGCCGCGCTTGGCCCGGTACAGCGGCGGCTGGGCGATATAGAGGTGCCCGCGCTCGATCAGCTCCGGCATCTGGCGGAAGAAGAAGGTCAGCAGCAGGGTGCGGATATGGCTGCCGTCCACATCGGCGTCGGTCATGATGACGATGCGGTGGTAGCGCAGCTTGTTGGCGTCGAAGCCGCCCTTGGCCGGCTCCCCGGTGCCGATGCCGGTGCCCAGCGCGGTGATCAACGTGCCGATTTCGGCCGAGGACAGCATCTTGTCCAGCCGGGCCCGCTCCACGTTCAGGATTTTTCCCTTGAGCGGCAGGATCGCCTGGAACACCCGGTTGCGGCCCTGCTTGGCGGAACCGCCGGCGCTGTCACCCTCGACCAGGAACAGTTCGCACTTGCTCGGGTCCTTTTCCTGGCAGTCCGCCAGCTTGCCCGGCAGCGTGCTGAACTCCAGCGCGTTCTTGCGGCCCACCTTGTCGCGGGCCAACTGGGCGGCCTTGCGCGCGGCCGCCGAGAGCACGACCTGCTCGATGACGACCTTGGCTTCCTTCGGATGGGTCTCGAACCAATGGGTCAGCGCATCGGCCACCGCCATGTGCACCACCGGCGTGACCTCGCTGGAAACCAGCTTGTCCTTGGTCTGGCTGCTGAACTTCGGGTCCGGCACCTTGACGGAAATGACCGCGGTGAGCCCTTCCCGCATGTCGTCGCCGATCAGTTCGACCTTTTCCTTCTTGGCCAGGTCCTCGGCGTATTTCATCACCACCCGGGTCAGCGCCTGGCGGAAGCCGGCCTGGTGGGTACCGCCGTCGCGCTGCGGGATGTTGTTGGTGAAGCACAGCGCCACCTCGCGCGGCGTGTTGTTCCACCACATCGCCAGTTCAACCCGGATGCCCTCGGCTTCCTTCGCCGCGATCAGGCTGATCGGCGGGCGGAACAGCGGTTCCTTGCCCTGGTCCAGCCATTCCACGAAGGCGACCAGGCCGCCCTTGAACTGGAAGAAAATTTCCTGCGCCGGCACATGCCGGTCGTCCTTCAGCGAGATCGCCAGCCCGCTGTTCAGGAAGGCCAGCTCGCGCAGGCGGCGTTCCAGGATGGCGAACTCGTATTCCACCTTGGTGAAGGTGCCGGAGGACGGCTTGAAGGTCACCTCGGTGCCGTTGTGCTTGTCGGACTGGCCGACAACCTTCAGCGGCTGCACCGTCTCGCCATGTTCGAAGCGGATGAAGTGCTCGGTGCCGTTGCGCCAGATGCGCACTTCCATCCATTCGGACAGCGCGTTCACCACCGCGGCGCCGACGCCGTGCAGGCCGCCCGAGACCTTGTAGCTGTTCTGGTTGAACTTGCCGCCGGCATGCAGCCGGGTCAGCACCACCTCGGCGGCGGAGACGCCTTCCTCGTGGTGGATGTCGGTCGGAATGCCGCGGCCGTCATCGCGCACCGTCACGCTGCCGTCGCCGTTCAGCACCACGTCGCAGCGGCTGGCGAAGCCTGCCTGGGCCTCGTCCACCGCGTTGTCGATGATCTCGAACGCCATGTGATGCAGGCCGGAGCCATCATCGGTGTCGCCGATGTACATGCCCGGCCGCTTGCGCACCGCTTCCAGGCCACGCAACACGGTGATGGAGGAGCTGTTGTAGTCCTCGCCCCCCTCGCCGAATTGGCTGTTTTCCGGGGTGGTGCGGGCGTGATCGCCGGGGTCGCTCATGCCAGCGACAACTCCTTGAAAAATATCGGGATGATTCGGATGGTAATATAGTGTTTTCCGGCCCCTACGGCACCGGGAAATCGGCATCCGCAACAAGGATTCCCGGGCTGGCCTTCAGGCCCTGCGCCAGGCCGCGCAGCGGGGCGAAAACCGCCGCATCCGTGCCGGTGAGGAAGACCTGCGCCGGCAGTTCCACCAGCGCCGCGAACAGCGCCGCGCGCCGGCCGGCATCCAGATGGGCGGCCACCTCGTCCAGCAGCAGCAGCGGGGCGAAGCCGCGGGCGCTGGCGATCAACGCCGCATGCGCCAGCACCACCGCCACCAGCAGGGCCTTCTGCTCCCCGGTGGAACACAGCCCGGCCGGAATGCCCTTGGGCACGTGGATGAAGCCCAGCTCCGCCCGGTGCGGCCCGGTGAGCGTGGCGCCCGCCGCCGCATCCCGCCCGCGCGCGGCCGCCCAGTTGGCCCGCCAGGCGTCTTCCACCGCCAGCGCGGGCGCCTGGTCCAGCGCCTGGGCCAGCGGGCACTGCAACTCCAGCCGGGCGGCGGGGAAGGCGCCGGTCAGCCCGGCTTCCAGGGTTTGGTTCAGCCGCGCCACCAGGCCGCGCCGGGCGGCGGCGGCGGCCACGCCGTGGCGCGCCATCTGGTCCTCCAGCGCCGCCAGCCAGGCGTTGTCGCGCTTGCCCTCATGCAGCAGGCGGTTGCGCTGGGCCATGGCGTGGTCATAGGCCGCCACTTCCCGCGCATGATGCGGCTCCAGCGCCCACACCAGGCGGTCCAGGAAGCGGCGGCGGTCGCTGGCGCCTTCCTGGAACAGCCGGTCCATCTGCGGGGTCAGCCACACAGCGGCGACGCGCTCAGCCAGGTCGGCCTGGGATTTCAGCGGCACATTGTCCAGCCGGAACACCCGGCGTTCCAGCGGGCCGCCTTCGGGCGTGCCGGTGCCCAACTGGAATTCGCCCTGCGGCCCCTGGAAGCGCCCGGCCACCGCCCAGGGCTGCGGCCCGGCCGCGGCATGGCGGGCGAATTCGGCCACCTTGGCGCCGCGCAGCCCCCGCCCGGGGCCAAGCAGGCTGATGGCTTCGAGCAGGTTGGTCTTGCCCACGCCATTGTCGCCGGAGACCACATGGATACGGCCATGCAGCGCCAGGGTGACATCGGCATAGCTACGGAAGTCCCGCAGCAACAGGCGGGTGAGGGAAAGCGCGGGGGTCAGGGCAACGGGGTCCGGCATCGGCTGGCCCGGTGCATAGCACAGGCCAGCCGGGCGGGCGCGGGTCTGGCTAGACCCGCATCGGCATCAGCACGTACAGCGCCTCGGGCTTGGCCGCGTCGCGCACCACGGTGGGGGCGCTGCCATCGGCGAACTCGAACTGCACCATGTCCACGATCTGGTCGGTGATGTCGTTCAGGTAGCGGGCCTGGAAGCCGATCTCCAGCGGGGTGTTGTCGTAGCTCACCACCGCGCCATCCAGTTCTTCCTGCGCCTGGCCCTGTTCCGGGCTGGCGGCGGAAAGCACCAGCAGGTTGCGGTCCAGGCTCAGCTTCACCGGCTTGGAACGCTCGTTGGAAATCGCCGCCACGCGGCCCACGGCCTCGGCGAATTCCTTCTTGTGCACCTTCAGGATCTTGTCGTTGCCACGCGGAATCACCCGTTCATATTCCGGGAAGGTGCCGTCGATCAGCTTGCTGGTCAGCGAAACCGGGCCGATGCCGAAGCGGATCTTGGTGTCGGAAAGCCGCACCTCGATCTCGTCCTGGGTTTCCTCGGCCAGCTTGCGCAACTCGTTGATGGTCTTGCGCGGCACGATCACGCCCGGCATGCCGGCGGCGCCATCCGGCAGCGGTTCCTCCACCCGGGCCAGCCGGTGGCCGTCGGTGGCCACCGCACGCAGCACCGGCAGCCCCTCGCTTTCCGTGGCGTGCAGGTAGATGCCGTTCAGGTAGTACCGGGTTTCCTCGGTGCTGATGGCGAAGCGGGTGCGGTCCACCAGGTCCCGCAACTGGCCGGCGGGCAGGGTGAAGCGGGTGGGCAGCTTGCCTTCGGTCATGGAGGGGAAATCCTCCACCGGCAGCACCGACAGGCTGGTGTTGAAGCGGCCGGCGCGCAGGCTCAGCGGCGCATCGCCACCGCCATGGTCCAGTTCCACCTTGGCGCCATCGGGCAGCTTGCGGACGATTTCATACAGCGTGGCGGCGGGGGCCGTGGTGCGGCCCTCGCGGCTGATCTGCACGCCGGGCACTTCCTCCACCACGGCGATTTCCATATCGGTGGCGGTGAGCTTCAGCACCCCGCCCTTCGCTTCCAGCAGCACATTGGCCAGGATGGGGATGGTGTTGCGCCGCTCCACCACGCTCTGCACATGCGCGAGCGCCTTGAGCAGGATCGCCCTTTCGACGGTGAACTTCATGGCAACCACGCTCCCCTGGCAGTGCGGCGGGCCGCGCCGCCCGCCGGGCGGCAGAATGGCCGATTCGCGGCGTGAAAGTAAGGGCTTGCGCGGCAGCCACCAAGCCCGGCCGCAGGTTATCCCCAGCTACTGGGGCGGCAGCGGCGGCAAGGTGGTCACGGTACCGCCGGATTGGGCGGTCCAGCCGGACATGTCCACCACGAACATCCGCGGCGGCTCCACCAGCCGATGCCGCGCCTGATCGCCTTCCAGCGTCCATTCCAGGTAGCCCGGCCGCGGGAAGCAGCCCAGCCGCTGCTGCCAGCGGCGCACATCCACCATGGCGGTCGGCGGCGCCCACACCACCTCGATGCCCTGCCAGGTCAGCCGGCGATACACATGCAGGTGGCCGCAGGCGATGACCTTCACCCCGCCCTGCCGGCAGGTGGCCAGCAGGCGGCCCCGCGCCGGGTAGGGCACGCAGGCGGTGGTGGGCTTCGGGTCCTCGGGGTCATCCTCGAACGGCGGCATGTGGATGAACAGCAGCACCGGCCGCCCGTCGCGCCCGGCCAGGGACTCGGCCAGGAAGGCGTCCTGTGCCGCTTCCTCCGGCAGGCCACTGGCCAACAGGGAGGTGTCCAGCCCCACCAGGCGCCACGCCCCCACGTCCCGGCACCACCAATTCGGCCCGACCTGCGCCCGCCAGGCGGCGATGCGTTCGGCATTCACCGGCTGGTTCAGGCGGGAGAAGGCCGGCGACTCGCCGGTGTCGTGATTGCCGGGAATGGCCAGCCAGGGCAGCCCCAGCGCCCGCAATTCGGCGGCGCCATGGGCCAGGTCGGCCGCGGCCACCGGGCCGTTGAAGGCGATGTCGCCACTGTGAACCAGCAGGTCCGGCGGCGAGTCGCGCATGGCGGCACGGAACGCCGCCCAGTTCTGCTGGAAATAGCCATGCGTCGGCGACAGATGGGTGTCGCTGACCTGCACCAGCCGCACCGAGGTCACCGGCGCGGCCTCAGGTTTCCAGCATCTTGCGCAGCAGCGCCACATCCTCGGCGAAGCTGACATCGGCGGCCATCAGCTCGGCGATGCGGCTGACCGCGTGCATCACCGTGGTGTGGTCGCGATTGCCGAAGCGGCGGCCGATTTCCGGCAGGCTGCGCTGGGTCAGTTGCTTGGCCAGGTACATCGCCACCTGGCGCGGCCGGGCCACGGCGCGGGCACGGCGCGGGCTGGCCATGTCGGTCAGGCGGATATTGTAGTGCTCCGCCACCTTCTTCTGGATCTCCTCGATGGAGATGCGCTTGTCGTGCGCCCGCAGCATGTCGGCCAGCACTTCCTGCACCGACTCCAGCGTGACGGTGCGGCCGAACAGGTTGGCATGGGCGATCAGCCGGTTCAGCGCGCCCTCCAACTCACGCACATTGCTGGTGATCTTGTGCGCCAGCAGTTCCAGCACCTTCGGCGGCACCGTCACACCGGAGGCATGCGCCTTGGCCTCGACGATGCTGAGCCGCAGTTCGTAGGTGGTGGCATGCAGGTCGGCGACCATGCCCCAGCCGAGCCGGGTGCGCAGCCGGTCCTCGATGCCGTTCAGGTCGCTGGGCGACTTGTCGGAGGAGACGACGATCTGCTTGCCGCTGTCCACCAAGGCATTGAAGGTGTGGAAGAACTCTTCCTGCGTATTGTCCTTGCCGATCAGGAACTGAAGATCGTCGATCATCAGCACATCGACCGAACGCAGGCTTTCCTTGAATTCCATGGTGGACTGCGAACGCAGCGCGGCGATGAAGCGGTACATGAACTTCTCGGCGCTCATGTAGGCCACCGAGGCGTTCTCGCGTTCGCGCAGCGCCCAGGCGATGGCATGCATCAGGTGGGTCTTGCCCAGGCCGACGCCACCATACAGGAACAGCGGGTTGAAGCCGGCGCTGTTGGGCTTTTCCGCCACGCGGCGGGCGCAGGCATGGGCGAACTCGTTCGGCTTGCCCACCACGAAGGTGTCGAAGGTGAAGCGCGGCTCCAGCGGGGCAATCCAGTCGCCGGCACGGTCCAGCTTGTCGCTCACCACTGCCGGCGCCATCGGGCGCACGGGGGGCCGCGGGGTCAGGCTCTCGGCCAGGCCAGGCTCGGGCTGCGGCATGCCAGGGTCGCTCAGCCCGGCACTGCCACCGGCGGCGACACGAATATCCACCCGGCGAATGGCCGGATTCTCGGCCTGCCACAGGCCGCGCAGGCGGTCCCCGTAGTGGCCACGCACCCAGTCGCGCAGGAAACGGGTGGGCAGCAGCACGATGGCTTCGTCGCCCTCAACCCCGGCCAGCGTCATCTGACGCAGCCAGGTGCGGTATTCAACCTCACCAACCTCATCGCGCATGCGGCCACGAATGCGGGCCCAACTGGAAGCCAGCTGCGCGGTGCCGTGGTTGCCTGCCGTTTGGGGGAACGACGAGCCGGGTTCCTTGTCCATTCCCTCGCACCTGCACCCTGTTTTGGCCGCAGCCGATCAAGCTGGCCTTAGCGTACGCCCGATAGCATGGGCGTGACGGCTGAAGCCCTGCCCTCGGGGGAGGGCAACGACACCAGCAGCCTAGCGCTGCCTGAAAGACGATACCGCAGCTCCCACGACTCGGCAAATCGCGAGTTGCGATTTCAGCCAAATGAGGAAGTAACGTTCGAATATATTTTCTAAGCTCAGCCAAATCTGCTGGCTATTGTTGCTCGGCATTGCTGCGCGAACAACTGCATGCTCAAGCAATAGTTATTCAATACTTATTGCTTGGCTGCAGGGGGCGCCCAAAGGCGCCCCGCATGGGCTTCAGGCCGAGGCGCTGATGCCCAGACCCTTGATACGCGAAGACAGACGGGAAAGCTTGCGGGCAACGGTGTTGCGATGCAGCACACCCTTGGTCGCAGCCCGCTGCAATTCCGGCTGAGCGGCCTTCAGCGCGTCCGCGGCGACGGACTTGTCGCCTTCGGCAATCGCCGCCTCAACCTTGCGCAGGAAGGTACGAACCCGAGAACGCCGCGCGCGGTTGCGGACAGTGCGCTTTTCGGTCTGGCGGATGCGCTTGCGCGCGGAAGCAGTGTTCGCCATGGCGTTGTGACTTCAGTCCAGCAAGAGGATCAATGGGGTCGCCGCAACCGGGGGGGCTGCGGCGGAAGGGCGCTTCTAGCCTTGGCCGGATGGCGGCGTCAAGGACGCCGCACCACCGGCCGCCGCCAGGGCTCAGCGATTGCGGAAGTTGGCCTGCCGCTTTTCGGCGAAGGCGGCCATGCCTTCCTTCTGGTCCTCGGTGGCAAACAGCGAGAGGAACAGCCGGCGTTCGGTCTTCACCCCCTCATGCAGGGTGGTCTCGAACGCCGCATTCACCGCGTCCTTGGCAATGGCCACGGCGGTGGCGGAAAGCCCGGCGATCTGCCCGCCCAGCTTCAGCGCCTCGGCCACCAGTTCCGCCGCCGGCACCACCCGGGCCACCAGATTGGCCCGCTCGGCCTCCTCGGCGCCCATCATCCGGCCGGTCAGCACCATCTCCATGGCCTTGGACTTGCCGATGGCGCGGGTCAGCCGCTGGCTGCCGCCGGCGCCCGGAATCACCCCCAGCTTGATCTCGGGCTGGCCGAACTTCGCGGTATCGGCCGCCAGGATCAGGTCGCACATCATCGCCAGCTCGCAGCCGCCGCCCAGCGCGAAGCCGGCCACCGCGGCGATGACGGGCTTCTTGACCCGCAGCACCGTCTCCCACGGGGCGATGAAGTCCTGCACGAAGACCTGCGGGAAGGTGCGGCCCTGCATTTCCTTGATATCGGCGCCGGCGGCGAAGGCCTTCTCGCTGCCGGTCAGCACGATGGCGGCGATCGCCGGGTCGGCGTCATAGGCCAGCAGGGCCTCGCCCAGTTCGCCCATCAGCTGGTCGCACAGCGCATTCAGCGCCTTCGGGCGGTTCAGCGTGATCAGCGCCACCGCGCCCCGGGTTTCCGTCAGGATCATCTCATAGGCCATTGCCGTATCCCTTTGTTTCTGCCGCTGTTCGTGGCGCTGCCCATATCTAACGCTGGTGCCGCGGGCAATAGAAGCTGGCCCGGCCGGACTGCACGATACGCTGGATGCCGGGGCAAGGCGGCACCCCGGGGCATTGCTCGCAGGCCAGGCCCGCGCGGTCGTAGACCCGGAAGCGTTCCTGGAAAAAGCCGATCCCGCCATCCGCCTGCACATAGTCCCGCAGGCTGGAACCCCCGGCGGCGATGCTTTCCTCCAGCACCGCCTTGATGGCCGGCACCAGCCGGACGCAGCGGCTGCCGGCCACCGTACTGGCTTCCCGCCGCGGGCTGATGCCGCTGCGGTGCAGCGCCTCGCTCACATAGATGTTGCCCAGCCCGGCCACCAGCTTCTGGTCCAGCAGCGCCGCCTTGATGGGCGTGCGCTTGCCGGCCAGCGCCTGGCTCAGCACCTCGGCGGTGAAGGCGTCCTCCAGCGGCTCCGGCCCCAACCCGGCCAGCAGCCTGTGCTGGTCCTCCCGCGCCGAGGCCACCAGGTCCACGCTGCCGAAGCGCCGCGGGTCAACGAAGCCGACATGGGTGCCGTCCTCCGTCTCCATGGCGAAATGTTCATGCGCCACCGGCTCGTTCGGGCGGTCCGCCGCGCGGCGGGCCACCATGCGGCCCGACATGCCCAGGTGGATCAGCAGGCTGTCGCCGCCCTCCACCCGCATCAGCATGTATTTGGCGCGGCGGCGGAAACCGAGCACGCGGGCCCCGGTCAGCCGGGTGACCAGCCCATCCGGGAAGGGCCAGCGCATGTCCGGCCGGGCGATGCTGGCGGCCACCAGGCGGCGGCCTTCCAGCACCCGCGCCAGGCCGCGCATCACGGTCTCCACTTCGGGCAGTTCGGGCATCGTTTCCCCCAGGCGGTTCGGGTGCTAACCTGCCCGGCATGCAGGAAGAAGTCGATTTCGGCTACCGTCAGGTGCCGCGTGCAGCCAAGGCCAGCCTGGTGAAGGATGTCTTCGCCAGTGTCGCGCCGCGCTACGACCTGATGAACGACCTGATGTCGCTGGGCCTGCACCGGGCCTGGAAACGGGCCTTCGTCGCTGCCATCGGCGCCTCTCCGCGGGAGACGCTGCTGGACCTGGCCGGCGGCACCGGGGACATCAGCTTCGCCGCGCTGGAGAAGGGCGCCGGGCGGGTGCTGCTGACCGACATCAACCCGGCCATGCTGGCGGTGGCGCAGAACCGCGCGCTGGAACGCGGCCTGGCCGAAGGGCTCGGCCTGCTGTGCGTGGACGCGGAACACATCCCGCTGCCCGACCGCAGCGTGGAGAAGGTCTCCATCGCCTTCGGCCTGCGCAACTGCACCGACAAGCCCGCGGTCCTGCGGGAGGTGCGGCGGGTGCTGCGGCCCGGCGGGCGCTTCCACTGCCTGGAATTCTCCCGCGTGGAGGTGGCGCCGCTGGACCCGATATATGATGCCTGGAGCTGCAAGGTGCTGCCGGTGCTGGGCAGCAAGGTGGCCGGCGACGCCGACAGCTACCAATACCTGGCCGAAAGCATCCGCATGTTCCCCGACCAGGAAGCCCTGGCGGAGATGATGCGCGCCGCCGGGCTGGAACAGGTGCGGCACCGCAGCCTCAGCGGCGGCATCGTCGCGATCCATACCGGCTGGCGGCTGTAGCCGTGCTGACCACCCGCCTGGAGGTCAAGGGCGACCTGGGCACGCTGCCCACCCTGGCCAGCGTGCAGCAGGTGGCGGTGGACCTGGACGAGCGCGCCTTCCTGTTCCGCCCGGCGCCGCTGGGCGGCAAGCCGCTGACCCGGCTGGTATTCCTGCCGGCCGGGCAGTTGGTGCATGTGGATGCGGTATTCGCCTTCAATGCCAGCCGCGCCCAGCCCCGGCTGTTCAGCCTGCAACTCGAAGATGCCCGGCTGTTGGCGCGCACCATGGTGGACGCGGTGTTCCTGGCCCGCACCCAGCACGCCATCACCGAAACCATGCGCATGGCCATGGAAGTGCTGAGCAACGGCTACCGGCTGCATGTCGGGGAGCTGGATGGCGGCATGGACCTGTATTTCGGCACCGCCAGCATCTGGCGGCTGTGCCAGGGGCTGCTGCGCGCGGTGGACACGCTCTCTCCGGTGGAAACGAACTGAGATGCACGGCAAGCAGGTGCTGCTGGTGGTGGCGGGCAGCATCGCCGCCTACAAGGCGCTGGAACTCACCCGGCTGTTGCGCCGGGCCGGCGCCACGGTGCAGGCGGTGCTCACCCCCGGCGGCGCCCGCTTCGTGACGCGGGAAGCCCTGGCCGGCATCACCGGCCAGCGCGTGCATGACGATCTGTGGGCCGCCGAGGCCGAGATCGGCCATATCCGCCTGGCCCGGCTGCCGGACGCGGTGGTGGTGGCCCCGGCCAGCGCCGACCTGCTGGCCAAGATGACGCATGGCCTGGCCGACGACCTGGCCAGCACCATCCTGCTGGCCACCCGCGCCCCGGTGCTGGTGGCGCCGGCGATGACCCCGGCGATGTGGGAACACCCCGCCACCCAGGCCAACATGGCGGCGCTGCGGGCACGCGGCGTGCGCGTGGTGGGCCCCGGCATCGGCGCCATGGCGGAACCCGAAAGCGGCCCGGGCCGGCTGGCCG
>CANBXZ010000069.1 GCA_947373495.1 Acetobacteraceae bacterium
GGCAGCACCGGCTGCACCGCCCGCACCACCCGCCCGGCCAGGTGCGCCAGCCGGCGATAGCGCCCGCCGGTCACCAGCACCCGCGCCTCCGCCCCCTGCACCGCGAAGCCCAGCGGGCGGAAGCCGGCCTGGCGCAGCGCCTCCAGCACCGCCGGGGCCGGGTCCACCACGGCGGCGGCCGGGCGCGGCGGCAGCGGCGGCACCACCGGGGCCGGCAGTTCCGGCGGCCGATGCGCGTCCATCCGCAGCGAAACCCGCAGCAGCGCGTCGGTGCCGTTGACGACATGCGCCGCCACGTCCAGGTGCTCGTTCTGCCAGTGCAGCCCGGCGTTGAACCGGCTGGCGGCGCGGCCCCGCAACCCGGCCTGGCGCGCCGGCCAGCCGCCGCGTTCGTCGCGCAGCGCGTCGCCCGAATATTCCAGCTTGGCGCTGAGCCCGGCCAGCGGGCCGAACGGGGTGGGCAGCGGCGGCGCCTGCCATTCCACTCCACCGAACACCGCCACGTCGCGGCCGCGGAAATAGCTGCCGAAGGCGGGCCGGCCGCCCTGCCCGACATCCCGCGCGCGATGGTTCAACAGGCTGAGATTGGGCAGGTCCGCCCCGGTGCCCAGCCGGCCCCAGCCCAGCCCCAGCGACACGTCGAACGCCCAGAACCGCTTGGACGCCACCAGGTACTCACCGCCATAGATCCCGGTGCCCACCGCGTCCTGCAGGCCAATGGCCAGGGCCGGCACCCATTGGCTTTCCCGCAGCAGGCGCAGCTTCAGGTCGAAGGCCCGGTCCACCGTGCGGCCATGGCCGGTGGTGCCGTTCAGCCGGTTGGTCAGGCGGAAGGTGGTCTCCAGGAAGGGCAGCGCCTGCAGGTTGAGGAACCAGAAGTCACGCTGCCGGCGCAGCGCGGCGCCCAGTTCCAGCGTGCCATCCGGCCGCAGCCGGGCGTTGCGCATCTCCACCAGGCCGGTGCCACCATAGGCGCTGCCACTGGCCGGCCATTCCTCCGCCCTGGCCGGCGCGGCCAGCAGCAGCGCCAGCAGCAGCCAGCCCAGCCGGGCGCGGGCGCCCATGCCCAGCCAGGCGCAGCCACCCATGCCCAGCCGGGCGCGGGCCAGGCCGGGCAGGCCGCGGGCCCTGGCCGGCAGCGGCACGCCTCAATTCCCCAGGCCGCGCGCCAGCAACGCCAGGGTGGCGGCGGAAACCACCACCTGGCTCATCATGCTGGTCACCTCCCGCACCGTCGCCCAGGTCTCGAACGGCGAGGGGTCCTGCGGCACCACCACCATGGAGCCCGGCGGAATCGGCGGCCCAGGGAACTGCCAGTTGCCCAGGCCAGCCGGCACGGTCTGGCCGTTGGGCAGCACCACGAAGGCGCGGGAGCCATCGGCGAAGCGCTGTTCGCCACCGGCGGCGCGCACATAGTCGCCCGCCTTCAGGCCGGTGCTGAACTGCAGGCTGCCCGGGTTCAGCACCGCGCCCACCACCGTCACGTCGCCCGGGCGCTTGGGCATGAACACCAGGTCGCCCGGCTCCAGCAGCACATCCAGCTCCGGCCGGCTGGCCAGCACCACCGGGTTCGCCTCCACCACCATGCGCCCGGCCGCTGGGCTGTTGCGCAGGCTCTGCGCCAGTTGCCGCCCGGCCTGCACCGCGCCGCCCAGGTCCAGCGGGCCGGAAAGCCCGGCCATGGCCTGGCCCGCGGCCACCTGCATCATGCCCTGTTCCAGCTGGCTGGCGGTGCGGCGGAAGCCATCCTGCTGGCGCAGCCGCAGGCTGGCGCGGGTGAAGATGGCGCCATAGGGGTAGGCCTGCGGCGTCAGCCCGCCGGCGCGGGCGATCACCTCCGAAAGCCGTTCGCCGCGGCGAATGTCGAAGACGCCCGGCCGCATGAACTCGCCCTGCAGCGTCACCGGCCCCAGGTCGCGGTCGGAAAAGCCGCGCGGCAGCCGCACCGCATCGCGCGGGGAAAGCCGCACCGCGGCGAAGTTGCGGCTGCGCAGGTCGAGCAATTGGCGGGTCAGCGGCAGGGTGGCGGTCTGCTCGGCCGGTTCGCGGGCGAACTCGATGGTGGAAAGATCCGCCGTGTCGGTCGGCCCGCCGGCCGCCGCCAGCACCGCGTCCAGCCCGGTATCATCGACGATGGGATACAGCCCGGGCAGCCGCACCTCACCGGAAAGCAGCACGGTCTGGTCCAGCAGGTAGGGCAGCAGGGTGGGGTAGTCGATGAACACCTGCGGGCAGGTCAGCCGGCCGCTGTCGGGGAAGCCGGCGCCGCGGGCATGGCCATAGCGTTGCGGCGCCGCCTGGGCGGCCACGGCCAACTGGGTCAGCGCCGGGCAGTCCGGGCCGCCCTGGGCCGGCTGGCCGGGCGCCGCCGCCGGGCCACCGAGCGGGGCCTCCCCGGCGCTGGTGGTGGCGGGCATGGCGGCCGCGGCGGCTGGCGCCTGGCCAGCACCGGTAGGCTGGGGCAGCGTGCCGCGCAGTGCCTGCTGCACGCTGGGGCTGGCCAGCCACAACACATCCGCCAGGCCCAGCAGCACCACCTCATCGCCTTCCCGCAGCGGCAAATCGGCGCGGCCACCCAGCACCCGGCCCAGGTCGAAGGGCAGGAAGCGGCGGCTGCGGGTCTCGGCGTCGGTGCGCCACACCACCGCCAGCCGGGGATAGGGGTCGGCCCGCACCAGCCGCGAATCCGCCAGCATGCTCCGCAGCGAAATGCCGCGCCCGCCGGCGGCGCGCGTCACCGGTACCGCCACATGCCCGGCCAGGCGCAGCTGGTTGGCCACCACGTCGGCGCCCGGCTGCACCACCAGCAGGTCGCCGCGCCGCACCGGGTCGCGTGGCTGGATCTCGCGGAAGTTGCGGCGGCCATCGGCCTCGGTGCTTTGCAGCAGGAAGCGGCTGCCGGCCGGGCGCATCGGCTCCCCGGCCAGCGCCAGCAGGGTGCCGAGCGGCAGGCTGGCCACGCCGGCGGGCAGTTCATAGATGCCCGGCCGGGTCAGTTCGCCGCCCATCGCCACCACGCCGCCGAGCGAGGGCACCAGGATCCGCTCGCCCTCGCGCAGCGTCAGGTCCGGCGCGGCGCCTTCCCCGGCGATGACCGGGTAGAGGTCCACCAGCCGCCGGCCGGCCGGCCCTTCCACCCGAATGGCGCGCAGGCTGCCGGTGCGCTTCACCCCGCCGGCCGCCACCAGCGCATCCAGCACCGAACCGAAGGCGGTCAGCGCCTGCATGCCGGGGCGGGTCACCTCGCCCCCGACGAAGATGGTCACCTGCCGCACCTGGCCGATGGAGAGGAACACCTCCGACCCCGAAAGGTCGCGCGCCACGCGGGCGGCCAGGTCGGCGCGCAGCTCGCCCAGGCGGCGGCCAGCGGCCGGAATCGGCGCCAGGTCCGGCAGCAGCAGCATGCCGTCGCGGGTGACCCGGGCGGAAAGCGAGGCCCGGGCGCGGCCCCGGAAGGCCACCACCAGCTCGTCGTCGCGGCCGATCACATAGTCCTCCGGCAAGGCACCGAAGGACATGCCCACCGGCGCCGAGCCGGGGGCGGGTTGCAGGCTGTCATAGCCGAACTGGCGCAGCACCGGCGCGCCCGGCTCGGCCCGGGCGGTGAAGAACGCCTCCGCCGGGGAAGCCGGCTCACCCCGCGCCGCCTGGGCCGAGGGCGCGGCGGGCTGCGGCGGCGCGGCCGGGGCGGGCAGTGGCGGCAACATGGTGGTGGCGGCTTGCGGCGCGCCGGGGGGCATCGGCCGGCCGGCGCCAGCAGCGTCCAGCATGCGTTGCAGGATTTCCTGCTGCGCCGCCGGCGGCAGCAGCGGCAGGGCGCCGCCGCCGGGCAGGGTGGAAGGCAGCGCCGGCGGGCTCAGCAGGCTGCCACCCTGGGCCAGGGCCGGGCCGCTGGCGCCCAGCAGGGCCAGCAACATCAGGGCTGGCATCAGCAGGGTTGGCATCAGCAGGGCCAGCCACGACCGGGGCAGCAACAACCGGGGCGACAGCAGCAGGGCGCGCGGGGGGGTGATGGGACAAATCCTGTTCAAGCGGATGCAACCGGGCTGCGTCCATCGCCATCGGCTTCCCGCTGTGGCAGCGCCAGGCCACCGCAACGCAACCCAGCGGCGAGAACAACCGGTTGATACAATCTTAAGCCCAGTTATTGTTGCCCATGCAATGTTGTTTCGCTCAGGCTTGCCTCTGCTGATGGATGCGGCGTGGCGCCTGGGACCGCGCCCGGTGATGCAGGCTGCCTGGCATCGCAGCCCGTTCGGCCGGGCGCTGCTGCGGCGAGCCCTGCGGGAGCCGCCTGCCCCGCCCGCCGCCGGGCCGGCCTGGCCCGCAACGGCGGCAGCCGCGGCGCCGGCCGGGTTGTCCCCGGCCGCAACCGCCGCGCTGCTGGCCCGCGCCGCGTTGGTGCGACCTCGCCCCTGGCATGGCCCCTTCCCGCCCGGGTCCCCGGCCAGCGGGCAAGACCTGTTCGGCCCGGGCGACATCCGCCCGGTGTGGGAAGCCAGCCGCTGGGCGGAACTGCCCTTGCTGGCGCAGGCGCAGCGGCTGCAGCCGGCGGCCGGGCATGACGCGCGCGCCGCGCTGCTGCTGGCGGACTGGGCCCGGCACAACCCGGCCTTTCGCGGCCCGAACTGGGCCTGCGGCCAGGAAGCGGCACTGCGGGCGCTGCATTTCTGCCTGGCGCTGGCGCTGCTGGGCGCCGCGCCGCCGCCGGCCGCCCGCGCCCTGCTGGCGCTGCACGCCCGGCGCGTGGCCGCCGCCCCCGGCTATGCCGAGGCGCAGGACAACAACCACCCGCTCAGCGAGGCCGCCGGTCTGCTCGGCCTGGGGCTGGTGCTGGGGGATGCCACCCTGGCGCGGCGCGGCGCCGCCCGGCTGAACCGCCATGTGCTGCGCCTGGTCGGCGCCGATGGCGCCTTCGCCCAGGCTTCCACCGGCTATCACCGGCTGCTGCTGGACGTGGTGGCGGTGGCCGAATGGCTGGCCCGGCACCACGGCGCCCCCGGCCTGGCCGAACCGGCCCGCCATCGCATGGCCGCGGCCACCGACCTGCTGTGGCGCCTGACCGACCCAACCACCGGCGCCACGCCCCGGCTGGGCCATCAGGATGGTTCCGCCTTCGCCGACCTGGCGCTGGCCGGGCCGGATGACGCCCGGCCCAGCCTGGAACGCGCCGCCCGGCTGTTCTGCGGCCGTGGCGGCGGCCTGGCGGCGGAACCGGGCTGTGCCTGGCTGGGCTTGCAGCCCCAGGCGGCGGGCGGCTTCATCCGGGCGCCACGCTGGCGGGCGGCGGGGCTGGAGGGCTGGTCCGCCGCCGGCGCCCGCGGGGTGCTGCGGGTGGGCCCGCTGCGCTTCCGCCCCGGCCATGCCGACCTGCTGCACTTCGACCTGCACGACCACCTGGGCAACCTGCTGCGGGATGGCGGCACCGGCGCCTACAACCCCGGCCCCGGCCAGCACTGGTGGCTGGCGGCGCTGGCCGGCACCGCCGGGCACAACACCATCAGCTTCGACGACACCGACCAGATGCCGCGGCTGTCGCGCTTCCTGTTCGCCCGCTGGCCCGCCTGCGGCCGCCTGGCGGAGGGCGGCTGGCTGGCCGATGCACGCGGCAACCGGCAGGAACGCCGGGTGACGGTGCTGGGCGACGAATGGCAGGTGGCGGACCAGGTCAGCGGCGGCTTCGCCACGGCGGCGCTGCGCTGGCGGCTGGCACCGGGAGACTGGCGGCTGACCGCGAACGGCGTCGCCAGCCCGCGCGCCCGGCTGAGCCTCTCGGCCGATGCCCCGCTGGAGGTGACGCTGGAGGCCGGCTGGGAAAGCCCGGCCTATGGCCAGGTGGTGGCGGCGCCGGTGCTGGTGGCGCGAAGCCGGGCGCCGGTTTCCCGTTTCTTAACCATCATTACGCTTTTCCGACCACCCTTGGTTGAAATCGCAGACGTACCGGCCCACCCTGGCGGCAGGTGAAACCGAGCAATCCACCCCGCGGGCCACCTTGCCGGCCGGGGCTTGCTCTCATGGGGCAAGGCATGCCGCTGGAGCAGGTGCTGCGGGGCGTTTGGGCGGTACGCGGGCGGCTGGCGCTGGCGGTGCTGCTGCTGTTCGCGCTGGCCGCCGCCGTGGTGCTGACCTGGCCGCGCAGCTATGTGGCGCGGGGCGTGGTGGCGCCGGCCGAATCCACCGGCATCGCCACCTCCTCCCTGCTGGCGCCGGCCGGGCTGCTGCAGAATGCCGGGCTGCTGGACAATCGGCCGGGCGGCAACTTCGCCGTCTACCTGGACGCGTTGCGTTCGGCCGAGGCGGTGGAGGTGCTGGCGCGCGACACCGGCCTGCTGGCCTATCTGAGCGCGCTGCGCCGCGCCGGCCTGGCCGGGCTGGGGCGGGAAGCCCTGGGGCTGCGGCTGGAAGCCGACCTGGACGACGCCCGCACCTGGCTGGACCGCAACCTGGCGGTGACCCAGAGCACCGCCAGCATCACCTTCAGCCTGGAGTTGAAGCACCGCGACCGCACCGCCGCGCTGGAGGCGCTGCGCCTGCTGCATGGCTATGCCGAGGCCAAGGTGCGGGCCGACCTTTCGGAGCTGGCGGCGCGGCGCGTGGCGGCGCTGCGGGCGCAGCTGGAAGCCGAGCCGGACCTGTATGTGCGCCAGAGCCTGTATGACCTGCTGGGCCAGCAGCAGCGCGCCGGGCTGGTGGTGCGGGCGGACCGCACGGTGGCGGCGCGGGTGGTCTCGGCCCCGATGGTGGACCAGCGGCCCTCGGTGCCCAATCGGCCGCTGCTGCTGGGGCTGCTGGCGGTGACGGTACCGCTGGCCGTTGGCGGCGCCGGCTTCGCGCTGGTGCTGCTGGGCTGGCAGCCGCAGCCGCGCCGGCAACCCTGGCGCTACGGCCCGCGGCGCGGCTTTGGCCTGTGGTAGCGGCCACGGCGGGCGCCAGCCGGCCGGACGCGGCGCTGCTGGCGGCCGGCAGTGGCGGGCTGGCGGCGCTGCTGCAATTCGCCGGGGCGCTGAAATCGGTGCCCGGGCTGGCCGGGCTGCCCTTCGACCTGACCGCCATGGCCTTCGCGCTGCTGCTGCCGTCGCTGGTGGTGCTGCTGCTGGCGCGGCGCTGGCGGCTGGGGCGCGGCCTGGCGCTGCCGCTGGCGGCCAGCCTGGCGCTGCTGCTGTGGCTGGTGCTGGCCGGCAGTTGGAGCGTCTCGGAGGAGGTGCTGCAGGAAAAGCTGCCCGCCCTGGCGCTGCTGGCGCCGCCCATGCTGCTGGCCGGGCTGCTGGTGGGGGGTGACGCCGCGACGCTGCGCCGCTTCTGCGCCACCACGCTGCTGGTCGGGCTGGTGGTGGGGGGCGGCATCGCCTGGGGGGTGGCGACCGGCCAGGTGGTTTTGGGCGGCAATGGCGCCTCGGCCGAGTTGGTGCGGGTGCAGTACCAATTGGCCGGGCTGGCCATTGCCTGCGCCACCGGCCTGGCCGCGCTGCGGGTGGCGGAGGCCCACGGCTGGTGGCGGCTGCCCTGGCTGGCGCTGACCGGGCTGCTGGCCGCCGCGGTGCTGGTGCCGGGCGGCCGGCTGGCGCTGCTGGCGGCGGGCGCCGGGGCGGCCGGGGCGCCGGCGCTGTTCTGGCTGCTGCGCGGGCGCTGGCTGGTGGCGCTGGGCTGGGTGGCGGGCATGCTGGCGGCCGGGCTGCTGGGCCTCGGGCTGCTGCTGGCCTCGCCGCGCGGGGCCGCCGGGCTGCGCACGCTGGAACGCGTGTTCGGCGCGCCCACCACCAACACCCCGGCGCGGGTGGTGCTGTGGTCCGAGGCGCTGCGCTGGGGCGGTGAGGCGGCGCCGCTGGGCCTCGGCACCGGCGGCTTTCCCCAGGCCGCCGGCTTTGGCGAACGGCGCGGCATGTATCCGCACAACCATGCGCTGGAAGCACTGGCCGAGGGCGGCCTGCCGGCGCTGGCGCTGTGGCTGGCGGCGTTCGGCGGCGGCGCGGTGCTGGCGCTGCGCCAGGCGCGGCACGTGGCGCCGGGGCGGGCGGCGCGCATCGCCGCGGTGACGCTGCCGGTGGCGCTGAGCGTGATGGTCAGCACCGACCTGGGCAATCGCATGGCCTGGTTCGCGCTGGGGCTGCTGCTCTCCCTGGCGGTGGAGAGTGAGGCGGCGCCGGCGGGCGGCGCCTGATGTACGCCGGCGGGGGCAAGCGGGCGCTGGACCTGGTGGGCGCCGCGCTGTTGCTCGGGCTGCTGGCGCCGCTGCTGCTGGCCGTGGCGCTGGCGGTGCGGCTGGCCTTGGGCCGGCCGGTGCTGTTCCGCCAGGCGCGGGCGGGGCGGCATGGCCAGGTTTTCGCCGTGCTGAAGTTCCGCAGCATGCGCGACGGCCCGGGCGATGACGCGGCACGGTTGAACCGCTTCGGCCGCGCCCTGCGCGCCAGCGCGCTGGACGAGTTGCCGCAGCTGCTGAACGTGCTGCGGGGCGACATGTCCCTGGTGGGACCGCGGCCGCTGCCGCCGGCCTATACCGCGCACTACACACCGCGCCAGGCGCTGCGGTTGCGGCTGCGGCCGGGGCTGGCCGGGCTGGCCCAGGCCGCCGGGCGCAACGCGGTGCCGTGGGAACAGCGGCTGGAGCTGGATGCGCGCTACGTGGCGGCGGTGACGCTGCGGGGTGACCTGCGCATTCTGCTGCGCTGCCTGCTGCTGGTGCTGCGCGGCGGCGGCGCCCATGCGCCCGGCCATGCCACCATGCCGGCCTTCACCGGTACCGGCAGCAGCACCGGGACAGGCACCGGCACCCATCCGGCGCCATAGCCGGCCGCCGCTTCCCAATCCGGCGGTTGTGCCGGCATCATGCGGCAAAACCCCGGGGGAAGCGCGACCATGAGCGCGGATTACTACGTCAAGCATGTCCATGCCTCGCTGCGGCTGGCCGAGGCCGAGCGGATGGTGGAGGCCACCCTGGCCGCCGGCACCGCCGCCGGGCTGTTGCCGCTGGCGGTCGCGGTGCTGGATGCCGGCGCCAACCTCGTCGCCTTCCGCCGCCAGGACGGCGCCGGCACGCTGCGGCGCGCCATTGCCGAGGGCAAGGCCAGCGCGGCGCTGGGCATGGGCATCGGCAGCCGGGTGATCCGCGATCGGCTGAAGGAACGCCCGGCCTTCCAGGCCGCCATCGCCGCCGCCAGCGAGGGCCGCTTCATCCCGGTGCCCGGCGGCGTGCTGGTGCTGAACGCGGCCGGCGAGGCGATCGGCGCCGTCGGCGTCTCGGGCGATGCCTCGGACAAGGACGAATACGCCGCCATCATGGGCGTGCACGCCGCCGGCTTCGCCAGCCACCCGGCCGAGCCCGCGGCCAACTGGGCGGAGGCCGGGCTATGACCCCGCGCCGCACGCTGCTGCTGGGCGCCTTGGCCGCGCCCGCCCTGGCCTCATCCACCCTGGCCCTGGCGCAGACCGCCTCCCCCTTCGACCGTTCGCTGCGGCTGGTGATCCCCTACCCGCCGGGTGGCGGCACGGATGCCTTCGGCCAGCGCATCGCCGCCCGCCTGGCGCTGGAGTTGGGCCAGACCGTGGTGGTGGAGAACCGCACCGGCGCCGCCGGCGCCATCGGCGTGGGGGAAGTGCTGCGCGCCCGGCCGGATGGCTACAGCCTGCTGTTCGGCGGCGCGTCCACCCATGCGCTGTACCCGCTGATCTCGGCGCGGCCGCAATACGACCCGGTGGCGGATTTCATCCAGGTGGCGCTGCTGGGGTCCAATACCGTCTGCTTCATCGCCCGCCGCGAGGTGGCGGAAAGCCTGCCGGCGCTGCTGGCCAAGGCCCGGGCCAATCCCGGCCGGCTGCGCTTCGGCTCCCCCGGCGCCGGCACCTATGTGCACCTGGCCGGCGAGTACCTGCTGCATGCCGCCGGCGGGGTGGAGATGCTGCACGTGCCCTATCGCGGCAACGGCCCGGCGATGATCGACCTGCTGGCCGGCAATATCGACGCGGTGGTGGACACGGTGGTGACCGGCCTGCCGCACCACCAGGAAGGCCGGGTGCGGATGCTGGCCGTGGCCTCGCTGGAACGATCCTCGCTGGCGCCGGAGATTCCCACCGTGCAGGAAGCCGTGGGCCTGCAGGGCTTCGAGGCCGCGTTGTGGAGCCTGATTTCGGTGCGGCGCGAAACCCCGGCGCCGCTGGTGGCCGCGCTGCACGCCGCCTGCATGCGGATGCTGCGCGCGCCCGACTTCCAGGCCGAGCTGCGCGCCGCCGGGGTGGAGCCGGCAGCGCCGATGTCACCCGAGGAGGTGGCGACCTATGTGCGGGCCGAACAGGCCAAGTGGCGCCCGGTGGTGCAGGCCACCGGGGTGAGGATGGATTAGCCACGGCCGCTGCTGTACTCAACCACGACGCAGGAGGAACCAGCCATGGACGGCACCACCCAGCCGAACGACCAGCGGGCCCAGTTGGAAAAACTGTACGGCGAGATGCAGCCGCACAGCCTGTATCCGCTGTGGGAAGTGCTGGCCAACCTGGTGACGCCGACGCCGCGGTCGGTGGCGCAGCCCTACCTGTGGCAGTACGGCCCGGCGCGGGACTACCTGCTGCGCGCCGGCGACCTGATCTCGGCCGAGCAGGCCGAACGCCGCGTGCTCATCATGGAAAATCCCGGGCTGCCGGGCACCTCCGCCGTGGTGCCCAGCCTGTATGCCGGGCTGCAACTGATCCTGCCCGGGGAGGTGGCGCCCTGCCATCGCCACACCCAATGCGCGCTGCGCTTCGTGATGGAAGGCGATGGCGCCTATACCGCCGTGGATGGCGAACGCTGCTACATGCAGCCCTTCGACCTGGTGCTGACGCCGAACTGGCAATGGCACGACCACGGCAACACCAGCAGCAAGCCGATGATCTGGCTGGACGGGCTGGATATTCCGACCGTGCGCTTCTACGACGCCAGCTTCGCCGAACGGCTGGAAAGCCCGAGCCAAAGCGAGAGCATCCCGGCCGGGGACAACCTGCACCGCTATGGCCGCAACATGCGCCCGTTCCGCGCCACCGCGGCCGAACGCCGGCCGCAGCAGCAGCCGATCTTCCACTACCCCTATGCGCAATGGCGCGAGAGCCTGATGGCGGTGGCCGGCGCCGACGCGCCCGACCCGCATCTGGGCCACGCGCTGGAGTTCATCAACCCGGCGAATTCCGGCCCGATCATGCCCACCATCGCGGCGCATGTGCGCCACCTGCCGGCGGGGTTCGAGACCAGGCCGCGCCGGGCGACGGATGGCACCACCTTCGTGGTGGTGGAAGGCCGCGGCACCGCACGGATCGAGGGCCGCGAATTCCGGCTGGAGGAGCGCGACCTGTTCGTGGTGCCCAGTTGGAACCAGTTGGAACTGCGGGCGGAAACGCCGCTGACGCTGTTCGGCTATTCCGACAAGGCGGCACAGGAAAAGCTCTCGCTCTATCGTGAGGAGCGGCTGCCCGGCTGAACCCGGCGGCGCGGTGGGCGTTGGCAGGGCCTCAAGGAAAGGGGACCCTTCCCGATGCCCAACCAGACCCACCGCCAGAACGAGATGCCGCACCTGACGCCGGAGCGGAACATCGATGCCGGCATGCGCGACAGCTTCCCGGCCAGCGACCCGGCTGCCAGCACCGCCAGCCAGGGCGCCCGCGCGGTGCCACCGCAACACCTGATGGACAGCGGCGCCGGCCAGCATGCGCCCAGCGACAGCGTGGAGGTAGTGGCCCGCTTCCGCGACAAGGAAGCCGCCAAGCTGGCGCTGGAGAGCCTGGTGCGCGAAGGCCCGCTGGACCGCCGGCATGCCGAGATCTCACCGGCCGACGATACGGTGACGCTGCGCTTCCAGGCGCCGCCGAAGGACGCGCAACGCCTGGGGGTATTGCTGCGCAAGCAGGGCGGCGCGCTGGTTGGCTGAAGCCGCCGCCGCCTGCCTGGCCTTGGTCAGGCGGTAGCCGCCACGTGCTGGCGGAAGCGGGGCATCACCTCCTCCGCCAGGCGCTTCATGGTTTCGGCTTCCCAGGCGGCATTGGGGCCGGACCAGTCCAGCCCGGCCATCAGCAAATGACCGAAGGGGCCAACGCGGTCGCGGAACGCGATCAGCCGGTCCAGCACCGTCTTCGGCGAGCCACAGATGACGCAGTCGCGGATGATGGCCTCCAGCGTCACCGCCTCGTCCGGCGTGTCGGCCTGCGGCTTCAGCGTGGCCAGTTGGCCGGCGCGGCGGCCCAGCGTGCTGAGGTAGTGGAAGTAGTAGCGATTGGCGCCATCGGCGGCCAGCATGCGGTCCTCGGCCTCGGCATCGGTGGCGGCAATGCAGAAGTTGCGGCCCACGCGCCAGTCGGCACCGCTCACCGGCTTGCCGGCGGCGGCCAGCGCGGTGCTGAGGGTGTTCCAATGCCCCTCCACCACCCTCTCCACCACGAAGTTGGCGGACACCACGGACCAGCCGCGTTCCGCCGCCACGCGCACGCCGAAACTGTCCACGCTGCGGGCGGTGATGGCGATGGGCGGGTGCGGCCGGGTGAAGGGCTTGGGCATGGTGCCGACGCCGAATTCCGGAATGATGTTCTGGGTGATCCGCGCACCGTCGATGTCGTAGGGCGGGTCCTGGCTCCAGATCTTCAGCACCGTGTCCATGTGCGCCAGCATCTTCTTGCCGCGCGCCGCCGGGTCGGTATTGCCGAACAATTCCCAGTCGCTGGCCAGGCCGCCGGGGCCGATGCCCATGATGAAGCGGCCCTGCGCCATGTGGTCGAACTGCGCCACCTCCGCCGCCACGATGGCGGGGTGGTGGTTCGGCATGTTGATGACGCCGGTGGCGAAGGTGAGGTTGGTGCGCGGCAGCAGGCTGGCCATGAACAGCAGCGCCGAGGGAATGGGCTCGGAGGAGGCGGAGAAATGCTCGCCGATCCACAGTTCATGGAAGCCGAGGCGGTCTGCCAGCAGCGACTTTTCGGTGTTCTCCGCCAGGGTCTCGTGCATCGGCCGTTCGGGCGGGTGCAACGGCATCATGAACAGGCCGAGGCGCATCTTGGGGGTCTCTCCCTTGGGGTTACGCCAGGGCCAGCGCGGCACGGGTGCGCAGCAGCAGCCAGGCGGCGATGGAAATGTTCAGCAGGCTCCAGAGGATGCCATGCACCACCGCCATCTGGTAGCTGGCCGTGGCGTCGAAGATGACGCCGGAAAGCCAACCGCCCAGCGCCATGCCCGCCAGGGTGGAGGACAGCACCAGGCTGACCCGCAGCCCGGCTTCCCGCGGCGGGAAGAACTGCCGCACGATGATGGCGTAGCTCGGCACGATGCCGCCCTGGAACAGGCCGAAGGTGGCGGAGATGAGGTAGAGCGCGCCCAGCCCGTCGAACGGCAGGAACAGCGCCAGCGCCACCATCTGCAACGAGGAGCCGAGCAGCAGCATGGCCGGCGCGCCGATCCGGTCGGTGACGACACCCGAGATCAGGCGGGAGACGACGCCGAAGCCGAGCATCAGCGACAGCATCTCCGCCCCGCGGGCGGCGCCATAGCCCAGGTCGACGCAATAGGCGACGATGTGCACCTGTGGCATGGCCATGGCGACGCAGCAGGAAACCCCGGCCAGCATCAGCAGGCCCTGCAGGGCGCGCGGCGAAAGCCCCAGCCGCGCCAGCCCGCCCGCGGCAGTGGCGGCGGCGCTGGCGGCCTGCACCGGCGGCGGGCGGCGAATGGCCAGCGCCAGCGGCAGCATGGTCACCACGCAGAAGGCGGCAATGCCCAGGTGGGTGTTGCGCCAGCCATGCTCGGCGATGAAGTGCTGCAGCACCGGCGGCCAGAACGCCCCGGCGAAGTAATTGCCGCTGGCGCACAACGCCACCGCGATGCCACGCCGGCGGGTGAACCACATCGAGGTATCCGCCACCAGCGGCCCGAACACGGCGCAACTGCCGAAGCCGCCGATGAACAGCGCGTAGAGCGCGGCATAGGCGCCGATGCTGCCGGCGAAGGCGGTGGTGGTGTAGCCGATGCCCAGCGCCAGCGTACCGACCACCACCGGCAGCACCACGCCGAAGCGGTCCGCCAGCCGGCCCATCAGCACGCCGCCGACCATGAAGGCCAGCATGGTATAGGTGTAGGGCAGCGAAGCCCCGGCCCGGGCCAGGCCGAATTCGGCCTGCACTGCCGGCAGCGCCACCACGATGCTCCACAGCCCGACACCACCGATGGTGGCCAGCAGCACCGCCGCCAGCAGGCGCCACCAGGCGTAGGCGGATTCAACCTCGCTCATGCCTTCAGTCCAGTTGGATGTTCAGGCGGTTCAGCACCGGCCGCCAGCGTGTCATCTCGGCTTCCAGGAAGTGGCCCAGCCCGGCCGGCGTGCTGCCTTCGGCGAACTGGCCTTCCGCCAGCATGCGGTCCTGGAATTCCCGGGTGGCGATGGCCTGCTGCGCCGCGGCATTCAGCTTGTCGATCGCGGCGCGCGGGGTGCGGGCCGGCGCCAGCAGGCAGAACCAGGTCTGCGCCACGCAGCCGGGCTGCAACTCGGCCACGATCGGCACCTCCGGCGTGCTGGGCATGCGCTTGTCGCCGGTCCAGGCCACCAGCCGGCCCATGTTGTTGCGCTGCGCCTGCAGGCCGGTGGAGCCACCCACCACCATGATGTCCAGCCGGCCGCCGGCAAAGTCGTTCAACTGGGCGCTGTCACCGCGATAGGTCACGTCCTGGGTGCGGAAGCCCAGGCTTTCCTGCACCAGCGCCCAGGCGATGTTGTTGAAGCTGGAAGGTCCGTTGGTGCCATGGGTCAGCCGGCCCGGCTGCGCCTTGGCCAGGGCGACGATCCCGGCCAGGTCCTGCGGCAGGCCAGGGCGCACATTCACCGCGAAGGGCAGCTTGGCCACCAGCGAAACCGGGGCGAAGTCCTCCGGCTTGTAGGGCAGGTTGCGGGCGATGATCGGGTTGATGGTGGAGGCGGTGCCGGAGGCCATCAGCAGCGTATGGCCATCGGCCGGGGCGCGGGCGGCGTAGTCGGCGCCCACCACGGTGGCGCCACCGCCACGGTTTTCAATCACCACCCGTTCGCCCAGCGCCGCCGCCATGGGTTCGGCCAGCAGCCGCGCCGCCACGTCGGTGGAACCGCCGGGTGGAAACGGCACCACCACGGTCACCGGGCGGTTGGGGAAGCCCTGGGCCCGGGCGCGGGCGCCCAGCAGCAGGGTCGGCAAGGCCAGGGTCGGCAAGGCCAGGGCTGAACGCCGCCGCATTGATGGTTTCCTCCGGTTTTGCCGCAGGCTGCCAGTTAACGCCGGGTCGCGCTACGCCCCGGGAAAGGCCGGGGCGCGGCGGCCGAGGAAGGCACTGACGCCCTCGGCGAAATCCGCGGTCTGCGCGCAGGCCAGGAAGTTGGCCTTTTCGGCATCCAGTTGCGCCGGCAGGTCGCGCCCGGCGGCGGCGCGCAGCAGCAGCTTGGTGCGGCCGATGGCCGCGCGCGGGCCGGCGGCCAGCCTGC
>CANBXZ010000070.1 GCA_947373495.1 Acetobacteraceae bacterium
ACCTGACCGAGATGATCCGCACGATGGAATGGCAGGCGGTGGCGTTCATCGTGCTGCTGGTGCTGCTGGTGGTAGCGTTGATCGACGCCATCTCGGCCCGGTTGCGCCAGGCGATGGCGGACGGCCCGGTGCAGACCGCGGCCTAGGGCATGATCGCCTGAGGTGCGCTCACCGAAAGGCGTGAATCACGCCACAGATCAATAATCCAGCGCATGATCGGCACTGCGGTCAGCGCCGGCCAGGCCCTAGTCGGCCTCGATCCGGCCGTCGCGCAGGCTCACCAGGCGGTCGAAGCGGCTGAAGATCTTGTCGTCATGCGTCACCACGATGACGGCGGCCTGCTGTTCGCGCGCCACCTGGCGCAGCAATTCCATCACCACCTGGGCGCGTTCGCTGTCCAGCGCCGCGGTCGGCTCGTCCGCCAGGATGATGCGCGGGTTGTTGGCCAGGGCCCGGGCAATGGCGACCCGCTGCGCCTCGCCCCCCGAAAGCTTGGCCGGCATGGCGCTGGCACGCTTGCCAACCTGCAAATGGTCCAGCAGCGCCCGCGCCCGGCGCCGCGCCTCGGCCAGCGGCACCCGGTTCAGCGTCATCGCCAGCGCCACGTTGTCGGTGGCGTCCAGGAACGGCAGCAGGTTGTGGAACTGGAAGATGAAGCCGATCTTCTCCCGTCGCAGCGCCCGCAGGTCGGCGCGCGACCAACGGCCTTGCCACACCGTCTCGCCGGCCAGGCGCAGCGTGCCGGCATCGGGCTCCAGGATGCAGGCCACCAGGTTCAGCAGCGTGGACTTGCCGCTGCCGGAAGGGCCGCGCAGCCCCACCACCTCGCCGGCCGCGACGCTGAGGTTGATGTCGAGCAGCGCCTGCACCCGCGCCTCGCCGGCCCCGAAGCCCTTGGCGATGCCGGCCAACTCCACCAGGGCGCTCATCCCCCCAACGCCTGGGCTGGCTCGATCCGCAGCGCGTAGCGCACGCCCAGCAGGCTGGCCAACAGGCAGATGACGAAGACCAGCATGCCGAAGCCACTCACCTCCGCCAGCCCCAGCACCACGCGGCGCGGGAAGTGGTCCTTCACCGCCAGCAGCAGCGCGGTGCCGCTGGTGAAGCTGACCGCGCCCAGCAGCAGCGCCTGCTGCATCACCAGCGCCACGATGCTGCGGTCCGGCGCGCCGATCAGCTTCAGCGTGGCGATCTCGCGCATCTTGTCCATCGTCAGGGTGTAGATGATCAGCGCCACGATCACCGCCGAGACCAGCAGCAGCACGGTGGTGAACAGGCCGATCTGCTTGCGCGCCTTGTCCACCACGCTGCGGGTCAGCACGTTCTCCTGCTCGGCCCCGGTCAGCGCGGCGAAGTGCTTCCAGCGCCGCACTTCCGCCGCCACGGCAGCGGCATCGGCATGCGGGGACAGCCGCGCCACCACCGCATTCACCGTGTCCTGCGGCAGCGCGCCGCCACCGCCCTGCTGGGCGCGGCGCGCGGCGGGCGGGGAAAGCCGGAACTGCAAATCCTGGCTGTCGCGCAGCGTGATCCAGGCCAGCGGGTCACCGCCGGTGGAAACCGCGCGGGTGGAAATGCCGACGACGCGGTAGCGCAGGTTGGCCATCTCCACCATGGCGCCCAATGGCAGCCCGGCGCTGCGGTCCGCCACCATCTCCAACCGGCCACGGGCAATGCCACGACCTGCCAGGATGCCCGGCGGGCCGCCCGGCCGGTCTGGCTCGTAGCCCACCACCTGCAGCCGCAGCACCGCGCCGATGCGCTGCCGCCCGGCCTCGCCGGCACGTTCGCGCACATTGTCCTCGCTGGGCGCCGTGGCCTCCCCAGGGCCGCCGGCGTGGCGGGCTTCCACGGTCTGGAAGGTCAGGCTGCCGGCCGCCACCACGCCGGGCAGCCGCGCCACCGCCTCGCGCACATCGCCGGGGATGCGGCTGGCTTCGGCGAAGGGCCCGCGGGAGCCGCCTTCCACCACCCACAGGTCGGCGCGCATGCCCCGCGCCAGCGAGAGCGCCTCCTCCACGATGCCGCCATAGATGCCCACCATGGCCAGCGCCACGCCCAACAGCAGCCCAAGACCCAGGCAGGTCAGCAGGAAGCGGCCGAGGTTGTGGCGAATATCCCGCAGCGCCAGGTTCATTGGCTGCGCGCCGGTTGGCCTTCCCGCAGGGCGTGCGGAATCCGCGTTACCACCGCCATGTCGCCCAGCGCCGGGTCCAGCGCCAACCGCGCGTCCAACGTGCGAGCCACGAAGCGCACCTGTTGCTGCTGCAAGGCGCCGTCACGGATCACCCAGACCCGGCCGCTGGCGCCATCGAACCCCTCCACCGCCACTTCCGGCACCAGCCGGGCGCTGGCCAGGCGGCCGGTCTCGATCTCCATCTGCACCTGCTCGCCCAGCACCGGGCGAGGCGGGCAGCGTTCGCAGCGGGCATAGATGCGGCGTTCCTCGGTCACCCGGTCACTCTCCAGGCCGATGCGGACGACACGGGCCGGGAACACCTCCCCCGGCAGCGAGCGCAGGCGGAGTGCGGCCGGCTGGCCCTCACGGATCTGCCCGGCGCGGCCCTCGTCCACATAGGCCAGCGCCCAGACCGTGGCCGGGTCCATCAGCGTGTAGATCGGCTCGCTCGGGGCCGTGGCGCTGCCCAACTCGCGCTGGCGGCTGACCACCACGGCGTCGTAGGGCGCGGCCAGCGTGTGCTTGGCCAGGGCGGTCTGTTCGGCCAGCAGCGTGGCACGGGCATCGGCCAGCGCGGCACGCGCCACGCCCAGGTCGGCGCGGGCCACGCCCAGGTCGGCGGCGGCGGCGGTGGCCTCGGTCTCCGCCAGTTCCGCCACTTCAACCGAGGTGGTGCCGCGCGCGGTCAACTCGCGCCGGCGCAGGGCCAGGATGCGCTTCTGCTGCGCCTGGGCGGTGGCGCGTTCCAGCGCCGCGGCCACGCGCAACTGCTGCGCCTCGGCGCTTTGCAGCCCGGCCTCGGCCTTGGCCACGCGGGCCTGCTGCGCCGCCGGGTGCAGCCGCGCCAGCACCTGGCCGGCGGCCACGCGGTCGCCATGGTCGGCGTGCAGTTCCACCAGGGTGCCGGCAACTTCGAAGCCGATGCGCGATGTCACCTGTGCCTCGATGGTGCCGAGGCCGAAGACGCGCACCGGCACGTCGGTCTCCAGCGCCGCCACCGGCAGGGTCAGCGGGCGGTGGCGCAGCGCCCACAGGCCGCCGGCCGCCGCCAGCAAGGCCAGCAGCGCAGCCCCGACCAGAAGCCTGTTACGCATCTCGAAGGCTTCCTTGCGGGGCGGCCGGGCTCAGCCGCCGAAACGGCCGGCCGGGCAGGTGTTGAAGCCCAGCATGCTGTACAGTGGGCAGGTGCCCAGCAGGCCGGTCAGCAACGGCACCAGCCCAACCAGGCCCCACCAGCCCAGCGGGCCAAAGGCGCCCAGCGCCAGCACAACCAAGCCCGCAACGATGCGCAAGATCTTGTCCAGGCCACCGACATTCTTCGCCAACATCGCAATCCCCTTGTTGGTGGCGCCTGCCACCGTTGCAACACCCTGCCCGCCGGCGGCTGCCGGCGCGACGAGGCAGATCAAATCGGCTGCCGGGCCCAGGCGACAATCTGCCGCGCCGGCATGGCCCCGCTGCGACGCGCCCGTTCCTGGCCGCCGGCAAACAGCACCAGCGCCGGTATGCCGCTGATGCCGAATTCCTGCGCCACCTCGGGCGCTTCCTCGGTGGAGAGCTTGAGCAGGCGCATGCCGGGTTCCAGCATGGCCGCGGCGGCGTCGAATTCGGGCGCCATGGCGCGGCAGGGCGCGCACCAGCTGGCCCAGAAATCCACCAGCAGCGGAATGCCGCCATGGAGCAGATGGCGCCGGAAAGTGGCGGCGGTAACCGCCACCGGGTGGCCGGTGAACAGCGGTTGCTTGCAGGCACCACAGCGCGGCGCATCGGCCAGCCGGGCGCTGGGCAAGCGGTTGATCCCCTGGCAATGCGGGCAGACGATCTGCGTGGCGGCTTCCATGACGGCCTTTATATGATTTTTTACTAAACAAGGCAATCCTTATATTTTGTTGAGCGCAACAACCTGGGCTCAACAGCGTGGACTCAACAGCCTGGACTCAAGGGCATCGCCAACATGGTTGAACTGCCAGTCCCACCCTATTAGACCCCCCTACATCAGACACGACTAATCTTACTGGATGACACCATGGCTGAACCGGCTCCGGCCCTGCTGGAGGAGCGCGCAGCCGAGGCTGCCCGGCTGCTGCGACTGCTGGCGCATGAAAAGCGCCTGCTGGTGCTGTGCCATCTGGCCGGTGCGGGCGAATTGAATGTCGGCGAGCTGGTCGCCATGGTCGGGCTTTCCCAGTCGGCCCTTTCCCAGCACCTGGCGCTGCTGCGGGAGGATGGCCTGGTGGCCACCCGGCGCGAGGCGCAGACCATCTTCTACCGCCTGGCGGACCCCAAGGCGGCCCGCCTGCTGGAAGTGCTGCGGGACATCTACTGCCCCCCGGGCTGAGGCTGCGCCCGGCCTGGCGGCTGTTCCGCCCCAGCCGCTCAGACTCCAGCCCATCGGCGTGTCGCGTGCGGCACGCCTTGCGGTGAGCGCACCTCAGGCGAGCACGCCCTGGCGGCCGGTATGCAGGCCGGCCGCATCCGCCGCGGCGGCGGCCAGCGCCACCGCCAGGTCCAGCGTCGGCGTGTCCACCCCGGCCAGCCGGGCCAGGCGCAGCGGCGCCAGCAGCATCGCCTCCACCTCCATCGGCCGGCCCAATTCCAGGTCCTGCAAAATCGAGGGCTTGTGGCGGAACCTGGCCAGTTGCTCGATCCGCGCTTCCGGGTCCATCGCCACCCGCACCCCCAGGCCCTGGGCGATGGCCAGGGATTCGCGCAGCAACCGCAGCGCCGCGGCACGGATCACCGGGTCGGCGAAGCTGTCGGCGATATCCTTGCGGGACAGGATGCAGACCGGCGCGTTGGAAAGCCCGCCGGCCAGCTTGGCCCACAGTTCCTGCCGGATATCGCCGGTGACTTCCGCCGCCATGCCGCCGGCGCGGATGATCGCCGCCAGGCGTTCGGCGCGCGGGCTGGGGCGGCCGTCCAGTTCGCCCAGGATCAGCCGGTTCACCGGGTTCATCGCGTGCACCACGCCGGGCTCCACCACCGTGCTGGCGGAATGCACCACGCCACCCACGGTGCGCGGCACGCCCACCAGGCGGCGCACCAGGCCGCCGGGGTCCAGCTCATGCAGCACGGTGCCGTCCAGCGGGCCGCCATGCTGGTCGAAGTACCACCAGGGAATGCCGTTCATCACGAAGGCGACGAAGGTTTCCGGCCCCAGCAGCGGCGCTATCGCCTGGGCGACCGAACCGAAGGACGGCGCCTTCACCGTCACCAGCACCGCGTCCTGCACGCCCAGTTCCGCCGGGTTGGCCGCGGCGGCGGGGCGGACATGATGCTCGCCATCCAGCGCCCGGGTGGTCAGGCCACGGGCGCGGATCGCCTCCAGGTTGGCGCCGCGCGCCACCACGGCAACCTCGGCGCCGCCAAGCCCCAGGCGGGTGGCGATGTGGCCACCGACAGCACCGGCGCCGAACACACAAACACGCATCAGCAACGCACTCCCGCGCAGGGTGAAGGGGTCAATGCAGCACCACGCCGCCATCCACCACCAGGGTCTGGCCGGTGATGGCGCGGGCGGCGTCCGACAGCAGGAACACCACGGAACCGACCACATCCTCGGGGTCCTGGTCGCGCGGCAGGCAGCGGGAAGCCTGGGCCGCGGCCTTGCGCGCCTCCAGGTCGTTGCGGCCGGAACCGAGGATGCCGTCGCTGATGGTGAAGCCCGGCGCCACCGAGTTCACCCGCACCCCGTCCTTGCCCAGTTCCTTGGCGATGGTGCGGGTATAGGTCACCACCGCGCCCTTGCTGGCGGCGTAGTGGGACAGGCCGGGGCTGCCCTTGAACGCCACGGCGGAGGAGATGTTGACGATGGCGCCGCGCGACAGCCGCAACTCCGGCGCCACCGCCTGGCAGCACAGGTGAACGCCCAGCGTGTTCACCAGCATCACCCGCATCCATTCCTCGGCGCCCACATCCTCGAAGCCGCGATGCAGGATGCCGCTGTACAGCCCGGCATTGTTCACCAGCCCGTCGAGCCGGCCGAAGCGTTCCAGGCAGGCCGCCACCGCGGCGGCAACCATGGCGGCGTCGGTCACGTCCATCGCCACGCCCAGCGTGCGGTCCGCCGGCAGCCCGGCCAGTTCCGGCGCCCTCAGGTCACCCAGCACCACGGAGGCGCCGGCCGCCAGCAGCCCCTCGGCAATGGCGTGGCCGATGCCCTGCCCGGCCCCGGTAACAATGATGACCTTACCACTCAGTGCTGCCTGCAAGGGGCCCTCCTGCTCAACATGGTACCGGGCTGTCGCCGCGGCCTATTCCGGCTGGATGCCGGCGCGCTGCACCAGGCCGCGCCAAACATCCAGCTCGGCGCGGGAATAGTCGATGAAGCGCTCTCGTGGCATGGCCGAGACATCGAAGCCCAGCGCCAGCAGCCGTTCGGCGATGGCCGGGCTTTCCAGCGTCTCCACCACCGCGGCGCTGAGCTGCGCCAGGATCGGTGCCGGCGTGGCGCCGGGGGCGAACAGGCCCATCCAGGAACTCATGTCGTAATTGCCGATGCCCAGTTCCTGCACCGTGGCCAGGTCCGCCAGCACCTGGGTGCGGTGCGCCGTGGTGGCGGCCAGGGCGAGGAGTTCGCCGGACTGCACGAAGGGCCGGCCGCTCAGCACGTCCACGAACATCACGTCGATCCGCCCGGCCACCAGGTCGGTCAGCGCCGCCGGGGTGGCGCGGTAGGAAACCCCGACCATGCTGATGCCAACCAGCTTGCTGAAGGTTTCCGCCGCGACGATGCTGGTGGGGGTCCAGTAGCCGTAGTTCAGCTTTTCGCCCCGGGCGCGGGCGACGGCGACGAACGCCGCCAGGGTGCGGGCGCCCAGCCGCGGGTTGACGCAGATCATGAACGGAAAGCGGCCGATCAGCGCCACCGGGGCGAAGTCCGCCACCGGGTTGTAGGGCAGCGTGCGGCGAATGGCCGGGTTCACCGCATGGGTGGCGCTGGTGGCCAGCAGCAGCGTGTAGCCATCCGGCCGGGCCCGGGCCACGGCCTCGGAGCCGATGATGCCGTTGCCGCCGGCCCGGGTCTCGATGATGATCGGCTTGCCCAGGCGTTCCGCCAGCTTCTCGGCGATCACCCGGCCCACCACGTCGCCGGCGCCGCCGGCCCCGAAGGGCACGATGAAGGTTATCGGGCGTTCCGGGTAGGCGCCGGGCGCCTGCGCCAGGGCTGGCCGGGGCGCGGCCAGGCCGGCGGCCAGCGAGGCCCCCAGCAGGTGGCGGCGGGACACATGCGGCATCGGCTTCAGGCCCCTGCCATGCCGGGCTGGCCGCTCGGCCGGTGGTGTCTCATCGCCATCGCTGGTTTCCTCTCGGCTGGTCGGTGCAGGTGGGGCCGCGGTCAGCGCGGCTGCTCCAGGGTCGGGGCGCTGTCGCGCAGCGTCACCCGGCGCAGGTCGCGGGGATACAGCTTGTCCTCGTACGGCCGGGCGCGGTGCATGGTGCAGCGATTGTCCCACACCACCAGGTCGTGCTGCCGCCAGGGGTGGCGATAGACGAACTGGCGCTGGGTCGCGTGCTCCATCAGGTCGCGTACCAGCGCCAGCGCCTCGGGCCGCGGCCAGCCGCGGATCTCGCCGATATGCGCCGACAGGTACAGCAGCAGCCGGCCCGAACCGGCATGCCGCCGCACCAGGCGCTGCGGCACCGGCGTGCGGCGGGCCAGCTCCTCCGGCGTGAAGGCGGTGAAGCCCATGGTGGCGCGGGAGTAGATCAGGCTGTGTTCACAGACCAGGTCGAACAGCTTCGCCTGCATCTCGCGCGGCAGCGCGTCCCACGCCGCGCGCATGTCGGCGAACTCGGTCTCACCGCCATGCGGCGGGATGACGCGGGCGTGCAGCATGGAATACTTCGCCGGCGTGGCCTTGAAGCTGCTGTCGCTGTGCCACAGCAGGTTGCCCAGGTTGTTGAAGCGGCGCCGATCATCGGCGGCCAGGATCCGCCCGGCGGAATCCAGGTTGGAGATGTCGTTCATCGCCGCATGGCCAACCCGGCGCTTGTCATCCCCCACCACCGAGGGGTCGGGCTCCAGTTCGCCGAAGGCCTGGCCGAAGGCCACCTGCTGCGCGTCGTCCAGCGCCTGGTCGGGGAAGACCAGCACGGCGTACGCGTCCATCGCCGCCTCGATCCGGGCGCGCAGTTCCGGCGCCAGAGGCGTGCGCAGGTCCAGCCCCGTCACCCGGGCGGCGAATAACGGGTGCAGCGGCGTGATCTGCAACATGCCGGTTCCTCCCCTTCGTGCTGGGAACGGCGGCCCTGGGCCATCGCTCGGGCCGACACTCGACCGGGGGCACTGAAAAGTCCATTTTGTTAAAAAGCGCGATTGATGAGTTCAGCCAATGCCAGCCATGCCGCCAAACGTGACCTTGAAGCAGTTGCGCGCCTTCCTGACCGTCACCCAGGAACGCAGCTTCACCCGCGCCGCCCGGCGGCTGAACCTGAGCCAGTCGGCGCTGACGCTGTCGGTGCGGGCGCTGGAGGCAGCGGTGGGCATCCAGTTGATCGACCGCACCACCCGCTCGGTCGCCGCCACCAGCCAGGGCGCCCGCTTCATCCCCATCGCCGAGCGGCTGCTGGAGGAGGTGCAGCACGCCTTGCAGGATTTGCAGGCCCATGCCGAGCGCCAGCGCGGCCTGGCGGTCATCGCCGCCACCGCCTCGCTGCTCACCCAGGTCATCGCCCCGGCGCTGCGCCACCTGTCGGAACGCTACCCCGGCATCGCGGTGCGGGTGTTCGACGACAGCACCATCGGTGCCACCCGGCGGCTGATGTCGGAGGAGGTGGACTTCGCCATCATGACCATGGCCAGGACCAACCCGGACGTGGAGGCCCTGCCCCTGCTGCGGGACCGCTTCGGCGTGCTGTGCCCGGCCGGGCATGCCATGGCCGGCCAGGCCGGGCCGCTGCCCTGGGCGGCGCTGGCCAGCCTGCCCATGGTGGCGCTGAGCCTGCAGAACGGCATTCGCGCCGAGCTGGAGCGCCATGCCGCCAGTGCGCCGGTGCTGGCCCGGCCGCGCTACGAAACCTCCAGCCTGTCGGGGCTGTGCAGCTTCGTGGAGCACGGGCTGGGGGTGGCGGCGGTGCCGGCGCTGGTGGGGCGCTCGGTCAGTTCGGCCACGCTGGCGTTCCGGCCGCTGGAGCCGGCGCTGCATCGCACCGTGTACCTGGCCCGGCTGCCCGGCCGTTCCCCCACCCCGGCGGCGGCAGAGGTCGCCACCGTCATCGTCGAGCACCTGGCGCGGCTGCGCTCGGAGGAGGTGGAGGTGCTGGCCGACCGCGCCACGCTGGCCGCGGCGGGCTACCATTCCCGCAGCCCGGCCCTGGGTGGGTAGCCAGCCGGCGCCGGGCGGCGCTAGCCTCCCCGCCAAGCAAGCAACAAGCATGCGGGACCAGGGGAAACGAACGATGCGCATCGCCACCATGCTGCTGGCCGCGCTGTGGCTGGCCCTGCCAGGGGCACCGGCCGTGGCGGCCTGGCCGGACCGGCCCATCACCGCCATCGTGCCCTTCGCGCCGGGCGGCGGCACCGATGGCGTGGCACGCATTCTGGCGGACCAGTTGGGCCGCGCGCTGGGCCAGCCGGTCGTCATCGAGAATCGTGGCGGCGCCAATGGCAATATCGGCGCGGTGGCGGCGGCCCGCGCCCGGCCAGATGGCTACACGCTGTTCTTCACCACCGGCACCACCCAGGCCATCAACCCGGCGCTGTACCGCAACCTGCCCTACGACCCGCAGCGGGACTTCGTGCCGGTGGCGCGCATCGGCGTGTTTCCGCTGATGCTGGCGGTGAACCCGGCGGTGCCGGCGCAGAACATCGCCGAGTTGATCGCCCTGGCGCGCAGCCGGCCGGGGGCGCTGGCCTTCGGCCATTGGTCGGCGGTGTACCTGGCCGCCGGCAAGACCTTCGTGCGGCAGATCGGCGCCGAGGTGCTGGACGTGCCCTATCGTTCCTCCGCCGCCACCATGACCGACCTGGTGGCTGGCCGGATCAGCTTTGGCATCGTCGACCTGACGGTGGGCCTGCCACTGGCGCGTGGCCAGGAGGTGCGGCCGCTGGCGGTAACCGGCGCCCGGCGCAGCGCCATGCTGCCGGCTCTGCCCACCCTGCAGGAGGCTGGGCTGGCCGGCTACGACTTCAGTGCCTGGATGGCGGCCTATGCCCCGGTGGGCACCCCGGCCGAGGCGCTGGCCGGCGCCGCGGCGGCGATGCGCCAGGTGCTGGGCAACGCCACCCTGGTGAGCCGGCTGGCGGAACTGGGCTTCGAGCCGCTGCCCGGCGACGGCGCCGAGCTGGCTGCCTTCACCGCCACCGAACTGGCCCGCTGGCGCGAGATTGTCGCCGCCTCCAACATCACGGTGGAATAGGCCCGGCCGCGACCGCCCCTACGCCTGGGCGACCGCCACCGCCGGCACGGCCACGGCTCGGCTTGCGCCCGGCCGCGACGGCCCACAGGCTGCCCAGCCTGCCTCCCCACCCTGCCCCCACTTCCAACCAAGGACGCCAGCAATGGAATGGAGCGCCACCCGGCCGGGTGAGGTCGAAGGCGGCCTGCCGACGCGGGCCGATGCCAGCCTGACCTTCATCGGCCGCATCCGTACCCCCTTCCCCACCCGGGCCGAATGCCCGCGGCGCGGCGACCAGGAGGCCGGCCCGCCGTGCCGGCTGGAGGTGGAGGAACCCTGGCGCCCGGCGCTGCGGGGCATCGCGCCCGGCGACCGGCTGGAGGTGCTGTACTGGATGCACCTGGCGCGGCGGGACCTGCTGGTGCAGGCGCCTTCCAACCGCCCGGCGCCGCTGGGCACCTTCGCGCTGCGGTCGCCGAATCGGCCGAACCCGATCGCTTCCTCGGTGGTGCGGGTGGTGGCGGTAACGGCGGATGCCGTGGTGGTGAGCGGACTGGACTGCGTGGACGGCACCCCGCTGGTGGACCTGAAGCCGGCCCGCGGCTGATCCCCGCAGCCCCACGGCCGGCGCCATCCCGCGACCAGCCGCATGTCCTGCGTGGACTTTGGCCCGCGTGGCCTGCCGCTGGGCTTCCCGCGGCCACGACCGGGCGCGGTTCGCGGGCAGGACATTGCTGGGCGGGACATTCCTGGGCAGGGCACTGGCGGTTGGCCCGCCACGAGGCCGCAACCTTAACGAAGGGGCTATTCCGGTGCCGCCGGGCAGCGTAGCCTGCCGCAACCTGTGCGCCTGACCAGGGGCAGCACCCGATCCAACGGGGTGCACCGGGGACCGGAAACGACCACGGAAACGAGCATGACAGATATTCGATACCTAGCGCCGCAGACGCTCGATGAAGCGGTTGGCGCCTTTGCCGCAGCCCAGGGGGCCGCCCGCATCCTTGCCGGCGGCACCGACCTGCTGGTGCAGATGCGCAATGGCGTGGCGCGCCCCGGCACCATCATCGACATCAAGAAGATCGCCGAGCTGACCAGCATCGAGGAAACCGCCGATGGCGGCTTCCGCATCGGCGCCGCGGTTTCCGGCGCGGTGCTGGCCGAACACCCGCGCTTCGGCACGGTGTGGCCGGGCGTGCTGGAAGCCATCAACCTGATCGGCTCCACCCAGGTGCAGGGTCGCGCCTCGCCGGGTGGCAACCTGTGCCACGGCTCCCCGGCCGCGGACAGCGTGCCGGCCATGGTCGCGGCCGGTGCCGTGCTGACCATTCAGGGGCCGAATGGCCGCCGCACCCTGCCGGTTGAGCAGTTCCCGGTCGGTCCGGGCCGCAACAGCCTGGCCCCGGGCGAGATCCTGGTGAGCTTCAGCCTGCCGGCGCGGCCGAAGGGTTCGGGCGACGCCTACCTGCGCATGATCCCGCGCACGGAAATGGACATTGCCGTGGTCGGCGTGGGCGTGAGCCTGACGCTGGAAAACGGCGTCTGCACCGCCGCCCGCGTGGGCCTGGGCGCCGTGGCGCCGACCGTGAAGCTGGTGGCCGATGCCGCCACGGCATTGGTTGGCACCAAGCTGGACGACGCCGCGCTGGAGGCCGCCGCCGCCGCCTGCCGCGCTGCCTGCAAGCCCATCGATGACAAGCGCGGCACCATTGAATACCGCATCAAGGTCTCCGGCGTGCTGCTGAAGCGCACCGTGGCCATTGCCGCCGAACGCGCCGGGAGGGCCTGAGCTCATGGCCAAGGTTCACGTTACCACCACCATCAATGGCGAGCCGGTGGAGTTCCTCTGCGACCCCGGCCAGAACATGCTGGACGTGCTGCGCAACACGCTCGGCCTGACCGGCAGCAAGGAAGGCTGCGGCACCGGTGACTGCGGCGCCTGCTCCATCACGCTGGACGGCCGGCTGACCTGTTCCTGCCTGGTGCTGGCCGCCGAGGTCGAGGGCAAGGAAGTCGGCACCATCGAGGGCATGGCCCAGGGCGACCACCTGCACCCGCTGCAGCAGAAGTTCCTGGAAATGGCCGCGCTGCAATGCGGCATCTGCACGCCCGGCGTGCTGGTGGCGGCCAAGGCGCTGCTGGAAAAGAACCCGGACCCGAGCGAGACGGAAGTGCGCTTCTGGCTGGCCGGCAACCTGTGCCGTTGCACCGGCTACGACAAGATCGTCCGCGCGGTGATGGAAACCGCCGCCGAGATGAGGGGAGCCGCCTGATGAACGCCATCGACAACAAGTGGATCGGCCAGCGCACCATCCGCCCGGACGGTGTGGACAAGGTGACCGGCCGCGCCGGCTATGCCGCCGACAACACCATGCCCGGCATGATCTGGGGCCATGTGCTGCGCAGCCCGCACGCCCATGCCGTGATCCGCGGCATCAACACCGCCAAGGCCGAGGCGCTGCCCGGCGTGAAGGCGGTGGTGACGGCGCAGGACATCGTCAACTTCCCGCTCGACAAGTCCGTGATGCTCGGCATCCAGGACATGCGCTGGATGTGCCGCAACGTGATGGCGCGCGAAAAGGCGCTGTTCCACGGCCAGCCGGTGGCCGCCGTGGCCGCGATCAGCGAGGAAATCGCTGCCGCCGCCTGCGCGTTGATCGAGGTGGACTACGAGGTCCTGCCGCACGTCATCGAGATCGAGGACGCGATCAAGCCGGACGCGCCCATCCTGCATGACTTCCTGAAGTTCGAGGGCAAGTCCTCGAACATCGCCGGTACCATGGTGAACAAGGTCGGCGACATCGAGGCCGGCTTCGCCCAGGCCGACCTGGTCATCGAGCGCAGCTACGACACCCGCCCGGTGCACCAGGGCTACATCGAGCCGCATGCCTGCACGGTTTCCTGCACGGCCGACGGCAAGGTGACGATCTGGTCCTCCAGCCAGGGCCAGTTCATGGTCCGGGCGATGACCTCGCTGCTGACCGGCATTCCGCAGAGCAACATCCGCGCGATCCCGGCCGAGATCGGCGGTGGCTTCGGCGCCAAGACCATCATCTACCTCGAACCCGTCGCCGTCATGCTGTCCAAGAAGTCGGGCCGCCCGGTGAAGATGGTGATGAGCCGTGACGAGGTGTTCCGTGCCACCGGCCCGGCGCCCGGCATGAAGGCCACCGTCAAGATCGGCATGAAGAAGGACGGCACCATCGTTGCCGGCCATGGCGTGTTCTACCTGCAGGCCGGCGGCCTGCCCGGTTCGCCGCTGCGGGGGCCGGTCGGCTGCTCCTTCGCGCCGTACAACATCGCCAACGTGCTCTCCGAAGGCTTCGACGTGGTGTCGAACCGCCCGAAGGTTGCCGCCTATCGTGCCCCGGGCGCGCCGCTCGGCGCCTTCGCGGTGGAGACGGTGATCGACGAGCTGTGCGAGAAGCTCGGCCTCGACCCGCTTGAGGTCCGCATCAAGAACCACGCCCGCCCGGGCGACAAGGCCGTGTATGGCGCGACCTTCGGTTCCATCACCTTCGTCGAGACGACCGAGGCGATGCTGAACCACCCGCACTACAAGGCCCCGCTGGACAAGGCCCCGGCGCCGCATATCCGCCGCGGCCGCGGCGTTGCCTCCGGCTTCTGGTACAATGCCGGCGGTGAGAGCAGCGCCCAGGTCAACATCACCGAGGACGGCAACGTCACGGTCACCACCGGCCACCCGGATGTCGGCGGCAGCCGCGCCTCCACCGCCAATGTCACCGCGGAGCTGCTGGGCATCGACCACAGCCGCATCTCGGTGCTGATCGGCGACACGGCGTCCATCGGCTTCTCCAACCTCACCGGCGGCAGCCGCGTCACCTTCGCCTCGGCGATGGTGGTCACGCAGTCCACCGAGAAGGTGATCGGCCAGCTGAAGGAACGCGCCGCGCGGATCTGGAAGATCGACCCCGAGGCGGTGGACTGGGACAATGGCGAGGCGCGGCCCGCCGGCGCCAATGCCGGCAAGTTCCCGCCGCTGACGCTGAAGGAACTGGCGGCGAAGGCGAATGAGATGGGCGGCCCGATCGGGGCCGGCATCCAGCTCAACACCGTCGGTGCCGACCCGGGCTTCGCCACCCACATCGTCGATGTGGAAGTGGACACCCAGCTCGGTATCGTTCGCGTCATCCGCTACACCGCCTGCCAGGATGCCGGCCGTTCGCTGCATCCCAGCTACGTGGAAGGGCAGATCCAGGGCGGCGTGGTGCAGGGCATCGGCTGGGCATTGTCGGAGGAATTCCTCTACGACAAGACCGGCAAGATGGATAACGCCAGCTTCCTCGACTATCGCATGCCGGTCTGCTCCGACCTGCCGATGATCGAGGCGGTGGCGTTGGAAATCCCCAACCCGAAGCACCCGCAGGGCGTGCGCGGCGTGGGCGAAGCCGGCATCCTGCCGGGCCTGGCCGCCATCGCCAATGCGGTGCACGACGCGGTCGGCAAGCGCTTCAGCAGCCTGCCGCTGTCGCCGCCGAAGGTGCTCGCGGTGCTCGACGCCTGAGCCAGCCGTAACCGCCGGCAAATCGGCCCGGTCCCCGCGAGGGGGCCGGGCCTTTTGCGTTTCAGGCCGCCTGCAACACCATCTCGGCCGCCTTCTCGCCGATCATGATCGACGGCGCGTTGGTATTGCCGGAGGTCAGCGTCGGCATGATGGAGGCATCCGCCACGCGCAGGCCCTGGATGCCATGCACGCGCAACTGCGCGTCCACCACCGCCATGCCGTCCTGGCCCATGCGGCAGGTGCCCACCGGGTGGTAGGTGGTTTCCGCCGCCCGCTTCACCCAGTCGATGATCTCGTCATCGGTGGCCA
>CANBXZ010000071.1 GCA_947373495.1 Acetobacteraceae bacterium
AAATGGCCGCCGCCGAGCGCGCCGGCCGGCCGGCGGCGGAGGTGGCGGCGCTGTTTGCCAGCCGCACCCTGAAGGACGCGGCGCTGGATGGCGATGTGGACTGGGGCAAGACCGAGGTCGGCCAGACCGCCGGCCTGATCGACGATATCCTGCCGGCCGCCGCCCTGGTGGCGCGGCTGGTGGACGAAGCCGCGACGGTGCGCCGCCGCCTGATGGGAACGCTGTGATGCCTGTATTGATCGAGAACCGCGGCCGCGTCCGCATCCTGACCCTGAACCGCCCGGAAAAGCGCAATGCGCTGAACCTGGCGCTGTGCGAAGCCGTGGTGGCGGCGCTGCAGGCGGCCGATGCCGATGACAGCGTGGCGGCGGTGGTGATCGCCGGCGCCGGGGTGGGCTTTTCCGCCGGCGCCGACCTGGGCGAGCGCAAGCTGTACGCCGATGCGCCGGAGATGCAGACCCGCCGGGCCCAGGTGGGGCTGGAAATGCTGGTGCTGCCCGGCCGCATGGGCAAGCCGGTGGTGGCCGCGGTGCATGGCCCGACGGTGGGCGCCGGCAGCACGCTGGCGCTGGCTTCGGACATGATCGTGGCCTCGGACGAGGTGAGGATCAGCTATCCGGAAGCCAAGCACGACATCTACCCCAGCCTGGTGCTGCCGACGCTGCTGCGCCATCTGGGCCCGAAGGACTGCTTTGAGCTGCTGGCCACCGGCCGCGTGGTGCTGGCCGAGGAGGCGCTGCGGCTGCGGCTGGTGAACCAGGTGGTGCCGCGCGAGAACCTGCTGGACGCCGCCTGTGCCGCTGCCGAGAACGCCGCCGTGTACAGCCGTGCCTCGCTGCTGAGGATCAAGGCCGCGATCGACGCGCTGGGCCAGGGCGTGGTGCCGAGCGCGCCATGAAGCCACTCGCCGGGCTGCGCATCCTGGACCTGTCGCGCGTGCTGGCCTGCCCCTTCGCCAGCATGATCCTGGCCGAGCTGGGTGCCGAGGTCATCAAGGTGGAACAGCCCGGCAGCGGCGACGAGACCCGCGGCTTCGAGCCCTTCGCCGAAGGGCCCGGGGGCGAGCGCGTCAGCGGCTATTACATGAGCTGCAATCGCAGCAAGCGCAGCATCACGGTGAACCTGCGCAGCCCCGAGGGCGCCGAGATCATCCGCGCCCTGGCGGCGCAGAGCGACGCGCTGGTGGAGAACTTCCCCACCGGCACGCTGCAACGGCGCGGGCTGGATTATGCGAGCCTGAAGGCGGTCAATCCGCGGCTGGTCTATGTTTCCTGCACCGGCTTCGGGCAAACCGGTCCCTATGCGAAGCGCAAGGGCTACGACACGGTGTTCCAGGCCATGGGCGGGCTGCTGTCGCTGACCGGGGAGCGCGGTGGTGGCCCGGTGAAGCCCGGCCTGCCGGTGGCGGACCTGACCAGCGGCTTGTGGGTGGCGATTTCCCTGCTGGCGGCGCTGCGCGGGCGGGACGCCACGGGGCTGGGCGGCCAGGTGGATTTCAGCATGTTCGACGGCCAGGTGGCGCTGCTGACCATTGCCGCCGCGCGCTGGTTCGCGCTGGGCGAGGTGCCGCCGCGGCTGGGCACCGAACACCCCGGCCGGGTGCCGACCGCCAGCTTCCGCTGCAAGGACGACCGCTGGCTGCACATCACCTGTTCCGACCAGCATTGGGCGCCGCTCTGCGCCGCGCTGGGGCTGGCGGTGGACGCGGGGCTTGCCACCAACGCCGGCCGGCTGGCGCGGCGGGAGGAGGTGATGGCCCTGCTCAACGCCGCCCTGGCCCGTATCACGCGGGCCGAGGCGGTGGCGCTGCTGGACGCCGCCGATGTGCCGAACGGCCCGGTGCTGGCGGTGGACGAGGTGCTGCGGGACGAGCATGTCCAGGCGCGCGGCATGGTGGGCAGCTTCCAGCATCCGGCGTTGGGCGATTTCCCGGCGCTGCCGGTGCCGCTGAAGTTCCAGGGCTGGGACGCGCCGGAAGTGGGCCGGCCGCCGCTGCTGGGTGAACACACGGATGAAATTCTGCACGGCATGCTGGGCTATGACGCCGCCCGCATCGCCGCGCTGCGAGAGGCCAAGGCAATATGACCGACCCGGTTCTGTACGAAGCCACCGATGAGGGCGTGGTGACGCTGTGGCTCAATCGCCCGGCGGCGCGCAACGCGCTGAACCTGGCGCTGGCCGAGCAACTGGCCGCCGCCTGCCGCCGCGCCACGGATGAGAACGTGAAGCTGGTGCTGGTGCGGGCCAAGGGCGCGGTGTTCTGCGCCGGGGCGGACCTGAAGGAACGCCAGGGCATGAGCGACGACCAGGTGCGCGCCCGCCGGGTGAAGGGCTTCGCCGCCTACAACGCGCTGGAACAACTGCCCATGCCGGCGGTGGCGGTGGTGGAAGGCCCGGCCATCGGCAGCGGTTGCGAAATCTCGGCCGCCTGTGATTTCATCGTCGCCACGCCGCGGGCCAGCTTCAAGACACCGGAGGCGCTGTGGGGCACGGTGGGCGCCACGCAGCGCCTGCCGCGGGTGCTGGGCAAGCGGCTGGCCAAGGACATGATGCTGACCGGCCGGGTGCTCAGCGCCGAGGAAGCGGTGCTGCACGGCCTGGTTTCCCGCCTGGTGCAGCCAGAGGCGCTGGAGGCGACGCTGGCGGAGATCACCGCCACCATCGTGCAGGCGCCGCCGGCCGGGTTGCGCATGGCCAAGCGTTGCATCGACCAGGGCATGGAACTGGACCCGCGCGGCGCCCTGGCCACCGAGTTGCTGGCGATTGAGGAAATCCTGGCCGCGGCGGAATGGCGCCAGGCGATGGCGGGCTTCGGCAAGCCGTAGCTGCCGGCGCCCGCCCCTGGACTGTTGTTCTGGCGCGTGATTCACGCCTTTCGGCGTTTCCGCCTGAGGCGACCACGCTCTACGCGGCCAGGCGCTGCTTCGCGCTGGCCTTCAGCAGGTCGGCGCATTTCTCGCCGATCATGATGCAGGCGGCGTTGGTGTTGCCGCTGACCACGGTGGGCATCACGCTGGCATCGGCCACGCGCAGGCCCTCGATGCCGCGCACGCGCAACTCCGGGTCCACCACGCTGGCGGCGTCGCCGCCCATGCGGCAGGTGCCGCTGGGGTGGAAGATGGTGCTGCTGGTGGCGCGGATATGCGCCAGCAGGGCTTCATCGGTTTCGGCAGCCTCGCCGGGCAGGTATTCGCCTGCCACCAGCGGCGCGATGGCCGGCTGCGCCATCACCCGGCGGATCAGCCGCAACCCTTCGATCATGCAGCGGCGGTCGGTTTCCGTGGCCAGGTAGTTGGCGTGGATCAGCGCCTTGGCGAAGGGGTCGGCATTGGCCAGCGTGATGGTGCCGCGGCTTTCCGGCCGCAGCTGGCAGGTGGAAACCGTCATGCCGGCGAAGCGGTGCAGGTCCGGCCCCGGCTTGTCCGAACTGAACGGCAGCATGTGGAACTGCACATCCGGGCTGGCGCTGCCCGGCAGCACGCGGGCGAACACGTTGGCCACGCCGGCGGACCAGGTCAGCGGGCCGCTGCGGGTGAGGATGTATTCCAGCCCCATCGCCGCCAGCCCCAGCAGGCTGTTCTTGCGGCCGTTCAGGCCCATCGGCTGGTTCAGCTTGTAGACCATGCGGGCCTGCAGGTGGTCCTGCAGGTTGCGGCCCACCTGGGGCATGTCCCGCACCACCGGAATGCCGTGCTGCGCCAGCTCCGCCGCCGGGCCGATGCCCGACAGCAGCAGCAGTTGCGGGGAGTTGATGGCACCGCCGCACAGGATCACCTCCCGCGTCGCCCGCACCACCAGCTCGGCGCCATGGCGCTTCACCCGCACGCCGGTGGCGCGGTTGCCCTGCATCACCACGCCGGTGGAATGCGCGTTGCTGATGACAGCCAGGTTCGGCCGGCCCATTGCCGGCTTCAGGAAGGCGCGGGCGGTGGACCAGCGCAGCCCGTTGCGGGTGGTGGTCTGCGGGCTGCCGACGCCTTCCTGGGTCGGGCCATTAAAGTCGTCATTGCGCGGAATGCCGGCTTCCACCGCCGCCTGCACGAAGGTGGCCACCAGCGGGTCGTTCTGGCGCAGGTCGCTGACCGCCAGCGGGCCGCCGCGGCCACGCAGCTCGCTGCCCGGGCGTTCATTGTCCTCGCTGCGCTTGAAGTAGGGCAGCACGTCGGCGAAGCTCCAGCCGGTGCAGCCCAGTTGGCGCCAATGGTCGTAGTCCTCCCGCTGGCCGCGGATGTAGATCAGCCCGTTCAGCGAGGAAGAGCCGCCCAGCACCCGGCCACGCGGCCAGATCAGCTGGCGGTTGTCCAGGTTGGGTTCCGGCTCGGTCAGGTAGTTCCAGCTGAGTTCCGGGTGGTACATGGTCTTGGCGTAGCCCACCGGCAGGTGGATCCACGGGTTGGTGTCGCGGCCGCCGGCTTCCAGCAGCACCACGCGCACGTTCGGGTCCTCCGACAGCCGCGCCGCCACCACGCAGCCGGCGCTGCCAGCCCCTACCACCACGTAATCCGCCACTTCCGGCAGCACGTCAGCCATTCCCGCTTCCCCCGATTTGGTCGGGAGGCAGGCTAAACGACTGTGTGTGCACTGCACTAGAGGGTGCTTGCGCCGCGCGCCCTTGCTGCGAAACTAGGCGGCATGAGCCCCTTCGACAGCTTCGCCGACCTGCTCGGCCCCGCCAACTGCCTGCGCGCGCCGGAAGACGTGGCGCCCTATGCCACCGACTGGCGCGGCGCCTACAAGGGCGTGCCCGTGGCGGTGCTGAAGCCCAACACCACCGAACAGGTGGCCGAGGTGGTCAGGCGCTGCGCCGCCCAGGGCCTGGCCATCGTGCCGGCCGGCGGCCGCACCGGCCTGTGCGGCGGCGCCATCGCGCCCCCGAACGGCCCGGCTTCCGTGGTGCTGAGCCTGGAACGGCTGAACCGCATCCGCCATGTCGACCCGCGGGACTTCTCCATCGTGGCCGAGGCCGGCTGCGTGGTGCAGAACGTGCAGCAGGCGGCGGCCCAGGCCGGGCGGCTGTTTCCCATCCAGTGGGGCGCCCAGGGCACGGCGCAGGTCGGCGGCATGCTGTCCACCAATGCCGGCGGCATCCGCACGCTGCGCTGGGGCAATGCGCGGGACCTGGTGCTGGGGCTGGAAGTGGTGCTGCCGGACGGCCGCGTGCTGGACGACCTGCGCCGGGTGCGGAAGGACAACAGCGGCTACGCGCTGCGCCACCTGTTCATCGGCGGGGAGGGTACGCTGGGCGTCATCACCGCCGCCGCCATGCGTCTGGCGCCGGCGTTGAAGCGGGTGGAGAGCGCCTATGTCGCGGTGCCCAGCCCGGATGCGGCGCTGTCCATGCTCGGCCGCTTCCTGGAAAGCGGCGCCGAGGTTATCGGCTTCGAACTGTGCGCCGATTTCTGCATGGTGATGGCGGAAACGCATGGCGTGGGCCTGCGCATGCCGCTGCCCACCGGCTCGGCGCCCTGGTACGTGATGGTGGAGATCGCCGCCGCGCATGCCAGCGTGCCGCTGCGGCAGATGATGGAAGACACGCTGGGCGAGGCGATGGAAGCCGGCGAGGCGCTGGACGCCGCGATTGCCGAGAGCGAGGCCCAGCGGCAGATGATCTGGAAGATCCGCGAGGACTACCCGGACTGCTCGCGCCGCGAAGGCCCGGCGGTGGGCACCGACACCAGCGTGCCGGTCAGCGCGGTGCCGGACTTCGTCAACACCGCGGAGCGTGAGTTGAAGGCGCGCTGGCCGGAAGGGCGGATGGCCGCCATCGGCCATGCCGGGGATGGCAATATCCACCTGTCGCTGCACGCCCCGGCCGGCCAGACCGACCGCGCCGCCTGGCTGGACCGCGCGGCCGAGATGGAGCCGCTGGTGAATGCCATCGCGGTGTCGCTCGGCGGCAGCTTTTCCGCCGAACACGGCATCGGCCAGAGCAAGCGCCACGCGATGGCAACGCACAAGAACCCGGTGGCGCTGGACCTGATGCGCCAGTTGAAGGCCACGCTGGACCCGGATGGCCGGATGAACCCGGGCAAGATCCTGCCCTGAGCCACCAAACGGCGGGGGGTCAGCCCCCCGCCAGCCGGCCCAGCAGCCGGGCATGGCTGCGGGCGCCATGGCGGAAGCAGGTCAGGTCGAACTTCTCGTTCGGGCTGTGCACCTGGTCGTCGGTCAGGCCGAAGCCCATCAGCAGGCTGTCCAGCCCCAGCAGCCGGCGCATGCTTTCCACCACGGGAATGCTGCCGCCGCAGCCGATCAGCACCGCCGGGCGGCCGTATTCGGCGGCCAAGGCGGCGCGGGCTTCCTGCACGAAGCGCGAGTCGGCCGGAATCTCGATGCCCGGGCTGGCGCCGAACACCTGCACCTCCACCTTGGCGTCCTCCGGCAGGCGGTCGGCCAGGAACTGCCGCAGCCCCGCCACCACCTTGTCCGGGTCCTGCCCCGGCACCAGGCGGAAGCTCAGCTTGGCATGGGCCTGACTGGCGATGACGGTCTTGCTGCCATCCCCGGTATAGCCACCCCAGACGCCATTGAGGTCCGCGGTCGGCCGCGACCACAGCCGTTCCAGCGCGCCGCGATTGCCCTCGCCGATGCCGCGGGTCAGGCCGATCTCACCGAGGAACTGCGCCTCGTTGAAGCCCAGGCTGTTCCATTCCGCCTTCTGCGCCGGGGAGGGGTCGATGATGCCCTCATAGAAGCCGGGCACCTGCACCACGCCGTTGTCGTCGTGCAGGCCACCGAGGATGCGGGTCAGCAGGTTCAGCGGGTTCAGCGCCAGGCCGCCATACATGCCGCTGTGCAGGTCCCGATTGGCGCAGGTCAGGTCGATCTGGGTATAGACCAGCCCGCGCAGCCGGGTGGACAGGGCAGGGGTGTTCACGTCCCACATGCCGGTGTCGCTGATGACGGCCACATCCGCTTTCAGTTCGGCGGCATTGGCGGCCAGGAAGGGGTCCAGGCTGGGGCTGCCGATTTCCTCCTCGCCTTCCACCAGCACGGTGCAGCGCACCGGAATGCCGCCGGTGGTGGCGTGCCAGGCGCGCAGGGCCTCCAGCCACATCATCACCTGGCCCTTGTCGTCCACCGCGCCGCGGGCAACCACGCGCGGGCCGTTGGGGCCCTCGACGATGGTCGGCTCGAAGGGCGGCGAGTGCCACAGCTCCAACGGGTCGGGTGGCTGCACGTCGTAATGGCCATAGAACAGCAGGTGCGGGCCAGCGGCGGTGCCGGGGCCTGGATGGTGCGCCACCACCACCGGGTGGCCGGCGGTTTCCCGCAGGCTGCCGGTGAAGCCCAGCGCGGTGAGCTGCGCCAGCACCCATTCGCCGGCGCGGCGGCAATCCGCGGCATGGGCCGGTTGGGCGCTGACGCTGGGAATGCGCAGCCACTCCACCAGCCGGGCCTCGGCGGCGGGGAACGCGCGGTCCAGTTCGGCCAGGACGGCATCGGTGTTCGTGTTCATGGCCGCAGTGCAGCACGGCCGGCGGCCAGTTGGAAGCCGGCCGATACCATGCCAGACTGCCACGAAAGCAATGAGGAAGCGGCATGCTGCACGGCCAGCGAGCCATCGACGTGGATGTGCATCCCCTGGTGCCCAACATGGCGGCGCTCACGCCCTACATGGACGAGTTCTGGCGCGACCAGGTGGTGGAGCGCGGCATCAATACCATTGCCTCGCAGAACTATCCGCCGAATGCACCGAAAACCGCCCGGGCGGACTGGAAGCAGGCCAGCAAGGTCAGCGACCTGCAAAGCCAGTTGCTGGACCCCTACGGCATCGAGACCGCCATCGTCACGCCGCTGTATGGCACGCAGATGGTGTTCAACGCCGACATGGCGCGCGCCTTCACCCGGGCGCTGAACGACTGGACCCGGGCCGAATGGCTGGACCGCGACAGCCGGCTGCGCGCTTCCATCGTGCTGCCGATGCACGACCCTGAACACGCGGTGGAGGAGATCGAGCGCCTGGCGCCGGACCGCCGCTTCGTGCAGGCGCAGGTGCTGGTGATGGGCGAAACCCCGGCCGGCAAGCGCCAGCACTGGCAGGTGTACCAAGCCTGCATCAAGCACGGGCTGCCGCTGGCGATCCACGCCGGCAGCAGCTTCCGCCACCCGGTCACCAGCGTGGGCTGGCCCTCCTGGTACCTGGAGGAATATTCCGCCCAGGCGCAGGGCTTCCAGAGCACCCTTGGCAGCCTCATCACCGAAGGCGTGCTGAGCAAGTTCCCCGAGTTGAAGATCGTTCTGCTGGAATCCGGCGTCACCTGGCTGATGCCCTTCCTGTACCGATTGCAGAAGACCTGGAAGGGCACCCGCTTCGAGATCCCCTGGGTGGACCGCCCGCCGATCGAGATGGTGCGCGACCAGGTGCGGCTTTCCTGCCAACCCTTCGACGCCCCGCCCGAGGTGGTGCCGCGGGTGCTGGAGATGCTGGGCAGCGACGACATGCTGATGTGGGCCAGCGACTGGCCGCACTGGCAATATGACGGCGAGGCGGCAATTCCGCCCGGCCTGCCCGCCAGCCTGATGCCGAAGCTGCTGCGCGAGAATGCGCTGGCCACCTATGGCCGACTGCGTGCCCCCGCTTGTGTGAAGGAGTGACCGCATGAATGTCATCCAGCCCATTCGCGGCCGGTCCAAGCCGCCCGCCGCCACGCTCGGCCTGGTGGATGTGGACATCCATCCGCGGATGAAGAAGCCGACCGACCTGAACCGCTGGCTCAGCCAGCGCTGGCAGGACCACCTGAGCACCTATGGCATTCGCGCCCGCCATGGCTTCGTCGGTGGCCAGCCGCCCTTCCCGAAGGCGCAGCCGCTGGCCTGCCGGCGCGATGCCTGGCCGCCCACCGGCGGCACTCCGGCCAGCGACCTGGATTTCCTGCGCTTCCAACTGCTGGACCAGTACGGCGTGGATGTCGGCGTGCTGAACCCGTTGCAGCCCAGCGGCCAGGGCGACAACAACAACGAGTTCTCCGCCGCCATGGCCTATGCCGTGAACGAATGGCAACTGGAGGAATGGACCCGCAAGGAACCCCGGCTGCGCGCCAGCGTGGTGGTGCCGTATGACGACGGCCCGGCCAGCGCGCGCGAGATCACGCTGCGGGCGAACGACCCGAATTTCTGCCAGGTGCTGATGATGAGCCGCACGGCGGAGCCCGCCGGCAAGTCCCGCTACTGGCCCATCTACGAAGCCGCCGAAGCCGCCGGCCTGCCGGTGGCCTTCCACGCCTTCGGGTATTCCGGCTGGGCCATGACCAATGGCGGCTGGCCGAGCTTCTACACCGAGGAAGTCAGCGAGCACGCGATCTCGGCGCAGAACCAGGTGGTCAGCATGGTGGTGGAGGGCGTGTTCGAACGCTTCCCCAAGCTGAAGGTGGTGATGATCGAGTGCGGCTTCGCCTGGGCGCCCAACGTGGCCTGGCGGCTGGACCAGCACTGGAAGCAACTGCGCGGCGAAGTGCCGCATTTGAAGCTGAAGCCCAGCGAGTACATCAAGCGCAACATCTGGTTCTCTACCCAGCCGATGGAGGACCCGGAGCGGCCGGAGCATATCCTCGACATCATGGGCTGGATCGGCTGGGACAAGATCCTGTTCGCCAGCGACTATCCGCACTGGGATTTCGACGACCCCTTGCTGGCGCTTTCCGGCGCCATCAGCACGGAGAAGCGGCGCGACATCTATGGCGGCAACGCCGTCAAGCTGTACGGCTTCTGATGGCACGCTGGGTCGTGGCCCGGGCGGAGGACATTCCGCCCGGCGAGCACAAGCGCGTGGAGGCCGGGGGCCGGCCGATCGCGCTGTTCAACCTGGGGGGCGAGTTCTTCGCCATGATCGACAAATGCCCGCACCAGGGTGGCAGCCTGTGCGCCGGCACCATCAGCGGGCACGTCACCTCGCCCGAGCCGGGGGTGTACCACTACGCCCGCCGCGGCGAGATGGTGCGCTGCCCGTGGCACTACTGGGAGTTCGACATCCGCACCGGCCAAAGCTGGTTCGACCCGGCCAAGGTGAAGGTGCGCAGCTACCCGGCGCATGTGGAAACCGGCGCGCAATTGCAGCAGGGCCCGTACAAGGCGGAAACCCTGCCGGTGACCATTGAAGACAACTACGTCGTTATCGAAGCCTGAGAGGAAACATCACCATGGCCGTTGCCCTGATCGTCGAGTTCAACATCAAGCCGGGCAGCCACGCTGCCTTCGATGCCATCATCCGCGAGCACGCCAGGCTGACCAAGCAGGAGGAGCCGGGTTGCGAGCGCTTCGACGTGCTGCAGCCCACCGCCAAGACCGGCCGCGATGAGAGCAAGGTCTGCCTGGTGGAAGTGTACAAGGACCAGGACGCCTTCAAGGCGCACGGTGCCAACCCTCGCCTGGCCAAGGTGCGGGAGGCCTATACCGACCTGATCACCGACCGCAAGATCACCATCTGCGAGATGTAGTACCAACGGCCCGCGGCCCGCGGCCCGCGGCCTGTGCCGCGAGGCCACGGGCCGTGACCGTGGCCCGCCAGGCGCCTGCGGGTTTGGCCAGGCACACCAGCGGTCAAGGGGCTTGGCCGCTGGTCCCAGGCCACCGGATGGGGCGGGCTACAGCCCCACCACCATCCGTGGCAGCCACAGCGCAATCTCCGGGAACACCACCACCAGCGCCAGTGCCACGAACATCGCCAGGATCATCCACACCACCCAGGGGATGGTGCTTTCCATGGTCACGCCGGCGATGCGGCAACTGACCATCAGGTTCACCGCCAGCGGCGGGGTGAACTGGCCAATGGCGATCTTCATCGTCAGCAGCACGCCGAACCAGGTCAGGTCCCAGTGATAGGCCTGGGCGATCGGCACCAGCACCGGCAGCAGGATGAGGAAGATCGAAACGCCATCCAGGAACATGCCGATGATGATCAGCGCGATCATCAGCAGCGCGATGGTGCCGTATTCCCCCAGGCCCAGCCCGACGATCCAGTTGGCGATGGGCTGCACGATGCCGAGCGTGGAGGTGGACCAGGCAAACACGCTGGCCAGGGCGATGACCACCAGGATGGTGGCCGAAAGCTCGCCGGCTTCGACCAGCATCTCATACACGTCGCGCAGCGTCAGCGTGCGGTACACCACGAAGCCGATGAACAGCCCATAGGCCACCGCCATCACCGCCGCTTCCGTGGGGGTGAAGGCGCCGGTGCGCATGCCGCCCAGGATGACGATGGGCGCCATCAGCCCCCAGAAGGCTTCCTTGAAGGTCTGCCAGACCGAAAGCGCCTCCCGGTCCGGCGACTTGCCGCCGAAATCCTTCACCATGCTGATGACGATGATCGGCACGATGATGGCAAGGCCGGCCAGGATGCCCGGGAACATCCCGGCCATGAAGATGGCCGGCACCGAAACCCCGGGCACCAGCACGGCATAGACGATGAAGGCGATGCTGGGCGGGATGAGGATGTCGGTGGCCGCCGCGGCGCCCACCACGCTGGCGATGAACGACCGCGGGTAGCCGTCCTTCACCATGCTGCGCGTCACCACCTGGCCCACGGCGGCGGAGGTGGCCGGGCCGCTGCCGGAAATGCCGCCGATCACCATGGCCACCAGCACCGCCACGCTGGCCAGCGCGCCGCGCCCGGCGCCCACCAGCGCGGTGGCGAAGCGTACCAGGCGCAGGGCCACGCCGGTGCGGTCGAACACGCTGCCCACCAGCACGAACATCGGAATGGCGATCAGCGGGTACTTGGCGATGCCGGCGTAGACATTGGTCGGCACCGCCGCGATCGCCTGGTCCGCCAGGAAGATCGCCAGCGTGCCGGCCAGGCCCAGCGCCACGCCGATCGGCACGCCAGCCAGCAGCATGGCGACGAAGGCCAGGAACAGGATGGTGCCGATCATCCGTCTTCTCCGCGCGCCAGCCGGACCATGCGGCCCAACGCCCGGACCATGACGGCCAGCGACAGCAATGGCAGCCAGATGCTGTACCACCATTGCGGCAGCCCCAGCCCGCTGGACATGATCTCGTAGCGGTATTCGTCCCAGGCCATCGCGCTGCCCCAGACCAGCAGAATGCCGAACATCAGCAGCACCAGCACCAGCCCGCCCAACTCGACCCCGCGCCGGACGGCGGGGCGGCGGCTGTCCACGAAGTAGCCGATGCGGATATGCCGCCCGGCCGCCGTCGCCAGCCCGGTGCCCAGCAAGGCCACCACCACCATCAGCGCCACCGAGTATTCCTCGGTGAACGCCAGGGAGACGTTGGACAGGTAGCGCACGACGACATTGGCGAAGGTGATCAGCGCCATCGCCCCCATGGCGGCGGCGATCAGCACCTTCTCCAGGCTCAGGGGCACGCGCACCGCCGGGTCTGGCGGGGCGGCGCCGGGGTCGAATTCGGCGGTCACGAAACGCCGCGGATCACCGCTTCGGCCCGGCGCACCAGGTCCTGCCCGATGGTGCCGGCCCATTTGTCGAACACCGGCCGGGTGGCGGCGGCGAAGGCGCGCTTTTCCGCCTCGGTCAGCACGGTGGTCTCCACGCCGCGCTTGGTCAGTTCCTCGAAGGCGCTGCGGTCGTTGTTGTCGCCCAGGCCGCGGCGCGTCACGCCGATTTCGTACAACCCGGCCTCCTGGGCGCAGGCCCGCACCAGTTCCTGGTCGGCGGCGTTGAACTGCGCCATCACCTGCTTGCCGGCGGCGAAGACCAGCGGGTCGTTCACGTAGTTCCACACGCTCAGGTGCTTCTGCGCCAGCGTGTCCATGCGGAAGGCCAGGAACAGGTTGACGGGGTTTTCCTGGCCGTCCACCGCGCCGGTGGAAAGCGCCGGCTGCAGGTCGGCGAAGCTCATCTGCACCGGGTTGGCGCCCAGGCCTTCATAGATGTCCTTGAAGATGTTGCCGGCGGCGAAGCGGATCTTCAGGCCGCGCAGGTCGGCCGGGGTGCGGATGGCGCGCTTGCTGTTGCTGATCTCGCGGAAGCCGTTCTCGCCCCAGGCCAGCGGCACGATGTCGCGGGCTTCCAGCACCTTGAAGAAGTCGCGGCCCACATCGCTGGCCAGCAGCGCGTCGAAGGCGCGGTGGTTGGGCAGCAGGAAGGGCAGCTGGAACAGGCTGGCTTCCTTGACCTGCGGGCTGATGTTGATGGTGGAATAGACGCAGAAGTCGATGACGCCCTGGCGCATGGCCAGCATTTCCCGCGTCTGGTCGCCGCCCACCAGTTGGCTGCCGGGGTAGGTCTTCACGTTGATCCGGCCGCCGCTGCGCTCGGTGATCAACTCGGCCCACTTGAAGGCGCCGTCGGCGAACGGGATCGGCCGATTGCCGACCACGGACATCTTGTATTCCGCCTTGTACTGGGTCTGGGCACGAGCCACGAAGGGGGTGGCCAAGCTGGCCACCAGGGCACCACGGCGCGTCAGGGTCAGGGTCATCGGCGTTGCTCCCACAGCATGATTTTCTGGCCGCATCGGGTGCGACCATCGGCCGGCAAAAGCAAGGGAAAATCCGCCACCCGGGGCGCGGTCGTTGCCGGGCGCGCCACCCCGCCGCGACAGCACGGCCGCCACCCCGCGCGCGGGGTGGCCCCAGGTTCCGCCGCGTCATGCGGGCGGCGCCGTGCCTCCGGCACAGGCGGCCACGCCTCAGCTCAATTCCAGCACCGCGATGCGGTTCTCCGCCACCGGCCACACCCGGCCCACCAGGCGTTGCTGGTTGAACAGGCCGGTGATGGAGGTGTTGAGCCGCGACGGACTCAGCCGGGCGGTCACCGTCGCGCTGGCAGCAACGCCGCGCGGCACCTGGCCGGCATCGGGTTCATGGCCGTCCAACAGCACCACGTCGCGCGGCAGGCCGAAATAGGCCCGCGGCCGGGTGAACAGCACCACGCCGGCGGCTTCCCGGTCGGGGCCGGCCAATGGCCGGGCCGGGCGCAGGTGCACCACGGCGGAGGACCGCGGGAAGGGCTGGCGGTAGAAATGCGTGGTGGGGTGGTCGGCGGCGGCGACCATGAACTCCAGGTGCCAGTCCGGCCCGACCGTCACCGGCCCCCACACCCCATCGCCCCGGGTGACGCGCTTGAGCAGCGGCGGCCCGACGCGCAGCCCGGCGGCGTCCACCCGGTGCACCTCCACCGTGGCGCCGGCCAGCGGCCGATTGGTGGCGACACCGCCCGGCGTGCCGGTCACCCGGCCATTCAGCACCGGGCGGCCTTCGGTGACGATATCCAGCCGCGAGGGTTCGGCGCCGGTGATCCAGCGATAGATCTCCCGGAAGGCGCGCGGGCTGTAGGCGGTCTCGCGGTGGTCCAGGCCGGGCAGCACCAGGTTGGTGGCGCCGCGCAGCTCGGGCCCGGCGCTGTCCACGCCGGTTGGCTGGCCGGCGCGGCCGATGAAGCGGCCATCGGCCTGGGCATACAGGTCGTTGCCGTCGCTGCGCAGGGTCAGGAAGGCGGTGCCCGCCGCCACATCCGTGGTGCCGCCGTTCAGCTTGCGCAGGAAGGGCGAGCGGCCGTTGAACTCGCTGCCGGGGCGCCAATCGCCATCCCACACCCCGTGGTTCGGGGTGCCGCAGAGCACGGCGTGGGAGACCTCGGCGGCGCCGTTGTTGTGCAGCACGTGGTTGCGAATGGGGTAGCCGCCACGGCTGTTGCCCACCAGCGCCACCCGGGCCGCCCCGGTGCTGCGGCGCAACTCGGCAATGGCGCGGGCGGTGGCACGGAGGAATTCCTCGCTGGAGGAGCGCAGCGGCTGCGGCACGGCGTCGTCGTCCCGCGCCAGCGGGTTTTCCAACTCCAGCACCGCCATGTGGTCGCGCGGGAAGCCATTGCTCTCGAAGCGCCACAGGGTGGTGGTCCACAGCGCCCCGTGGTCGCCATTGCCATGGATGAACAATATGGGCGGCGGGGGCGCGGCCGCGGGCTGTGCGGCGGCGCGGTGGGCGCCGGTCGGGGGGGCGAGGGGGGCCAGCCCGGCGGCCAGCAGCAGGGCCCGGCGCTTCATGCCGCCAGGCCCAGCCGCGCGGCCACGGTACCGCCAGGTCGCGATCCTTCGCTCATGCCCTCATCTCCCTCGCCATGGCGATTTTTCTGCGCGGCAGGATGCGGCAGGGACGGGCCGAAGGAAACCACGAAGGCCGGGCTTGCTGCGGCGCAACGGAAGCTGATACGCACGATCATGCTCGCCATTTCATTCGGCCTGGTTGTCATTCTGGGCGCGTTGACCGCCATCGGGCCAATCGCCACCGACATCTACCTGCCGAGCTTCCCCACCCTGGCGGCGGAATTCGCCACCAGCCCGGCCGCGGTGCAGCG
>CANBXZ010000072.1 GCA_947373495.1 Acetobacteraceae bacterium
GACCCCTTCACCGGCGAACGGGACAGCCTGCTGCGCCGCTGCCGTGCCTCCGCCACCTGCCCGCGGGTGATGCAGACCGACACCGAATATGAATGGTGGTCGTCCCGCGCCTCGCTGCTGGTGACCGACCCGGCCGGGCACGACCTGGCGCTGCCGCCGGATGTGCGGGCCTATGCCATCACCGGCACGCCGCATTTCTCCGCCTATGGCGCCGAGACCCGCGCCACGCCGGTCTGCGCCCTGCCGGTGAACCCGCTGCATGCCGGCGCCCCGATGCGCGCGCTGCTGAGCGCGCTGGACGGTTGGGTGAAGGACGGCACCGCGCCCCCGGCCAGCCGCACCCCCAGCCGCGCCGATGGCACGCTGGTGCCGGCCGCCGACGCGGTGCCGCCGATCCCGGGGCTGGGCTATGCCGGGCAACACGCGCTGGCCGCCCGGGTGGATGCCAGCGGCTACCCGCCGCGCGAGTTGGGCCGCTACCCGGTGCTGGTGCCGCTGGCGGACCGGGACGGCATGGCCGTGGCCGGCATTCGCCTGCCGGTGCTGGAGGCGCCACGCGCTACCTACACCGGCTGGAACCCGCGCGCCGCGGGCCATGGCGCCGGCGTGCTCTGCCCGTTGCTGGGTGGCGTGCTGCCGTTGGCCGCCACCCAGGCGGCGCGGGAAGCGGCGGGCGACCCACGCCCCTCCCTGGCGGAACGCTACCCGACCCCGGCCGCCTATGTGGCCCAGGTGCGGGCGGCGGCGGACCGCCTGGTGGCCGAGCGCCTGCTGTTGCCGGCCGATGCCGCCGCCATGGCCAGCGCCGCCGAAGCCGGCCGCCTGGCCCGCTGACGCACCGCACCCGGCGCCACGAAACCTCGGCGCATGGCGGCGTTGTGCTGCCATGCCCGACAGTTTCCAAACCGATGTTCCCGCCCGGCTGGACCGGCTGCCCTTCGCCCGCTTCCACTGGCGCGTGGCCGTGGCGCTCGGCATCACCTGGGCGCTGGACGGGCTGGAGGTCACCCTGGTGGGCAGCCTGGCCGGGGCGTTGCATGAAAGCCCCAGCCTGCGGCTCAGTGAGAGCCAGGTGGGGCTGGCCGCTTCGGCCTACCTGGCCGGCGCGGTGCTGGGCGCGCTGTTCTTCGGCTGGCTGACCGACCGGCTGGGCCGCCGCAAGCTCTTCTTCATCACGCTGCTGGTCTACACCGTGGCCAGCATCGGCACCGGGCTGGCGTGGGACTTCTGGTCCTTCGCCGTGCTGCGGGCGCTGACCGGGGCGGGGATTGGCGGCGAATACGCGGCGGTGAACTCCGCCATCCAGGAGTTGATCCCGGCACGGCGGCGCGGCACCACCGACCTGGCGGTGAACGGCACCTTCTGGGCCGGCGCGGCGCTGGGCAGCGTGCTGTCCCTGGTGGTGCTGAACCCGGCCCTGGTGCCACCCGAGATCGGCTGGCGCGCCGCCTTCATCCTGGGCGGGGTGCTGGCGCTGGGCATTCTGCTGCTGCGGCGGGACATTCCGGAAAGCCCGCGCTGGCTGATGCTGCATGGCCGGCCAGGCGAGGCGGAACGCATCGTCGGCCGGATCGAGAGCGAGGTCCGCCTGCGCCATGGCCCGCTGCCACCCCTGGCGCAGGGCCCGGTCACGCTGCATCGGCGCGGCCATACCGAGCTGCGGGAGGTGGTGCACGCCATGCTGCACCGCCACCGCGCGCGCACCGTGCTGGGCCTGGTGCTGATGGCGTGCCAGGCCTTCTGCTACAATGCGGTGTTCTTCACCTATGCGCTGGTGCTCGGCCGCTTCTACGCCGTGCCGGCCAGCCAGGTGGGCTGGTACATCCTGCCCTTCGCGCTGGGCAACCTGGCCGGCCCGCTGCTGCTGGGCCACCTGTTCGACAGCATCGGCCGCCGCCCGATGATCACCGCCACCTACGCCCTGGCCGGGCTGCTGATGGCGGCCACCGGGCTGGCCTTCCAGCAGGAATGGCTGGGCGCCTGGGGCCAGACCCTGGCCTGGACCGTGATCTTCTTCTTCGCCTCGGCCGCCGCTTCCGCCGCCTACCTGACCGTGGGGGAGAGCTTTCCGCTGGAGATGCGGGCGCTGGCGATTGCGCTGTTCTACGCCTTCGGCACCGCGGTGGGCGGCGTGGTCGGGCCGGCGCTGTTCGGCTGGCTCATCCAGGGTGGCGCGCGGCTGGACATTCTGTGGGGCTACCTGCTGGCCGCGGCGCTGATGCTGCTGGCCGCCGCGACCGAATGGCGCCTGGGCTTCGCCGCCGAGGGCCAGCCGCTGGAAAGCCTCGCGGCCCCGCTTTCCGCCGCGCGCAACTCAGCCTACCCTGCCGTGACGAGGAGACGGCAATGACGGTCAGCAGGCAGGAATTTCGCGACGCCATGGCGCGGCTCGGCGCAGCGGTGAACATCATCACCACGGCCGGGCCTGAAGGCCGCGGCGGCTTTACGGCCAGTGCCGTGTGCAGCGTCACCGACGCCCCGGCCATGCTGCTGGTCTGCATCAACCGCACCAGCAATTCCGGCGCCATGGCCAAGGCCAACGGCATCCTGTGCGTCAACACGCTGGCGGCGGGGCACCAGGACCTGGCGGGCGTCTTCGCCGGCGCCACCAAGTGCAGCATGAAAGACCGCTTCCTGGTGGGGGAGTGGGGCGAGCTGGTCACCGGCGCGCCGGTGCTGCAGGACGCGGTGGTGAGCTTCGACTGCCGCATCGCCGACATGGTGGACAAGGGCACCCACACGGTGCTGTTCGCCGAGATCCAGGCCATTCGCCAGGGCAACCCGGGCGGCCAGGCATTGATCTACTTCGCGCGCGACTACCATGGCGTCGGCCAGACAGTGGGCGAAGGCGGCTAAAGCGTGATCGCCTGAGGTGCGCTCACCGAAAGGCGTGAATCACGCGACACATCAATAACCTGGAGCAATGCCGTCAGGGCGGCGCCGCCGAACGGCGTGCGTCGCGCGCCACCTCAATCAGCTGGCGCCTTGCGGCCGCGTCGTCGGGGGCGATCCGTCCGGCGCAGCCGAAGGCCGGACCGGAAGCGCCGCGGGCGGCAACGCTCACCGTCATCGCCCCTACCATTCGCCGTAGAAGACACCCGCCTTCTTGTGGGTGTTGGTGCGCAGCTCAATCTCCTGCCACTGCACCGTGGTGCGCCGCTTCAGCCCGGTGAACCACAGCAGCAGCCGCTCGCGCAGCACGTCGCGGGTGGCGGCATGCGCCGGGTCGGCGCCGAGGTCGTGGAACTCCTGCGGGTCGGCAGCCAGGTCGAACAGTTGCGGCCGGTAGCCACTGGTCCAGTGGATGTACTTCCAGCGATCGGTCCGCACCATCCAGGCATGGTGATGCCCGGTCGGCTCGCCCAGTCGCTTGCGCGCGCCACGAAAGGTCCAGTCCAACTCGCTGAAGACGGCGTCGCGCCATGCCACGGCCTCGCCGCGCGTCAGCGGCAGCAGCGACCGCCCCTCCACCACGTGCCGCGCCGGGTCCTGCGCCAGCGCATCCAGGATGGTCGGCACCACGTCGATCGCTTCCACCAGGCGGGTGTCGGTGCTGCCGCGCGTGGCGTCGGCGGCGGCGTCGGGGTCATGGACGATGAAGGGCACCCGCTGGATGCAATCGTGGAACAGCTCCTTCTCGCCCAGCCAGTGGTCGCCCAGGTAGTCGCCATGGTCGGCGGTGAACACGACCAGCGTGTCCTGCCAGCGGCCCAGCTTCTCCATCTCGGCGAAGACGCGGCCAAGATGCGCGTCCAGTTGGCTGATGAGGCCCTGGTACACCGGCTTCACCGTGTCCTGGCATTCGGCGCTGCGGAAGCTCTCGGCCACTTCCTCGTCCTGGAAGGCGCGCATCACCGGATGCGCGGCATCGCTGCGTTCCTCGGCCGCGCGCTGCACCGGCAGGCACTGCGCCACGGTGTACATGTCGTGGTACGGCGCCGGCGCCACATAGGGCCAGTGCGGCTTCACGTAGCTGAGATGCATCACCCAGGGGGCGTCGCCCTTTTCGCGCATGAAGTCGATCGCCAGGTCGGTGGTGTAGGCGGTCTCGCTATGCGGCTCCGCCACGCGTGCCGGCCACTTCACGTTGCGCATCTTCCAGCCGGAATGCACGCCGCCGCTTGGGTCCACCGTACTGATGACGTAGTCGGTCCAGGGGTCGCTGCTGTCGTAGCCGCGGGCGCGCAGCCAGTCGGCGTAGTCGCCCTCGGGTTCGGCGTGGTGGCCGTCGTAGCGGTCGATCGGCTTGAACCAGCCTTCCTCCAGCAGCACCTTCAGCTCGTTGGCGCCGTCCAGCTTCAGCCGGTTCATGCCATGCGCGTCGGGCATCACATGCGTCTTGCCGCACAGCGTCAGGTCGCGCCCGCTGTTGCGCAGGTGCCAGCCCAGCGTCACCTCGCCCACCGAAAGCGGCACGCGGTTGTGCGTGGCGCCATGCGAGGACACGTAGCGCCCGGTGTAGCTGCTCATGCGCGACGGCCCGCAGATGCCGGACTGCACGAAGCTGTTGGCGAAGCGCACGCCGCGCCTGGCCAGTGCGTCGATGTTGGGGGTTTGGATGTGCGGATGCCCGGCGCAGGCCAGGTGGTCCCAGCGCAGCTGGTCCGACATGATGTACAGCACGTTCTTGATGGCCATGCGCGCCCCCCGGTTCCGAGCAGGGTAACGCAGCGCCCCAGAACGCAGAAGGCCCCGGGGTTGCCCCCGAGGCCTTCCCATTGCGTCTGCCGTTGCCGGCCGGCGCTAGCTCAGGAAGCCGTTTCCACAGAGGTGGCAACGGAGATCCAGGCCGCGGGCAGGGCAAGCGGCTTAAGGCAATGAGACACTGGATCACCTCCTTTCAGTTGGTTTCGGATGACCCAAGCCTGCCTGTGTCGCCGCGCGTCGCGCAAGAAAAATCGCGCTCGATTCGCGCATTCGCCGCCCACGAGCCACGCCCCTCCGCGCCAGCGCGTCGGACGATCGCGGACCAATACGGCCAGCGATTCACGCCCTTCCACGCCAGCGCGTCGGGCGATCGCGGACCAATACGGCCAGCGATTCACGCCCTTCCGCGCCAGCGCGTCGGGCGATCGCGGCCGGTTACATCTCGGCGTAGGTGCCGTTGCGCCAGACGTAGAAAACATAATCCGGCACGGTGACATCGCCCTTCGGCGTGAAGGCGGTGGAGCCCAGCACGCTGTTCCACGGCCCCTGGCGCTTCAGCGTATCCGCCACCTTGCGGGCGTCCACGCTCTGCGCCTTGGCCGCAGCCGCGGCCCAGATCTGCATGGCACCGTAGGTGTACAGGACATAGCCCTCGGGATCGACATTGCGGGCGCGGAAGCCCTGCACCACCGAAGCCGCGGTGGCGCGCTTGCGCGGGTCGCTGCTGAAGGTCATCAGGCTGCCCTCGCCGGCCGCGCCGGTGATGGACCAGAACTCGTTGGTCACCAGCGCATCGCCGCCGATCAGCGTGGCGTTCAGCCCCTGTTCCTTGGCCTGGCGGATGATCAGCCCGGCCTCGGTGTAGTAGCCGCCGACATAGATGACCTCGACCCGTTCCTGCTTCAGCCGGCTGACGATGGCGCTGTAGTCGCGCTCACCCGGCGTATAGGCGCTGTAGATGCTTTCCTGCTTGCCGGCGGCGTTCATCGCCTTCTTGGTCTCATCCGCCAGGCCCTTGCCGTAGGCGGAGTTGTCGTGCAGCACGGCGACGCGCTTTTCCTTGAACACCCGGGCGATGTAGGCGCCGGCCACCTGGCCCTGCTGGTCGTCGCGGCCGCAGACGCGGAAGGTGTTCCAGCCGCCTTCGTCGGTATACTTGGGGTTGGTGGAAGCCGGGCTGATCTGCAGCACGCCTTCCTCCCGGTACACCGCGCTGGCTGGAATGGAGGAGCCCGAGCAGTAGTGCCCGGCCACCATCGCCACGCGCTGGCCGGCCAGCTTGTTGGCCACGGAAACCGCCTGGCGCGGGTCGCAGGCATCATCCTCGATGCTCAGCGCCAGTTGCCGGCCCAGCACGCCGCCGCGGGCGTTGAGATCCGCCACCGCCTGCTGCGCCCCGATCTTCATCTGGTCGCCGGCGGCGGCGTTGCTGCCGGTCATCGGGCCGGCGCAGGCCACCCGGATCGGATTGCCGCGGTTCTGCGCATAGGCCGGCAGCGCCAGGCCCGAAGCCGCGGCCCCCAACATCAAACGACGCGTGAACATCCCCATCTCTCCTTCCTGAACTGCTGTCAGTGTGCCGCGCCGCCCAGGTAGGCGTCACGAATTTCCGGCCGGGCCAGCAATCCGGCGCCGGTTCCCGCCATGGTGATGCGCCCGTTCACCAGCACATAGCCCCGATGCGCCAGGCGCAGCGCCAGGTTGGCGTTCTGTTCAACCAGTAGCACGGTCATGCCCTGGGTGGCGTTCAGCCGGCGGATGGCGCCGAAGATCTGCTTCACCACCAGCGGCGCCAACCCCAGGCTGGGTTCGTCCAGCAGCAGCAGGCGCGGGCGGGACATCAGCGCCCGGCCGATGGCCAGCATCTGCTGCTCACCGCCCGAAAGCGTACCGGCACGCTGGGCGAAGCGTTCCCGCAAGCGGGGAAACAGCTCCAGCACGCGCGGCAGCTCGTCCCCCGGTTGGCCCAGCGCCTCGGCCCCCATCATCAGGTTTTCCTGCACCGTCATGCGCGGGAATACCCGGCGGCCTTCCGGCGACTGGGCAATGCCGCGGCGCATGATGGCGTGGGTCGGCAGCGCGGTGATCTCCGCGCCGTCGAAGGTGATGTGGCCGGCCCGCGCCCGCGGCTCGCCGCACAGCGTCATCAACAGGGTCGATTTGCCGGCGCCGTTGGCCCCGATCAGCGTGACGATCTCGCCCTGGTCGACATGCAGGGAGACATCGTTGAGCGCCTGCACCGCGCCATAGCCGGCGCAGACGCCCTCCATCCGCAGCAGCGCGTTCATGCCGCCTCGTCCTCATCGCCGTCACCGAGATAGGCGGCGATGACCTTGGGGTCGGCGCGCACCTCGGCCGGCGGGCCATCGGCGATCTTGCGGCCATGGTCCAGCACCACCACGCGGTCGCTGATGCGCATCACCACGCCCATGTCGTGTTCGATCAGCAATATGCTGGTACCCTGGGCACGGATGCGCAGCAGCAGCGCGGCAAGCTCGTCGCTTTCGCGCGGGTTGAGCCCGGCGGCCGGTTCGTCCAGGCACAGCAGCGCCGGCTCGGTACACATGGCGCGGGCAATCTCCAGCCGACGCTGCGCGCCATAGGGCAGCGCGCCGGCCGGGTCGTCGGCGCGGGCGAGCAACTGCGTCGCCTCCAGCCAATGCCGCGCCAGTTGCACCGCCGCGGCCTCGGCCGCCGGGTAGCGGGAAAGCCCCAGCACTGCGCCGATGCCCCAGCCGGTGGCCGCCATCAGCCGGTTGTGCTGCGCCACCAGCAGGTTTTCCAGCACCGTCATGCCGGGGAACAGCCGGATGTTCTGAAAGCTGCGCGCCACCCCGGCGCGGGCGATGCGATGCCCGGGCAGCTTCTGCAACGCCACCGGGCCCTGGGCCGCATGCAGCGTCAGCCGGCCCTCGCTCGGCCGGTAGAAGCCGGTGATGCAGTTGAACACCGTGGTCTTGCCGGCACCGTTCGGGCCGATCAGCGCGGTGATCTCGCCGCGTCGCGCCTGGAAGGAAACCGCGTGCACCGCGGTCAGCCCACCGAAGCGCATGGTCAGGTTCTCGACGTCGAGGATCATCAATGGCCCTCGCTGACGTAGTTGCCACCGATGGCGCGGCGTTCCCCCAGGGCGATGCTGGGGGTGCGGGTGCCCACCAGCCCACGCGGCCGCACCACCATGATGACGACCATGGCGGCGCCGAAGATCAGCATGCGCCATTCCGCCAGGTCGCGGAACAGCTCGGTGCCCCCGATCAGCAGCAGCGCGGCGATGGCAACGCCGAGCTGGCTGCCCATGCCGCCCAGCACCACGATGGCCAGGATGATGGCGCTTTCGATGAAGGTGAAGCTTTCCGGGCTGATGAAGGCCTGGCGGGTGGCGAAGAAGCTGCCGGCGAAGCCGGCGAACATGGCGCCGATGGCAAAGGCCGTGAGCTTGGTGACGGTGACGTTGATGCCCAGCGCGCGGCAGGCGATCTCATCCTCCCGCAGCGCCTCCCAGGCGCGGCCGAGCGGCTGGCGGCGCAGCCGCAGCGTCACCCAATTCGTCAGCAGGGCCAGGCCGAGGATCAGGTAGTACAGGAAGATCACCCGGTGCACCGGGTCGTACTCCAGCCCGAAGAAGTCGGCGAAGCCGCCCTCCTCGCTGGTGAAGGCCAGCCCGAACAACCCAGGACGCGGAATGCCGGAAAGCCCATTCGGGCCACCGGTCAACGAGACCCAGTTGGTCAGGACAACCCGGATGATCTCGCCGAAGGCGAGGGTGACGATGGCCAGGTAGTCGCCGCGCAGCCGCAGCACCGGGAAGCCCAGCAGCACGCCGGCGAAGGCAGCCAGAATGCCGGCCAGCGGCAGGCAGACCCAGAAGCTGAGCCCGAAGCTCAGTGACAGCAGCGCGTAGGAATAGGCGCCGACGGCGTAGAAGGCGACATAGCCAAGGTCCAGCAACCCGGCCAGGCCGACCACGATGTTGAGCCCCCAGCCCAGCATCACATAGGTCAGCACCAGAATGCCGAGGTCGAGCTCATAGCGTTCCACGAAGGGCAGCCAGGGCAGCACCACCACCAGCCCCAGGCAGCACGGCACGGCGTAGCGGCTGGCGCGGTGCAGCCAGGCCGGCACCGAGACGTGCAGCCGGCGCCCGGCCAGCGCCATCAGCGCGAAGCGGCCGAGGAAGGCCAGCAGGCACAACCAGGCCACGTCGTCCCAGCGGCCGCGCAGCGCCAGCCCGCCTTCCGCCACCTCGGTCCGCAGCCCCACCAGCGGGGCGAACAGGCCGAAGGCCACCAGCGCCGCCAGGGCGGCGTCGCGCAGCGCGGCCGCGGGCTTCATACCTTTTCCACTTCCTGGCGGCCCAGCAGGCCGGTGGGCATGAACACCAGGGTCAGGATGAGGATGGAGAAGGCCGCCACGTCCTTGTACTGGGCACTGAAATAGGCGCTCCAGAAGGTCTCGATCAGGCCGATCAACAGGCCACCCAGCACCGCGCCGGGCAGGCTGCCGATGCCGCCCAGCACCGCGGCGGTGAACGCCTTAACCCCGGCCAGGAAGCCGATGTAGAAGTCGATCACGCCATAGCGCAGCAGGTACATGCAGCCCGCCACCGCGGCCAGCGCGGCACCGATGACGAAGGTGAGGCTGATGATGCGGTCGGTGTCGATGCCGAGCAGCGCCGCCATCTTGCGGTCCTGCTCGCAGGCGCGCATGGCACGGCCCAGCGGCGTGCGGGTGACCAGCAGGGTGAAGCCGGCCAGTACGCCCAGCGTGACCACGCAGATCAGCATCTGCACATAGCTGAACTGCACGTTGAAGCCTTCCGACTGCATCAGCGTGACGCCGCCCGGCACCAGCGTGCCGGTGGGCTTCACCCGCGCGCCCTGCGCCACCTGGACGTAGTTCTGCAGCAGGATGCTCATGCCGATGGCGCTGATCAGCGGGGCCAGGCGGAAGCTGCCGCGCAGCGGGCGATAGGCCACCCGCTCCACGGTCCAGCCATACAGCGCCGTGACCGCCATGGCCGCCAGCAGCACCAGCAGCAGCGCCCCGGGCCCGGCCGCGCCACCGCCAATGCCCAGCAACAGCACGGTGATGAGGGAGACGAAGGCCCCGACCATGAACACATCGCCATGGGCGAAGTTGATCATGCCGATGATGCCATAGACCATGGTGTAGCCCACGGCGATCAACCCATAGATCATGCCCAGCGAAACGCCGTTGATCAGCTGCTGCAGCGCATAGGCCAAGCAGATCTCCCATTGGTTGAAGCCTGACACGAAGGCTAGGCCAGGGGGGCGGCTTTGCGAAGGGGTCGTTGCCGGGCCGCCCCGGCCAGCGCATGCTGGCAAGGATAAACTCCCAGCGCATGCTGGCGGGAATAACACGCCGGCGCCTGCCAGCCGGAACAAGACGGAGGAAACCCCATGCATCGCCTGATATCGGCTGCCATGCTGGCCGCGCTGTTGCCGCTGGGCCTGGCCGCCCCCGCCGCCCGGGCCGAGGACGCCCGCTTTCCCACCCTGACCCAGGAACAGATGAACCCCGAGCAGCGCCGGGTGGCCGCGGCCATCGCCGGTGGCCCGCGCGGCCGCATCGCCGGCCCGTTCAACGCCTGGCTGCGCAGCCCGGACATTGGCGACCGGCTGCAGAAGGTGGGCGAGGGCGTGCGCTTCCACAGCTCCATCCCGCGCGACCTGAACGAGTTCGCCATCCTCATCGTCGCCCGCGAATGGACCGCGCAGTATGAATGGCATGCGCATCACCGCCTGGCGATGGAAGCCGGGCTGCCGCCGCATGTCGCCGCCGACCTGGCCCAGGGCCGCACCCCGCGCCGGATGAGCCCCGACCAGGCGCTGGTGTTCGACTTCTGCCGGCAGTTGCACCGCAACCACCAGGTCAGCGACGCCACCTTCAACGCGGTGAAGGCGCGCTTCGGCGAACAGGGCGTGATCGACCTGATCGCGGTCAGCGGCTATTACGTCGTGGTGTCCATGACGCTGAACACGGCACAGACCCAGCTGCCGGCTGGCGTCGCGCCGCCGCTGCCCCTTCTGCGTCCTCGCCACTAATCCGGAACGGAGCTCCAAGACATGCGCCTGCCGCCCATCCCCGACGCCCAGCGTACCCCCGAACAGCAGAAGGTGGCGGAAGCCATCGCCGCCGGCCCGCGCGGCGACCTGCGCGGCCCGTTCAACGCCCTGCTCCGCAGCCCGGTGGTGGCGGAACGCGTGGCGGTGCTGGGCGAATACCTGCGCTTTAACACCTCCATCCCGTTCGACCTGAACGAGTTGGCCATCCTGGTCACCGGCCGCGCCTGGGATGCGCAGTTCGAGTTCTATGCCCACCGCCTGCTGGCGCTGAAGGCCGGCCTGCCGGACGCCATCATCCAGGCCATCGCCGAAGGCCGCCGGCCGGACGCGATGACCGCGGACCAGGAGATGGTGTACAACTTCGCCACCGAGCTGCACCGCGACCGCAACGTCTCCGACGCCAGCTATGCCCAGGTGAAGGCGCGCTTCGGCGAGAATGGCGTGATCGATCTGGTGGCGGTGATGGGCTACTATTCCCTGGTGGGCATGGTGCTGAACGTGGCCGGCGTGCCGGTGCCACCGGGCGAGCCGCTGCCGCTGAAGCCACTTACCAAGGCGTAACACTTCCTGACGCCACGCGGCCTGGGGTTACCGGCCAGGCCCGGCTATATCCACGGTGACATTCCGCGCCGTGGAGGGCGCCTGGCCGCGTGAACGCCCAACCACCGCGTATTCCCCGTTTTGCCGCCAGGGCCCAGGCGAAGCAGCAGTTCCGACTGCGGCTGCGCGTCTGGGCCCGCAGGCCTGCGCTGCGTCGGGCGGCGGTGGTTTCGCTTGGGCTGCACCTGGTCTTCGTGGCGCTGCTGGTGCTGGCCAACATCCAATGGCGCGAACGCCACCAGGCCGACATGCCACCGCCGAGCGAGGTGGAGATGGTATGGCAGGGCGGCGCGCCCGAAACCCCGGGCCAGGAAGTGCCGGACCGCCCGGCAGACGCCTTCATGCCGCCGGGCGACGAAGCCCTGCCGGTGCCGCCCCCGGCCAGTGCGCCCCCGCCCCCGCCGCCCGCAGAGCCGACGCCACCGACGCCGCAACCGGCAGCGCCACCCATGCCGCCGCCGCCGCCGCCTCCTCCGCCCCCGCCCGAGGCGGCGGAAGCCCCGTTGCCGCCGCCACCCCCGCCACCACCGCCGGCCCCACCGGTGCAACAACCGCCGCCGCCCCGGCCGGCGCCCCAGCCGGCGCCGCAACCACGCCCGCAACGGCCACCGCCCTTGCCGCCGATGGACTACATGCCGGGGCCGTTCACCTTCGGCCCGCCCTCACCGCCGCGGCCCAGCGGGCGGCCGGGCCCGCGCAGCCCCGAGGAACAGTCCGGCATGCCCGGCCGCGGCCGGCTGGACGCCAACCCGTCCTCGGACCTGCAAACCTCCCGCAACCTGGGGCCGGACTGGCGCAACCAGTTCCGCCGCTGGGTGGACGACCACAAGCGCTACCCGCGCGACGCGGTGATGATGAACCACCAGGGCCCGGTGACGGTGCGGGTGGATATCGGGCCGGATGGCAAGGTGCGCAGCGTGACCATGGTGGGCCCCAACAGCTCGCCCTTCCTGAATTCCAACCTGATGAACATGTTCCGCGGCGCCCAATTGCCGCCGCTGCCCCCGGGCGCCGATGCCGCCGGGGAGACCATCACCTTCACCATGCGCTACGTGCTGTACTGAGGGCCACGGGCGATTCTGGCTGCACGAGCGGAGCCAACGCCGCGGTGACGCCGGCCGCCGGCCGCCGGCCCTTGTCCTACCCCGCCGGCGCCGCCAGCTTGAGCGCCCGGGTGCGGTACTTCGCCACGCTGCCACCCGCCGGCACCTTCTGCAGCACCAGGAAGTAGCTGTGGTTCTTGCGGGCATGCACCTGCTTCAGCAGCCGGGCCACCCCGGCCCTGCTGGACCGCACCAGCACGAACAGGTCCCGGGCGTAGAAGCCCAGCTCGGCGAAACCGGTCAGCAGTTGCACATGGGTGAGTTCCTGCCGGTTGGCGGAAACCTCGTCCTGGCATTTCACGATGAAGATGCCGTGGTCGCGCAGCACCCGGCGGGCTTCCACCGCCGCGGCCAGGTACAGGTCCAGCACCGCCTGGTGCCAGCGCGCCGTGGGCGGGGCCTCGTCGCCATTGCTGTAGTAGCTGCGGAACTGGGCATGGCTGCCCTGGCCGCCCCGGGTTTCGGCCTTGCCGCGCAGCAGCCCTTCCAGATAGGGCGGGTCCAGCACCAGCGCGTCCAGGCTGGCATCGGTATAGGGCAGCGCCCGGCAGTCCACGCCATCGGCCAGGTCGGTGGCCAGCAGCCGGTAGCGGCCGGGCGGCACCTGCTTCCAGAACACGCCGGAGCCATGGGTCACGTCCGCCACCAGCGCGCCATCCGGCACGTGCAGCGCCAGCACCTGGGGGAACAGTTCCGCATTGCCGCCCGTATGGGCGGACTGCACCACATCCGCGGTGGCGATACCGGATTGCCGGCGGCGCGCGGCGGGGGCGGGGGCGGGGGCGGGGGCGGGGGCGGTGATGGGAGTGGCGGCCTCGGGCAGCGCCAAGGGCAGTTCCGGCGGCGGCGCGGCGGCCTTGCTCATTCCCGCAGCGCCCGGATGGCGGCTTCCAGCACGCCGGGATCCGGCGCCGCCAGCCACTGCGCCGGCGCAGCAGTGGCCTTGGCCAGCCGGCGCTTGTAGTCGGCGCGGGGCACTTCCTCGGTGCCGAACTGGGCCAGGTGGTCGGTCTGGAACTGCGCGTCCAGCAGTTGGTAGCCGCCCAGCCGCAACCGCGCCACCAACTGCACCAGCGCCACCTTGGAGGCATCCCGGGCGCGGGAGAACATGCTCTCGCCGAAGAAGGCGCCACCCACCGCCACGCCGTAGAGCCCGCCGACCAGTTCGCCATCCAGCCAGGTTTCCACCGAATGGGCATGGCCCTGGCGGTGCAGCGTGGTGAACAGGCCCTCGATCTGGTCGTTGATCCAGGTGTTCTCCCGCCCCGGCGCCGGGGCAGCGCAGGCGCGGATGACGCGGGGGAAACAGGTATCGGCGGTGACCACATAGGGCCCGGCCAGCACGGTGCGCCGCAACCGGCGAGAGAGGTGGAAGCCTTGCAGCGGAATCACCCCGCGGTGTTCCGGGTCCAGCCAGAACAGCCGGGCGTCGTCACGGCTTTCCGCCATGGGAAACATGCCGGCGCGATAGGCGCGCAGCATCAGGTCGGGGGTGATCTCAATCGGGCGGCGGCTCACCCCGGCAGTATGCGCCGAGGTGCCGCCCTGCCGCCAGAGCGGGATCGCCGCGCCACAGCCAGCCTGGAGTCTGCCAGACGCCAAGCTGTTGTTCGAGCGACTGATTCACGCCACCGGTGATTCCACCGGCGACGATCAGACGCTAGGGCTGACGGCCGGCGACGAATTTTTCCAGCCAGTGGATGGTGTAGTCGCCGGCCTGGAATTCCGGGTCCTCCACAATGGCGCGATGCAGCGGCAGCGTGGTCTTGATGCCGTCCACCACCATCTCGGCCAGGCTGCGCCGCAGCCGGGCAATCGCCTCGGCGCGCGTCGCGCCATGCACCACCAGCTTGGCGATCAGGCTGTCGTAGTGCGGCGGCACCGAATAGCCGCTGTACAGCGCGCTATCCACCCGCACGCCCAGGCCACCCGGCGCGTGGTAGGTGCCCACCTTGCCGGGGGAAGGCGCGAAGCTGTCCGGGTCCTCGGCGGTGATGCGACATTCAATGGCATGGCCATGGAAGCGCACATCCTCCTGAGTGTAGCCCAACGGCTCGCCGGCGGCGACGCGCAGCTGTTCCTTCACCAGGTCCACGCCGCAGACCATCTCCGTCACCGGGTGTTCCACCTGCAGGCGAGTGTTCATCTCGATGAAGCAGAACTGGCCGTCCTGCCACAGGAACTCCAGCGTGCCGGCGTTGCGGTAGCCCAGTTCCTTCAGCGCCCGGGTCACCTGGGCGCCCAGCGCGTCGCGGTCCGCCGCCGTCAGCACCGGGCTGCCGGCTTCCTCCACCAGCTTCTGGTGGCGGCGTTGCAGCGAACAGTCGCGTTCGCCGAAATGCACCACATTGCCGTAGCTGTCGGCCATCACCTGCAATTCGATGTGGCGCGGCCGGTCCAGGTATTTTTCCAGGTACACCGCGTCATTGCCGAAGGCGGCCTTGCTCTCGGTGCGGGCGACGCGCCAGGCTTCCTCGATCTCGTCGGCGTTGCGCGCCACCTTCATGCCGCGGCCACCGCCACCGGCGGCGGCCTTGATCAGCACCGGATACATCACCTCCTCGGCGACGGCGCGGGCTTCCTCCAGCGTGGTCAGTTCACCGAGCGAGCCCGGCACCAGCGGCACGCCCAGCCGGCGCATGGCGTCCTTGGCGGCGATCTTGTCGCCCATCATGCGGATATGCGCCGCCGTCGGGCCAATGAAGGCCAGGCCGTGCGCTTCCACCATCTCGGCGAAATTGGCGTTTTCCGACAGGAAGCCATAGCCCGGATGCACCGCCTCGGCGCC